>WHUD01000523.1 GCA_009377385.1 Actinophytocola sp.
CCGGCGGAGGACGCGAGCGGATCACGGTCACCGACCAGCGCGGCAAGAAGGTCACGCTCGACGGCCCGGTACGCCGGATGGTGACCATCCCGATGCCGGCCGCCTCCATGGTCATCGCCGTCGACAAGGGCGTCGACCATCTGGTCGGCATGCACGAGGCCTCCTGGATTGCCATCCGCGACGGGATCATGGGGGAGATGTTCCCCGCGGCGGCGAAGATCGCGCACGGTATCGCGACGCAGGACTTCGCGCCGAACGTGGAGAGCATCGTCGCGCTGAACCCGGACGTCGTGGTCCAGTGGGGTGACGAGGGAACGGGGATCGTCGGGCCGCTCGAGGACGCGGGCCTCGACGTCGTCGGCCTCAGCTACGGGACACAACGCGACCTCACGGAGTGGATCACGCTGTTCGGCACGCTCCTCGGCCAGGAGCGCAGAGCCAAGCGGCTGAACGCACGCCTCGACGAGCGGATGACCGAGATCAAGAACGCCGCCCCCGGAACGTCGGGGACGAAGCCGAGCATCGTCTATTTCAACCGCTTCGAGGGCGGTCTCAAGGTCGCTGCGCGCGAGAGCTACAACGACTTCTACATCGATCTCGTCGGCGGGACGAACCCGGCCACG
>WHUD01000524.1 GCA_009377385.1 Actinophytocola sp.
CCGCGACGTACACAAACTCTCC
This sequence comes from Actinophytocola sp., assembly GCA_009377385.1. GTDB lineage: Bacteria > Actinomycetota > Actinomycetes > Mycobacteriales > Pseudonocardiaceae > Haloechinothrix_A. The sequence goes on from WHUD01000524.1 coordinate 23, forward strand.
TGCTGCGCCGCCTGAGCACCGAGTGGACGGCCTGACTGGCGAGCTACTGGCCAGACGACCACATTCCCAGAAGGGCGGTCGGATCGCCGCTGTCAGAACGATGACAATCGAAGGCCACCGCGGGCTCGGTCCGAGGCAGGGTATCGGTGAGCGTTGGCGCTCGCCCGCACCGTCCCCGGTGCCATCCGCTTCACCACGTCGTAGCGGTCGCCATAGGTGGCCCAGTGCTCACCCTCGTAGAGCCGTTCCATGCCGCCGCCTGCGCGGTGTTGATGATGCCGGCCATGCGGTCCTCCCTCGGGTGCCGTGAACCGGTGTTCATCAACATTCGTTAATGAACACCGGCGATCGCTACCGCGTCAAACGCCGCTACTCGGCTGCGCGTCGCGTGGAGCGGCCTCTCTGATCTGCCGCCCGGCAGTCCGTGATAGAGCGAACCACACTGGATGTCCGTAGTCGGTCACGCACATCTCCTGATCGGCCCGCCGGCGTCGCGTGTTGCGCAGGGCACCGCAGGGTACTCCGGACGTATGTGGATGCTACGACGTCCGGTAGAAGGCGCGACCCGGGTGATCGCGGCCGCGGCACGGGAACAGACAAC
>WHUD01000525.1:0-290 GCA_009377385.1 Actinophytocola sp.
GGCGCTGCGATGTTGCCAAGGACGGCAGCACGGTTCGGGTGTCTCGCGCCTTCGTCGAGGTACCGGGCGAGGGCATCGTCGCTGGGCCACCGAAGTCACGGGCGGGCGTCCGTGAGGTGATCGTGCCGGAAGCGGTGCGGTCCGAGATCGTCAAGCATTTGCGGACGTTCACCGGGCCCGCAGGTGATGCCTTGCTGTTCACCGGGGAACGTGACGGCAACGCTGTTCGGCGGCCGAATTTCAACCAGCGCACCCGCTGGGCCAAGGTCGTGGCGAACCTCGGTCTCGCC
>WHUD01000525.1:300-622 GCA_009377385.1 Actinophytocola sp.
ACCTCATGGCGCGGATGGGCCACGACGACATGCGAGCCGCCCTGATCTATCAGCGGGCGACGAGTGAGGCGGACCGGATGATCGCGGAGCGCCTGTCCCAGCTCGTCGACGAGCACCGTGATGCCGAGAAGAAGCGCACCAAGAAGCGTAAGAAGAGACGCGGTGGGGACGACGATGACGGGTCGGCAGGCGTCCCGGCTCGCACTCGCTAGTTGCTGGGATGTTGTTGGGAACCCGTGTTGATCTCCGATACGCGAAACCCCAGGTCCACAGTAGACGTCGTGTGGCCTGGGGTTTTGCGGTTGGAGCGGATGACGGGAAT
>WHUD01000526.1 GCA_009377385.1 Actinophytocola sp.
ACGGCCTTGATCACCAGCACGTCGTTGTCGAAGTCGATGTCATCGACTCCCAGGCTCAGCGCTTCGCTGATCCGCAGGCCCGTAGCCGCGAGCAGCCCGATGACGGTGCGCACAGTCATGGCGACCCGCTCGTCGGCGAACTCGGAGTCGCAGGCGGCGAGCAACGCATCGACGTCATCTTGGCTGTAGATGAAGGGCACCGCCCGGGGCTTCTTGGCCGGCAGCAGACCGCTCGGGATGACCGGGACGTCGACACCGTTGGCGTTGAGGTAGGCCGCGAAGCGGCGCACCAACAACAGGCGCGTCGCCCACCACGAGGGATGCGCGTCGGGGTTGAGACGGGCCCACGCCACCGCGTCGTCGATGGTGAAGGTCTGGACCTGTCCACGAGCTTCAAGCCAGATGCAGAACAGGCCGACCTGCCGCTCAATGTCATCGAGCTGGAACCCGAGCGACCGGCGCATCGCCAGGTACTCCTCCAGGCGTTCACGCAGCGTCGTCTTCGTAGTCATCGCGGCACCTGCCCGAACGGGACGACCAGCTCCCGCAGCGAGACGAGGTTGAGCTTTAGGGGTCGCGCAGTAATTGGCTAGGTCGTTCTCGGGCGTGTCGCGGTTGGCTT
>WHUD01000527.1 GCA_009377385.1 Actinophytocola sp.
GACGGTGGCAGCGGAACGATCGCTTCCGATCGCCGCCGCGGCTACCGCAAAGCCATGCACCGGCACGGCCTCGACGAGCACCTGCGCATCATCGCCGGTGATTACACCGAAGAGGCGGGCAAACGCGCGTCGCAGGCCCTCCTCGCAGGGACGCGGCTTCCCACCGCCGTGGTGGCGGCCAACGATCGGTGTGCCACGGGGCTGCTCGACGGCCTGAATCGTGCGGGCGTTGACGTGCCCGGCTCGGTCTCGGTGGCCGGATATGACAACAGCCTGCTGTCACAAATGGCATACGTGGACCTGACCACGGTCAGTCAAGCCGTGCCGCAACAAGCTCAGCATGCCGTAAACGCCGCGGTTGAACGGCTCGAAGGCGTGCGAACCAACGCCCGTAATGTGGTCCTGACCCCGAAGCTGATTGTGCGCAGCACCACGGGACCAGTTCGCAGGCCTTAGCCGTCTACGGGTAGCGGGCGGGCCACGGAACCGCTTGGGTGGCCCGCCCGCCCCGCGGTCACCTTTCGCGCTATTCCGTTATCCAGGCGGCGATCTGTGCCTGTGAGCCGAACCTAGTGTCGTGAGCGGTAAGTTTCTTTTCGTTTGATTTTTGCGATGATCTCGT
>WHUD01000528.1:0-279 GCA_009377385.1 Actinophytocola sp.
TGAGAGCGGATGACGGGAATCGAACCCGCGTTCTCAGCTTGGGAATCATCCCGAGGTGGCTGGAAAGTGGCCCTGACCTGCGGCCGGTGTCGGTCCTGGGGTGCCTCGGTTGACCGCTGTTGACCGGGGCATGTTGGTGGCATGTTGCTGGGAGTGGGTATCTCATGCCCCGTCCAGGATCGCTGGATTCGGCTGTTCGCAGCGCGGAGTCAAGCAGCCCAGGTGAATGTTCGATTGACGGCACCGCGATAGCGACATACTCTGCATTGCAAAGTTCTC
>WHUD01000528.1:289-621 GCA_009377385.1 Actinophytocola sp.
CGTTCAACGGCTACGCCAGTACGCACGCACGCAGGCCCATGGCGGCGCCTGGGTTCCTGCCGGGTTGGTTGCGGCGCTGATCTTGGCGAGCATCGTGCTCTACCGGTACCCGTTCCAGAGCAGGCAGCAGGGCGCGTATCTCATCGAGTACCCGGCGTGGGCTGGGCTTCCCGACGTGCAGCGCGACGTGGTGGCGTCGTATGTCTTCTGGTTCGCTGGGCTGGCGTTGCTGTTCGCCGTGACAGGTGTGTGGTATCGGATGCGTGCACGGAAGCACGGTATGACCGTGAACTGGTGGCTGTTTGCGGCCGCAGGCACGGCGGCATTGGTTT
>WHUD01000529.1 GCA_009377385.1 Actinophytocola sp.
GACCTGCGCTACATCACCGCATAGGAAGTCGACTTACTTACGATCTCCTTAGTAACTTTCTTTCGTGGTCAGCGAATCTTTTAGTTGGGCGGCCGACTGTCCGCCCAACGACAATTTCAAGAGGAGCATCCATGCGTAGATTCACTGTGGTGTTCGCTGCCATGCTTGGCGCCTTTCTTCTTGTGATGCCGACCGCGATGGCAGGTAGTGCACACTTCATCAACAACGCCTTCTCGATCTCTCGCGATGGTAATTCCCTCACCGTGAGCGGTAAGGAGGCCGGGCTCGGAAACCTCGAACAGGTCCACATCGTGCTCTCCGCAGATGCGGCCTGTGTGAACCCAGGCAGCAACAAGCCGAAGGCAGCCAACAAGCAAAGCTTCAATGCCGAGGGCGACTTCCCGGTGCAGAACGGCAAGGCCAACTTCACGCTCACCGTTACCGCGACCTTCCAGCCGAGCTGCAGCCCACCGATGACGGTCGAGTTCAGCAACGTCACCGTTACTGACACCACAAACGGAATCAGCAGAAGCCTGCCAGGCACCTTCTGACGGGATAGCTGGACTGAGGGTTATTCAGCTGATCGCGTAGAAGTGTAGGGCGATTACGGCTGAGATAGT
>WHUD01000052.1 GCA_009377385.1 Actinophytocola sp.
GGAGAACGTGAACCCGACGATCGTGTCCCGCCGCCCCTCCCGCCGCAGGGCCCAAGCCGAGCGCGGCGAGAAGTCGGCCTAAGGCACCACCGGGCGGGCGTCCAGCGGTCGTGTCCCCCGTTCTCGACGCCGTGTTCGTCGTTTAGAACGCCGTGTCCCGTCTTCGGGACGTTGTGTTCGTCGCTTAGAACGCCGTGTCCCACGCACCGGACGCCGTGTTCGACGTCCGGAGCCGCCTGCCGTCACCCGGGCGCGTTCGTGCCGAGGAACCGCACGACGTCGTCCGCGACACCCTCGACGAAGTCCGCCGTATGCCCGCCAGGCCCGATGTAGGCCACCGCTGGCTGTGTCATCCGGATGAGCCGTCGGACGCCCGTGACGAAATGGTCGTCCGCCCCGCACCAGACGCCGAGCGGGCTGTCGCCTATCGCGTCCGGGTGACGGAGCGGGTCCAGCGTCGTCCAGGCTGTGCGGGACGGAAAGATCCGCCGGGTGCGCATCACTGCCCAGGACGTGATCAACGCGGGCGACACCGCAGCCGTCGCACGGACGGGCTCCCGACGCTCCGCACGCATGCGGGTGTACAGCAACGCGCCGAACCCGCCCATCGACACCCCGGTGCACGCGAACGGCCGCTCAGCGAGGCCCCGCTCACGCAGCCACACTGGAAGCTCGTCGAGCAACATCGCCATCGGGTCGTCACCCTCGCGCACCTGGTTCCAGTAGTTGTCCCCACCGTCGACGGCGACCAGCGCGAACGGCGGGATCGTGCCGCGCGACGCCTCGATCACCAGACGCAGGCCGAAGCCGTACCGGTGGGTGCCGACGGCGTTGCCACCCAGGCCGTGCAGCACCAGACACACCGGCAGCGACTCGGGGACGTCGTGGCGCGGCAGCATGGTGACGAGGTCGACGTCGCGGCCCCGCGCCCAGGAGTGCACGCGCTCGACGCTGCGCAGGCTCAAGTAGCTGGCCGGGGAGGCGCCACCGGCGCCGGATGAGCGCAGTAGCGTGGCGAGGCCGCCACCGGTGAGCGCGAGCCCCGTCGCACCCGCCGTGAGCATCGTCCGCCTGCTGACCCGATCATCGCCCATAGCAGCTCCCTCGTCTGCCACGGTACGGCCAGAAGTCGATCACGCGCACCACCAACCGGGCGGTACCCGACTACGGCAGTGACACCCGCTTCTCCCCGGTGTAGATGTTCATCGCGCCGCCGCGCAGGAACCCGACCAGGCTCATGTCCCGCTCCTCCGCCAACTCCACGGCGAGCGACGACGGTGCGGAGATCGCAGCCAGCATCGGAATGCCCGCCATCGCGGCCTTCTGCACCAGCTCGAACGACGTCCGTCCCGACACCAGTAGGCCAGCGTCGTGCAGCGGCACCCGTTCGGACATCACCGCCCAGCCGATCGCCTTGTCGACCGCGTTGTGCCTGCCGACGTCCTCGCGTACCACCAGCAGTTCACCCGATGCGTTGAACAGCGCCGCCGCGTGCAGTCCGCCGGTCGCCTGGAACACCCGTTGCCGCGCCCGCAGCGTGTCCGGCAGTCCGCCCAAGATCTCCGGCGTCACCGCGAAGTCGGTGCCGACGTCGAACCGCGACGCCAGCCGCACCGCGTCCAACGCCGCCTTCCCGCACACCCCGCAGGACGACGTCGTGTAGAAGTTCCGCTCGACCCCGGTGTCCGGCGGCGACACGCCGGGCGCGAGCGTCACGTCGAGCACGTTGTAGGTGTTGCGCCCCTCGTCGTCCACGCTGTCGCAGTACCGCGCGGTCGAGACGTCCTCTCGCGCACCGATCACGCCCTCGGTCAGCAGGAAGCCGTGTGCCAGCTCGACGTCGCTGCCCGGCGTGCGCATGGTGACGGTCAGCGCGCGGCCGTCGACGCGCAGCTCAAGCGGCTCCTCGGCGGCCAGCGTGTCCTGCCTGCGCGTGGTGCCATCCGCGCGCAGGGCCAGCACGGGCGTGCGTACGGTGATGCGACCCACCTGGGTGATTCCTCCGTTCCAAACCAGCTGCGAGCGCCCCGGCATCGGCCTAGCCTGGGATCATGCTGCTCGCAGAGGACCTGTTGCTGCTGTCCTACGACGACGATACGGGGCGCAAGTCCGGAGTGGGGAACCTCGACTACGCGCTGGCGGGCGCCGTTCTGATCGAGCTGGCCGAACGCGGCAGGCTCGACGTCACCGAGAAGGGCAGGCTGACCCTCACCGATGACGCGCCGACCGGGGAGACCGTCCTCGACGACTGGCTCGGCAAGGCCGCCAAGTACGAGGGCAAGAAGCCGAAGGATGCCGTGCCGAGCCTGAGTTCGGGCCTTGCCGACCGGTTGTTCGCCATGCTCGCCGAGCGCGGCATCCTGCGGGAGGAGAAGGGCAAGGTCCTCGGCATCTTCCCGACGACCCGCTGGCCGGCGCAGGACACCAGCCACGAGCTCGCGCTGCGGGAGCGGCTGCGTGCGGTGCTTGTCGACGGCGCCGACCCTGACGAGCGCACCGCGCCGTTGATCGCGCTGCTCTCCGCCGTCGACGCCGTGGGGGAGGTCGTCGATAAGCACGAGCGCAAGGACGCCAAGCAGCGTGCGGCACAGATCGCCGAGGGCAACTGGGCCTCGGCGGAGACCAAGAAGGCGGTCGAGGAGCTGACGGCGGCTGTCGTCGTCGCCGTGGTAGTCCCGGCCGCGATCGCGGGCACGAGCTGAGCCATGACCGTCCGGGTACGCCGCGTCTACGACGAACCGGAGGCAGACGGCGTCCGGGTGCTCATCGACGGCGTGTGGCCACGCGGTGTGCGCAAGGACGCGCTGGACTACACCGAATGGCTCCGCGACGTCGCGCCGTCGAAGGAGCTGCGGAGCTGGTTCGGGCACCGGCCGGAGCGGTTCGCCGAGTTCCGGGAGCGCTACGTCAGCGAGCTGGCACACGGTGAGCGGGCGACGGCACTCGAACGGCTGAAGGAGTACGCGCGCAACGACGTTACGCTGCTGACCGCGACCAAAGACGTCGAGCACTCGCACGCCGCCGTGCTCGCCGAGCTGTTGCGTGGGTGACGCGGGGCCTTGTGCTGCGCCGATTCGCCGGTTCGTAGACTTACCGACTGTGACCGAGAACGCGAGTAATCCCAGCACAGACCTGCCCTCCGCCTGGAATCCGGCCGACCATGAGGCCGAGCTGTACCAGCGCTGGGTAGACGCGGGCTACTTCGCGGCCAATCCGGATACCGACCGGCCGACCTACACGATCGTGCTGCCGCCGCCGAACGTCACCGGCGAGCTACACATGGGCCACGCGCTCAACCACACGCTGACGGACGCGCTGACCCGTCGCCGCAGAATGCAGGGCTACGAGGCGCTCTGGCTGCCAGGCATGGACCACGCGGGCATCGCCACGCAGAACGTCGTCGAGCGCGAGCTGTCCGAGCAGGGCGTCTCCCGCCACGATCTGGGGCGCGAGCGGTTCGTCGAGCGCGTCTGGGAGTGGAAGGAAGATTACGGCGGCAAGATCCTCGGCCAGATGCGCCGCCTCGGCGACGGCGTCGACTGGAACCGCGAGCGCTTCACCATGGACTCCCGGCTCTCCCGCGCCGTCCAGACGATCTTCAAGCGGCTCTACGACGACGGCCTGATCTACCAGGCAGAACGCATCATCAACTGGTGCCCGCGCTGCCACACCGCGCTGTCCGACATCGAGGTCGAGCACTCCGAGGTTGACGGCGAGCTGGTCTCCATCCGCTACGGCGACGGGGACGACGCGATCGTCGTCGCGACCACGCGGGCGGAGACGATGCTCGGCGACACCGCCGTCGCGGTGCACCCGGACGACGAGCGCTACACCCACCTGATCGGCACCGAGGTGCAGCTCCCGCTGACCGGCCGCAGGATCCCGATCGTCGCCGACGAGCACGTCGACCCCGAGTTCGGTTCCGGCGCGGTCAAGGTGACACCTGCACACGATCCGAACGACTTCGAGATCGGCAAGCGGCACGACCTGCCGATGCTGACGATCATGGACGAGACAGGTGTCATCACGGCGCACGGCCCGTTCCAGGGGCTGGACCGGTTCGAGGCGCGCCCCTCCGTCGTCGCCGCGCTGCGCGAGCAGGGCCGCATCGTCGCGGAGAAGCGCCCCTACGTGCACTCGGTCGGGCACTGTTCCCGCTGCGACACCGTGGTCGAGCCTCGGTTGTCGTTGCAGTGGTGGGTGCGGGTGACGCCGTTGGCGAAGGCCGCCGGCGACGCAGTGCGCGACGGCCGCACCACGATCCACCCGCCCGAGCTGGCCAAGCGGTACTTCGACTGGGTCGACGACATGCACGACTGGTGCATCTCGCGGCAGCTGTGGTGGGGACACCGCATCCCGGTTTGGTACGGCCCGAACGGCGAGAAGGTCTGCGTCGGCCCGGACGAGGAGCCGCCGTTCGGCGAGGGCTGGACCCAGGACGTCGACGTCCTGGACACCTGGTTCTCATCGGGGCTGTGGCCGTTCTCCACTCTCGGCTGGCCGGACGACACCGCCGACCTGCGCAAGTTCTACCCGACCAGCGTGCTCGTCACCGGCTACGACATCCTGTTCTTCTGGGTCGCTCGGATGATGATGTTCGGGCTGTACGCCATGGACGGCAAGCAACCGTTCAACGACGTCTTCCTGCACGGCCTCATCCGCGACGCCACCGGCAAGAAGATGTCGAAGTCGCGTGGCAACGTCATCGACCCGCTCGACTGGCTGGACCGCTTCGGCGCCGACGCCACCCGGTTCACGCTGGCCCGTGGCGCCAACCCCGGCAACGACATGGCGATCGCGGAGGAGTGGGCCGCCGGCTCCCGCAACTTCTGCACCAAGCTGTTCAACGCCAGCCGATTCGCGCTGATGAACGGCGCGACCGCAGCGGCTGAGCTGCCAGCACGGGACTCGCTGACCGACGCTGACCGCTGGATCCTGGATCTCACCGACCAGCTCGTGTCCGATGTGGATACACTGTTCGACGGCTTCCAGTTCGCCAAGCTGTGCGACGCGCTGTACCACTTCACCTGGGACGAGTTCTGCGACTGGTACCTGGAGCTGGCCAAGGTGCAGCTCGCCGAGGGTGGTTCGCGTGCAGACTCGACCCGGACGGTGCTGGGCCACGTGCTCGACACCGTGCTGCGGCTGCTGCACCCGGTGCTGCCGTTCGTGACCCAGAAGCTGTGGACGTCGCTGACCGGCAGTGGGGGTCCCCCCGCCAATGAGGGCGTAGCCGGCGGGGGAGAGTCGCTGGTGATCGCCGACTGGCCAAGCGCGGTTGGCCGCGAGCTGGACGCTGACGCCGCCGCCCGGATCGCCGACGTGCAGAAGCTGGTCACCGAGATCCGCCGGTTCCGCTCCGACCAGGGCCTCAAGCCGGGGCAGAAGGTCGCGGCGCGGCTGTCTGGCGCCGGTTTCGACGGTCTCGCCGGGCACGAGTCGTCGGTGCGGACGCTGGCGAAGCTGACCGAGCCAGGTGAGGAGTTCTCCGGTAGCGCGTCGTTCGAGGTCGGGCTGGCCACCGGCACCGCGCACGTCGAGCTGGACCTCTCCGGGGCCATCGACGTCGCCGCCGAGTGCAAGCGGCTGGACAAGGATCTGGCGGCGGCGCGCAAGGAGCTGGAGCAGACGGAAAAGAAGCTGGGGAACCCGTCGTTCGTCGAGAAGGCGCCAGCGGACGTCGTCGACAAGATCCGCGGCAGGAAGCAGGCCGCGGAGTCCGACATCGAGCGCATCTCCGCGCGGCTGGCGTCGCTGCCGAGCGCGTAGGCGTGATGTGCCACGAAAGGCATCTTGCTGGCGCGAGACGCCAGCAAGATGCCCTTCGCCGCACCGGCACCCTCCCCGAGCGGGGAACACAACGTCGGGAGTGCGGGACACGGCGTCCGGACCGTGAGTTCGTCAGAAGCAGGGTTCGGAGAACTCGTAGCCCTCGGCGGTGGAGCCGGTGAACAGGTCCTTCTCCACGGTCACGCCGGTCGGCGCGTCCGGGTCGACCTTGCTGATCAGGCTCTGCCGGAACACCGCGTCGTTCGGCTCGCCGGAGTAGTTGCCAGCCTTCTCCGGCAGCATGCCCTCGTAGTCGACCGTCTCCAGCGACTTCACCGCCTCGAGGAGGCCCTGGCGGGTCAGGTCGCCGTTCTCGGCCGCCTTGTCCAGCGCGGCCTTCATCGGGTACGACCACACCCAGCCCGCGGTGTAGCCATCGTTCGGCTGGACCTTGCCGAGCGCCTCCCGCATGGCCTTGTGGCCGGGGGTGTCGGCGCCGAACGGCGCCCACGGGCCCGACTGCAGGTACAGTGCCTCGAACGCCTTCGCCGCGTCGCTCTTCAGCAGTTCGGGGTTCCACGTCGGGCTGGTGCCGATGAACTTGCCCTCGTAGCCCCGGCCGGCGGACTCCCCGACGATGACCGCGGCATCGGTCGGGCCGGTCGTCAGGATCACCAGGTCGGGCTTCTTGCTGGTGATGGCCTGGATCGCGCCGCTCTGGTTCTCGATCCCTTCATCGGTCTCCACCGCGCTGAAGTCGAGGCCCTGGGCCTCCGCGGCGGCCTTGGCGCCGCCCGCAGCGTCCTCGCCGTAGTCGCCGGGGTAGTGCACCGCCATGACCGACTTCGCGCCGAACTCCTCGACGGCGTAGTCGACCGAGTTCATCGCCTCGAAGCAGTAGTTGGTGCCCGACTCGATGAGGACGTCCTCGACCTCCCACGCCGACGTCCACGACGCGGGGGCTGAGACGACGTTGCTCGCCTCGAGGTCGTTTTTGATGGCGGCGGTTGTCGGCGAGCCAAGGGTCTGTGCTAGCCCGAGCACGTCGCCCTTGATCTCCTCGTACACCTGCCGGTGGACCTCGGGGTTGTACTTGTTGTCCTTGACGTTGCTGGTGACGTCGACGTCGAAGGCTTGGCCACCCGCCGCCTCGATGCCGCCCTGCTCGTTGACGCGCTTCCAGAACGCCTTCTGCGCGTTGGTGATCGGCACCGCGAGCGCCGCGAACGGGCCGGATGTGAGGTCGGAGATGATGCCAAGGTAGATGCATCCATTGTCCTTGTTGGGCGTGTTCGGGCACGCCTCCTGGGTCACGCCGACATCGGTGGCTACCTCCCCCTCGCCGCCGCCACCGCCGTCGCCGGCGCGGCAGGCGGCCGCGACGAGGGCGAGCGCGGACATGGCTGCCACAAGGGCCGTGTGCCGCGATTTCAACTTGGCCATGATTCGATCCTTTCCTTGGGGCGATCCGGCAGGGACCAGAGTCAGTAGGAGAAAGGCCATGCCTTCCAGTAGTTGCGGATGCGGGTCCAGATCCCATAAAGGCCGCGCGGCTCGAATATCAGGAACCCGATGATGAGCAGGCCGTAGAGCACCGTCTCGACCTGGAACACGTTGAGCGGGGCGCTGGCGTCCTCGGAGATGAGCGGCACGACGCCGGGCAGTTGTCGGGTCAGCGCGGGCAGCAGGGTGATGAAGAACGCGCCCATGATCGAGCCCGAGATGGTGGCTACGCCGCCGATGAGCACCATCGCGATGTACTGCACGCTCAGCAGCAGGTTGAACGAGGTCGGCTCGATGAACCCGGTGATGGTGTAGACCAGCGCGCCGGCGCAGCCTGCGTAGAACGACGACACCGCGAACGCGATCACCTTGTACCGGGTCAGGTTGACCCCGATCACCGACGCGGCGATGTCGCGGTCGCGAATCGCGGCGAACGCCCTGCCGACCTTGGAGCGGGCGAGGTTGCGGGCGAGCAGGCCGAGCACGACCAGGCTCACCAGCATGAGCAGGTAGAGCTTCTGGTCGCTGGTGAGGACGTCACCGGCGCTGTTGAGCTCGATTCCGAACAGGTGGGGAACCGGTCCCGGCCTGCCGACTCCGGCGCCGCCGGTCAGGTCCTGCCATTCTTTGAAGATGTGCTCGCCGAGGAAGACCAGCCCGAGCGTGACGATCGCGAGGTAGAGACCCCGGAGCCGGGTGGCCAGCGGCGCCACGAGCACCCCGAACAGGGCGGCGACCACACCGGCGGCGAGCAGCCACACCACGACGTTGGTGACGCCGAAGCCGATCGTGTCGTCGGCAGGGTCGCCGGACAGCGCTGAGGCGGTGTAGGCGCCGATGGCGAGGAAGAACGCGTGGCCGAGCGAGACTTGGCCGGCGTAGCCGGTGACGATGTTGAGCCCGATCGCGCCGATGCTCGCGGCCATGGCGACGCCGAGCAGGCTCAGCGTCTGGTCTTCTGCCAGCCACGGCAGCGCGAACGCGACCAGCACGATGACGCCGACCGCGATCTGCTTCGGGCGGGTGTTGAGCAACCGCAGGTGCTGGGCGTAGGAGGTGTAGAGCCCCGGCCTGCCCGCCAGCTGGCGTGGCCTGCGCCGCCGGACCGCCGCCTCCCCGGGTGGGGTTTGTGGAGGGCGGGCGGTGGGAGTAGTCGACCCGGTCATACCCGCTCCACCTCCCTGGTGCCGAACAGTCCGTAGGGTCGGACCAGCAGCACAAGCAGCATCACGACGTACGGCGAGACCACCGAGAAGTTGTCGCCGAGCCAGGGCGCGAAGTCGAGCTGGTAGGTGGCGACGAGCGACTCGACGATCCCGATCGACAGCCCACCGACGACCGCCCCGCCGAGCGAGTCGAGCCCGCCGAGGATGATCGCGGGCAGCGCCTTCAGCGCGATGATCCAGAGCTGCTGGTCGATGCCGGCGCCGGTGGCGACGAAGGTACCCGCGACCGCGGCAAGCCCACCCGCGATGGCCCAGGCCAGCGCGAACACCGAGCTGACCGAGATCCCCTGGGCCAGCGCGGTCTCCTGGTCGAAGGCCGCCGCACGCATGGCAAGTCCGAGCCGGGTGTACTTGAAGAACGCGAACAGCACCGTGATCACGATCGCGGTGGTCACGAACATCGCGATGTGGCGTTCCTGCACCGTCACGCCGAACAGCGAGCCCCGCGCGAACCCCCACGGGTCGCCGACCTGCCGCACGTCGGTACCGATGAACCCGTTGACCACCACGCGCAGCGCGATGTCGATGCCCAGCGTGATGATCGCGACGACGAACACCGGCTTGCCCACCATCGGGCGGATGACGGTGCGCTCGAGCCCGAGCCCGAGCAGCGCGATGCCCACAGCGCCCAGCACCACCGCGAGGATGAAGCCGAACGGGCCGACCAGATAACTGACCAGCACCGCGCCCGCCAGCATCAGCGCGGGCAGGGCGAGGTTGATCACCTGGGTGGCCTTGTAGATGATCACGAAGCCGAGGGCGAGCAGCGCGTACATCGAGCCCTGACCGAGCCCGGCAAGGATGCTGGAGAACAGTTCCTTCACGCCGCCTCCTTTCCGCGCGCGGCAAGCCGCGCAGTCCTCGTGTCCGATGGTTCGCACCTGCGAGCAGTGCTCACGCCGCACCCGCCTTCGCGCCGGCGTACATCGACTCGACCAGGTCGCTGAACCGCTCTGCCATCGCGACTCGCTTGACCTTCTGCGTCGCGGTCAGCTCACCGTCCTCGTGGTCGAGCTCCTTGGGCAGCATCCGGAACTTCTTGACCGTCTCGACCTGGGAGAACCGCGCGTTGACCTGGTCGACGATGCCCTGCACCAGCTCGATCACCTCGTCCCGCTCGGACAGGTCGCGGTAAGTGGTGTAGGGGATCCGGTTGCGCTGCGCCCAGTCGCCGACGGTCTCCAGCTCGATGCCGATCAACGCCGTCAGGTACGGCCGCTTGTCGCCGATGACGACGGCTTCCTTGATGAACTCGGACGCCTTGAGCGCGTTCTCGATCTCCGACGGCGAGATGTTCTTGCCACCAGCCGTGATGATGATGTCCTTCATCCGGTCGACGATCTTGATGTGCGTCCCGTCGACCCACTCGCCGACGTCGCCGGTATGCAGCCAGCCGTCCGGCTCGATCGTCTTCGAGGTCGCCTCAGGATTGCGCCAGTAGCCGGCGAACACCCCGGGGTGGCGGGTCAGGATCTCGCCGGTCTGCTCGTCGATCCGCAGCTCGACGCCGGGATGTGGCTCGCCGACGGTGCCGAGCTTGACCCTGCCCGGCATGTTGCCGGTCGCGATGGCGGTGTTCTCGGTCATGCCGTACACCTCGTGCATCGGCACGCCGATGCCCATGAAGAACTTCAGCACCTCCGGCGCGATCGGCGCGGCACCGGACGCGGCGTAGCGCACCTTGCGCATGCCGATCCGGTCCCGCAGCGCTCGGTAGAGGAACAGCCACCCGACGGCGTAGCGCAGCCGGGTGCTCAGCGTATGATTGCCGCCGTTGCGGACCATGGTGTCGCCGATGCCGTCGGCAACCCGCAGCCAGAACCGGGCCAGCAGCCGCTTGACCGGCGAGGCAGAGGCGAGCTTGATGTTGACGGCGGCCAGCACCTTCTCCCAGATGCGCGGCACCCCGAACAAGATCGTCGGCTGGATCTCGGCCAGGTTGGCCTGCACCGTCGCGATCGACTCCGCGAAGTTGACCTGCACGCCGGACGCGGCGTTGAACCAGGCGGTGAAGATACGTTCGGCGACGTGACACAGCGGCAGGTACGACAGCAGGATGTCCCGCTCGCTCGGCGGCGGCGAGGTGAACCCGCCTTCCTCGACCAGTTCCTTGATGCAGAACTCCACATTGGACACCGTGAGCATGGCGCCCTTGGGCGGTCCGGTCGTGCCCGAGGTGTAGATCAGCGTCATGACGTCGCCGGGCTCGGCCTCGGCCATGCGGTCCTCCACCGCGCCGGGGTGCTCGGCCCGGTGCCGCGCGCCGATGGCGAGGAAGTCGTCCCAGAACAGCAGCTTCGGGTTCGTGTAACGACGCTGGATGCCGCGCGGCTCCAGGTAGACGATGTGCTCGAGGTCGGGCAGTTCGTCGATCACCTCAAGCGCCTTGTCGACCTGTTCCTGGTCCTCGGCGATAAGGATCTTGCTGCCGGAGTGCGACAGCAGATACGCGACCTCGGGCGCGGGGTTGGTGGGGTAGAGGCCGACCGTCATGGCCCGCACCGCGACGGTGGCCATGTCGGCGTAGAGCCATTCCCGCCGGTTCTCCGAGTGGATCGCGACCCGGTCACCCGGCTCGATGCCGAGCGCGAGCAGCGCGTGCGCCGCGGTGAGCGCGGTGTCCCAGTACTGTGCCCAGGTCACCTCCTGCCAGATGCCGAAGTCCTTCTCCCGCATCGCGACCGCGTCCGGCGTCGTCGCCGCCCGGTCGCGGACCCTGGTGACGATCGTTCGTGTCATGTGTCCTCCCCGAGGTAGGCACTGATGACGGCGGGGTCGTTCTGCACATCGGCCGGAGTTCCGGTGGCGATCTGCTTGCCGAAGTCGATGGCCATGATCCGGTCGGCAAGGTCCATCACGAGGCCCATGTCGTGGTCGACGAGGATCATCGGGATGTCCAGCTCATCGCGGCTGTCGAGGATGAACCGGGCCATGTCCTCGGTCTCCTCCTGGTTCATGCCTGCCACCGGCTCGTCGAGCAGCAGCAGCTTGGGCTGCATGGCGAGCGCGCGGCCCAGCTCGACGCGCTTCTGCACGCCGTACGGCAGCAGCCCGACCGGGTGCGTCCGCCACTGCTCAAGCTCGAGGAAGTCGACGATGTCCTCGACCGCTGCCCGATGTGCCAGCTCTGCCTTGCGCGCCCTGCCGAGCCAGGCGAACGCCGACAGCGCGCCGTAGGAGATGTGGCTGTGGCGGCCGAGCATCAGGTTGTCCAGCACGGTCAGGTTCGCGAACAGCTCGATGTTCTGGAACGTGCGGGCCATGCCCATCGCGGCGATCCGGTGCGGCTTGGCGCCAAGGATGTCGACGCCGGTGAACGTCACCCTGCCCCGCTGCGGCCGGTAGACCCCGGACAGCACGTTGAAGATCGACGTCTTGCCTGCACCGTTCGGGCCGATGATCGCGAACAGCTCCTGCTGCCCGACCTCGAACGACACGTCGTCGACCGCCGTCACTCCGGCGAACGTCAGCGTGACGCCGGTGAAGGTCAGGATCGGTGCGGTCGGCGTCGTCGCGGGTTCCGCCGCGAGTTGTGCGGTCATGACAGCCACCGCTTCCTGCGCTTGTAGTGTTTGACGTCGCGGAACGACTTGGTGGCACCCTCCGCGCCGAGGCCGAGGTAGAACTCGCGGATGTCGGAGTCGTCGAGCAGTTCCTTGGCGGACTTGTCCATGACGATCTTGCCGGTCTCCATGACGTAGCCGTGCTCGGCCACCGAGAGCGCCATGGTGGCGTTCTGCTCGACAAGCAGCACCGTGGTGCCCTGCTTGTTGATCTCGACGATCAGGTCGCGGATCTGCTGCACCAGCATCGGCGCCAGGCCAAGGCTTGGTTCGTCGAGCAGCAGGTAACGGGGGTCCGACATCAGCGCGCGGCCCATCGCGAGCATCTGCTGCTCGCCACCCGAGAGGTAGCCCGCCGTGCCCTTATGCCGCTGTTTGAGCACCGGGAACAGCGTGTAGACCCGCTCCAGGTTCTCCCGCACGTGCCTGCCGTTGGTATGGGCCCCTGCCCGCAGGTTCTCGTCGACGTTCAGTTCGGCGAAGATCCTTCTGCCTTCCAGCACCTGCTTGATGCCCAGCCGGACGATCTTGGCGGGGTTGTGCCGGTGGATGGGTTCACCGTCGAGCGTGACCGAACCCTTGGTGACCTCCCCGTCGTGCACGTCGAGAAGTCCCGAAATCGCCCGTAACAGCGTTGTCTTTCCCGCCCCATTTGCCCCGAGCAGTGCGACGATCTTGCCTTCGGCGACGTCGAGGCTCACCCCCCGCAGAACCAGAATGACATCGTTGTAGACGACCTCGAGGTTGCGTACGGCGAGCATCCAACCTCCGCTCCGTTGAGTGGCTCATATCACACCCACCCTGAGCATTGATCACAGAACTGTCATCGCCAAGGTCTGCGATGCATTCGTTACTGTTTGCTCAACGTGTGCGTTGCGCCACAGGAAAGCACCTGATGTGATGTAGGCCTCATCCAAAGGGATGAGGTGAGTCCGCGACCGGATGCGGTGCTGGTATGGCTTGCTGGCACGGTGTAAGCGAGTGCCATTGACCTACTCATGGGTAGGTCCGATTATCCAGGCACCTTGATGCCGTGGAGGTCGACGATGACGACGGATGCGAGTGCGACGGATGCCATTTCCGGGCATCTGCGCCGCACCTTGCGCGAGACCGCGCAGCTCGACGGCTTGTCGATGGGGCTGGGTGGCCTCGTCACCCAGGCGGGGAGCAGGCTCGTGCTGAGCGAGCTGTACAACCTGCGGTGCGAGTTGTTCCGGGGTATCGTGATCCGGCCAGGTATCGGGCTCGGTGGCGTCGCGATGCAACACCGGCGCCCGGTGTCGGTCGATGACTACGTGTCGTCGCCAGCCATCACCCACCAGTTTGACCGCGCCGCCATGGCGGACCGGGTGCGCAGCGCCATCGCGTTGCCGATCATCGTGCGCGGCGAGATCAGGGCGATGATCTACGGCGCGACGCGCGGTGAGATGACCTTCGGCGACCGGACCGTCGCGACGGCGTCGGTGATCGCGCGCAGGCTGTCGCACGACATCGAGGTCGAGGAGGAGGTGCAGCGCAGGCTGCGCCGGATCGCCGACGAGCAGCCAGAAGCCGAACGCGGCGCGCTGAGCCAGTCCGAGCTGGCCGAGCTGAACGCCGAGATCATCGCGATCGCCGCCGCCGCGCAGGACACCGTGCTGCGCGACCGGCTGCATGCGCTCAGCCAGCGTGTCTCGGGCATTGGCTCGGTCGGCACAACGGCGCGCGCCGTTGTGCACCTGTCGCGGCGGGAGTCCGACGTCCTCACCCAGCTCGCGGCCGGGTACACCAACGCCGAGATCGCCGAGCGGCTGTGCATCCTGCCCACCACCGTCAAGACGCACCTGCGCAACACCATGCGCAAGCTCGGCGCAAGGAACCGTGTAGAGACGCTGGCCGCCGCCCGTCACGCTGGGTTACTGCCTTAGACACAAAGGGCATCGTGACACCCGCCCCCACCGCCATAACCCCCGCTCGTAGACTCGCCGTAGCGGCAATGTGGGAGTGAGTGCGTGGCGCGAGACGACGAGGAAGCCGAGCTGGGCGGACTGGACGAATTCGACCCTGAGGGGCGGGATCCGGACTACCCCGTCGAGCTCACGACGGGTGACAACGCCGTCGCGGGTCCGCCGACAGACGCCAAGCCGGACACCGACCAGCCGATCGAGCCGGACCCGGTGCTCGAGGCGAAGGCGCTTGCCGAGCTGCGCGAGGTCGAGGCCGAGCTGGACCAGCGCTGGGGCGAGACCAAGATCGCGCCGTCGCTCGACCGGATCACGACGCTGCTGCACCTGGTCGGCGACCCGCACACGACGTACCCGGTGCTGCACGTCGCAGGCACCAACGGCAAGGGCTCGACCGCACGGATGATCGACGCGCTGCTCACCCGCATGGGCCTGCGCACCGGCCGCTACACCAGCCCGCACCTGCAGCTCGTGACCGAGCGGATCGCCGTCGACGGGTCGCCGATCCCTGCGTCGACCTACATCGACACCTACCGCGACATCGCGCCATTCGTCGGCATGGTCGACAGCGCCACCGGTGACGACGGCCCGAGGATGACCAAGTTCGAGGTCCTCACCGGCATGGCGCTCGCCGCGTTCGCCGACGCGCCGGTCGAGGCGGCCGTGCTCGAGGTCGGCATGGGCGGCAGCTGGGACGCCACCAACGTCGCGGACGCACAGGTCGCCGCGATCACCCCCGTCAGCATGGATCACATGGACTACCTCGGCACCGACATCACGTCCATCGCCGCCGAGAAGGCCGGGGTCATCAAGCAGGGCAGTGTCGCGGTCATCGCCGAGCAGCAGCCCGACGTCATGCGGGTGCTCCTGGAACGCGCCGTCGAGGTGGACGCCGCCGTCGCCCGCGCAGGTCAGGAGTTCGGCGTGCTCGAGCGCGAGATCGCCGTCGGCGGTCAGCGGCTGAAGCTGCAGGGCCTCGGCGGCATCTACGACGACATCTTCCTGCCGCTGCACGGCGCCCATCAGGCAGCCAACGCCGCGCTCGCACTGGCGACGGTCGAGGCGTTCTTCGGCGCTGGCAAGGACAAGCAGCTCGTCATCGAGGCGGTGCGGGAAGCCTTCGCCGACGTCGAGATGCCAGGACGTCTTGAGCGCGTGCGCTCAGCGCCCACCGTGCTGCTCGACTCCGCGCACAACCCCGCTGGTGCGCGGGCGCTCGCGGAGACCGTCGAGGCGGAGTTCGCGTTCCGCAGGCTCGCCGCCGTCGTCGGCGTCATGACCGACAAGGACGCGCGCGGCATCCTCGAGGCGCTGGAGCCCGTCGCCGCCGACGTCGTCGTCACGCGGAACAACTCGCCGCGCGCCATGGCACCGGCCGATCTGGCTGAGCTGGCCCGTTCGATCTTCGGCGAGGAACGGGTGCACGTCGAGCCACAGTTGGACGAGGCGGTCGAGACGGCGGTCGCGCTTGTCGAGCAGGGCGGTGACGTCGAGGAGCCGTTGTCAGGCGGCGGTGTGCTGATCACCGGCTCGGTGGTCACGGCTGGCCAGGCGCGCTCGCTGTTCGGGAAGGAACCAGCATGAGCGACACTGCCGAGGAGACCGGGCCGCCACCCAAGGACCCGATGAAGTCATTCCGGGGTGTCATGGCAGGCACCTTGATCATGGAGGCGATCACTATCGGGCTGGCGCTGCCTGTGGTCGCCCAGCTCGGCGGCGGCGTCACCAGCGCGCAGGGGTGGGCGACGATCGCGATCGCCGTTGCACACCTCGTCGTGTGCGGACTGCTGCGGTTCGCCTGGACCCGGCCGGTGATCCTCGCGCTGCAGCTCGTGCTTGTCGGGTTCTTCGTCACGCTGGTGGCCATCGGCGTCATCGGGGTGCTGTTCCTCGGGGTGTGGCTCTACCTGTTCTGGCTCCGCCACGACGTCGCCAAGCGGATGGCGGCCGGTACGCTGCCCAGCCAGCAGACGTCGTAAGCTGCGCGGGTAATCCGGACTGAAAACCCGCTGCTGGCGCTCGCGTTGGCGCGGTGCGAATCGAAGGAGCATGGATAGTCGTGAGTGAGCGCACGCTCGTCTTGGTGAAGCCGGACGGTGTCAGCAAGGGCCTCATCGGTGAGGTCATCTCTCGGATCGAGAACAAAGGCCTCTCGCTGGTCGCGCTCGAACTGCGCACCGTTGCCAACGAACTCGCCGAGGAGCACTACGCCGAGCACAAGGACAAGCCGTTCTTCGGCGACTTGCTCGAGTTCATCACCTCCGGCCCCGTCCTCGCTGCGGTCGTCGAGGGCCCGCGCGCGATCGATGGCTTCCGGCAGCTCGCCGGTGCCACCGACCCGATCAAGGCCGCCACCGGCAGCATCCGGGGTGACTACGCCCTCGAGGTGCAGAACAACATCGTGCACGGCTCGGACTCCCCCGAGTCCGCCGCCCGCGAGATCAAGCTCTGGTTCCCCGAGCTGGGCTGAGCGCCCGGCCTGTGCTGAATGACGCTTTCGCTGCGCTGGGTGCGGTGAAAGCGTCATTCACCGCACCGGCCGCCCACCCAAGTACGGCAAGAAAGCGCTCGCTCGCTGTCGGTGCCCGCTCGTAAGCTCGCGAAGAGGGAGTCGGCCTGTCGCGGTTGACCTCAAGCGAACTCGAGAGTGCAGGGTGGGTGTATGGCGAGAGACGGGGAGGGCGACGAGCGCGAGCCGCACCCGATGGTGTCCGGCAAGGCGCTGGTCAAGCGGTTCGGTGGCATCGCGGCGGTCGCGGGCATCGACGTCGAGGTCAGGCGGGGAGAGTCGTTCGGGTTCCTTGGCCCGAACGGCGCGGGCAAGTCCTCCACCATGCGGATGATCGCCTGCGTCTCCCCGCGCTCGGACGGCGAGCTGCGGGTGCTCGGCATGGACCCGGAGACCGACGGTCCCAGGATCAGGGCCCGCATCGGCGTCGTGCCGCAGCTGGACAACCTCGACGTCGAGCTCACCGTCCGGCAGAACCTGCAGGTATACGGCCGCTACTTCGGGCTCTCGCGGGCGCACGTGCGCGCCAAGGCCGTCGAGCTGATGGCGTTCGCCGAGCTGTCCGACCGCGCGGACGACCAGGTCGAGCCGCTGTCCGGCGGCATGAAGCGGCGGCTGACCATCGCGCGGTCCATGGTCAACGACCCCGAACTGCTGTTGCTCGACGAGCCGACAACCGGGCTCGACCCGCAGGCGCGGCACCTGCTGTGGGGCAGGCTCTACCAGCTCAAACAGCAGGGCGTCACGCAGATCATCACCACCCACGACATGCACGAGGCCGAGCAGCTCTGCGACCGCCTCGTGGTCATGGACGGCGGGCAGATCGTCGCGGAAGGCTCGCCGTCGAACCTCATCGGGCGGTTCTCCACCAGGGAGGTGCTTGAGCTCCGCTTCGCACCAGGCAAGCAGGACGGCCAGATCACCCGCGTCGCCGACCTCGCGGACCGGCACGAGGTGCTGCCCGACCGCCTGCTGCTCTACGCCGACGACGGCGAGGCGACGCTGGAGGCCGTGCACGCGCGCGGGGTGCGACCGGTGTCCACGCTGATCCGCCGCAGCACGCTCGAGGACGTCTTCCTGCGGCTCACGGGGCGCAGCCTTGTCGAATGAACCCGTTCCGCCGCCGCGCTCCACTGGCACCGTCGTCCCGACGTTGCGGGCGATGTGGCTGCGCGTCGAGGGGCATTGGGCCTGGTACCGGCGCTACTGGCGCTCCAGCCTCTACTCGTCAGGGATCGAGCCGCTGCTGTTCCTCGCCGCGATGGGCCTCGGCTTCGGCTCGCAGGTCGAGGCGGGCGCGGCTACCGGAGGGCACGAGTACCTGCACTACGTCGCGCCAGCGCTGCTGGTCGCCGGCGCGACGATGAGCGGGATGGGGGAGTCCAGCTTCCCTGTGCTGTCCGGGTTCAAGTGGCAGAAGGACTACATCGCCGTCACCGCGACCCCGATCACGCCGGGTCAGCTGCTCGGCGGGCAGATGCTCTGGCTCGCCATCCGGCTGGGGCTGTCCGGCGTCATCTACGGCCTGGTCGCGCTGACGTTCGGCGCCTGGCTGCGGCCCGGCGCGGTGCTGGTCGTCGGCGTCGGGGTGGTGACGGGGCTGGCGTGTGCGGCGCCGGTGATGGCGCTGGCCGCCGCCACCTACGACGAGGGACGCCGATTCGTCGTGATGTTCCGGTTCGTCATGGTGCCAATGATGCTGTTCTCCGCGACGTTCTTCCCGATCGAGCAGATCCCGATCGGGCTGCGCTGGCTGACGTGGATCTCGCCGCTGTGGCATGGCAACGAGATCGCCCGTGCTGCTGCGCTCGGCGGCTCCGATCCGCTCGCCATCGCCGGACACGGTGCCTTCCTGCTCGCGCTGCTCGTCGCTGGCGTGCTGCTCGCAAGGAAGCTGTTCTATCGCAGGCTGGTGGTCTGACATGCGCACGATGGACACGACGCAGCGCGCGCCTGGCCTTGTCCTGCGGATCCTGCCGTTCGGCCGCTACACCAGGGGCCCTGGTTCCGTTGTCGAACGGTCGATGCGGGTGCACTCCCGGACCTGGGTCATCATGGTGTCCGGGTTCGCCGAGCCGGTGGTGTATCTGGTGGCATTCCAGATCGGCTTCGGCGCGCTGGTCGGCCAGGTCGCCGGGCCCGGCGGGCAGCCGGTGGACTACGTCGCGTTCGTCGCTCCCGCGCTGCTCGCGGCGTCCGCCATGAACGGCGCGATCTTCGAGACGACGTATCCGGTGTTCTTCAAGCTGCGCTACGCCAAGGTGTACGACGCGATGCTGGCCACCCCGCTCGGCCCGGTCGACATCGCGCTCGGCGAGATCAGCTGGGCTGTCATCAGGGGCGGGGCGTACTCGGTGGCGTTCGTCGTGGTGATGATGGGGCTGGTCGGCTCGCCGTTTGCTCTGCTGCTGGTGCCTGCGGCGCTGCTGGTGTCGTTCGCGTTCGCGTCGGTGGGCATGGCGCTGTCGACGTTCCTGCGGTCGCCGTCGCAGTTCGACTACATCCGGCTCATGGTGATGCCGCTGTTCCTGTTCTCGGCCACCTTCTACCCGGTGTCGGTGTACCCGGATTCGGTGCGGTGGCTGGTGCAGGTCTCGCCGCTGTACCACGGCGTCGAGCTGATGCGCGGTCTCGCGGCCGGTGTGCTCGATCCGAGCATGATCGGCCACATCGGGGTGCTCGCCGCGCTGGCCGCGGTCGGGGTGGCAGCGACGTCGCGGCGGATCGGTGCCCTGCTGCTGGGCTAGTTCTGCGAGACGTCGACAGCCGCGAGCGCGTTGACCATACCGTGGCCGTAAAACCCGTTGTAGGCCCGGTAGCCGGTGCAGTAGGCGTCCTGCGTGCCGTCCCCGGTCAGGTCGTAGTCGTCGGGGCAGGGCAGTTGCTGGGTGTTCGCGGTGAGCCGCTGCCGCAGCCGTTCGGGGGACGCCTTCGGGTGTTCGGCCGCGAGCAGCGCGAGCACGCCGGACACGTGCGGCGCCGCCATGGACGTGCCGCACATCTTGCGGTAGCCGCGCGGCACCGTGGACAGCACGCACCGGTCGCCACTGCCGCCGGGCGCGGTCACCGAGATCACGCCGAGGCCGTAAGAGCTGTACCCGGACTTGAGCCGGTTCTTGCCGGTCGCCGACACCGTGATCATCGGACGCAGGCTAGCGGGCAGCACCTCGCAGCCGCCGTCGGCGCCGAGCACGGCAGGGGTGAGGTCGGCTGCGTCGTTGGTGGCCGCCGCGACGTGGGTGGTGCCGTGGTCGGCGGCGTAGTCGACGGCTCTGCTGATGGCTTCGCGGGCGACATCGAATCCGTCGCGGTTAGCGCAGGACAGCGACCACGGGTCGACGGAGTAACTCGAATTGGTGATCCGCATGTCGTGGCGGGCCGCCCACATGTACCCGCACACCGCCGACTCCGGGTCAGCGTAGCCCTGCTCGCCGATCACCTTGATCGAGGCGAGCGTGGTCTCGGGGGCGACGCCGGTGATGCCGATGCCGTCGTCCGCCGCCGCGATGACGCCCGCCACGTGCGTGCCGTGCGCCGACGCCGTGGGCCGCCACGCGCGCTCGCGGGTGTCCGGGGTGCCGTTGCGGCAGTCCGCAGACAGCGTGGGGTCGACGGCTTCGGCGAGGTCGGGGTGGCCTGCGTCGATGCCGGAGTCGAGCACGCCCACGACGACATCGTCAGCACCACTCACGCCGGCTTCCCGCGCGCGCTGGGCGTTGATCATCCGCATGTCCCACTGCTCGCCGTTGCGGTCCGTCGTCGCATGCCGGTTCCTGGTGGCTCGCTGCTGCTGGCCGCCGCCCGCGCCGAGGTTCGAGCGGCGCGCTGCCTGGGCGCTGAACGTCCTTTCGATGCCGATGCGCTGGCCGAAGTCCGGTTCGGCAGAAGTGGCGACGGCGACCGCGATCTGCGGGTAGTACGCGGTCTGGGTGCCGCAGGCCCTGTCGATCTCGCGGCGGGCCCGCTGCTGGGGAGTGCCCTCATCGAACAGGACGACGTAGCGGAGCGGATCGCCGGCTGGTTCGGTCGCGCACGGGGCGGCCGGTTCCGGGAGCACGCTCGACGCTGGTGGGGTGAACAGCGCCAAAGCCAGCAGTGCGGCGCCGGCGGCGATGACCACCCTGCGTAGCGCGCGCACACCCGACCTCAACAGGGTCATAGCTGCGCACGGTAGCTAGTGGCGTGCCATCGCGACAAGTGACGACACGAAGATGACCTAGGTGGGTCATCTCTCGATGATTCTCCGGCAGGGGATGTCTGTGCGCGGTGTATCCGGGCACGTAACGGCGCACGTTCGTGCGATGAGTGTCGCTCGCGGGTACCGACCGGCACACGATGACGGGTCGATATGGGATACTGAGGTTGGCCACGGTGGCGGCAGGCCTTGCCAGTGGAGGCAGCAGGCTCCGGCGCCGAGGCTGAGCGACCAACGTCCAGAGGGAGGCGCGTCGTCGCCGGAAGATCGGCTCGACGACGACGGCCAGTGAGCCGTCGCTCTTCGCGACAGGTCGCTGCAGACCCGTCATCGGCGTCGTGTCAGGACGTCTGACACGCACGGTGGTGCAACACACAGGATTCCCGCCTGTGGCGCGAGCCAGAGGCGGCACACAACAGAAAGGGCCCCTGCGCGGCCGCGTTTCGGCGTTCGCAGCACGACTGGTGCTGACGGCATCCGAGACGCGCCCGGGGGCGGAGGAGATGTATGTCACACGCGGAAACGCCTGCCGACCAGAGCGGCGGGAACGCCGCCACACCCTCGACAGAGGAACTGGCGTCACTACCGCCCAGAATCAGGGTGCATGCCCTGGCGAAGCTGCTGGGCACGACGAGCAAGGACATGTTGACCACACTGCATGCGCTGGGGGAAACGGCCCGCAGCGCGCAGTCCAGCGTGTCGCGGGACGTGGCGTTGAAGGTCGCCGAGCACCACGGGGTTGAGACGGCCGGGAGCGCCGAGGTCACTGCCGACGCCGGCAGTGACGGCGAGCAGGCCGCGCCACAGGGGCCGCCGTCACCGCAGCCGTTGATGTCGCACGCGCATCGGCCGGACGCGCAGGCCAGCGCCGAACCGGCTGGTCAGCCCACCGCGCCGGTGTTCGCGCCGCCGACACCGGTGTTCCTGCCGCCGAAGCCCACGCAGGCGCCTGCGGCGGACACGGCCACCAGGACGGAGTCCAGCGGCGACACCGAGGAGGCGAGCGAGACCGCCGAGACTACGGACGACGGCGAGGACGGCGCCGCCCGCCGCAGGCGGCGGCGCGGCAGGCGCGGCAGGGGCCGCGGCAAGGGCGGCGACGAGCAGAAGGACACCGACACCACTCAGGACGACAAGGACTCCGGCGAGCAGGCGGAGTCCGGTGCGGACACCGACGCGAAGAAGAAGGACGAGCAGGACGATTCGGACTCCGGTGAGGACCAGGGCGACAGCGCGTCCCGCAGGCGTCGCCGTCGTCGCCGCAGGAAGGGCGGCGCTGGCGACGACGCAACAACGGGCGACGACCCGCCAGACACCGTGGTGCACGTCCGCGACGGCGGGCGTGAGACGGCGCGCGACCAGGTGCGCAGTGTGCGCGGTTCGACGCGCCTCGAGGCCAAGCGGCAGCGCCGCAGGGACGGCCGCGAGGCGGGCAGACGGCGCGCGCCGATCCTGTCCGAGGCGGAGTTCCTCGCGCGGCGTGAGTCGGTCGAGCGGACCATGGTCGTCAGGGAGAGCAGCAACTCAGCCGACCGCACGACCCAGATCGGGGTGCTTGAGGACGGTGTCCTCGTCGAGCACTTCGTGACGTCGTCCGGCAGCGGCTCGATCGTCGGCAACGTCTACCTCGGCCGGGTGCAGAACGTGCTGCCAAGCATGGAGGCGGCGTTCGTCGACATCGGCAGGGGCCGCAACGCGGTGCTGTACGCGGGCGAGGTCGACTGGGACGCGGCTGGCCTCGAAGGCAAGTCCCGCAAGATCGAGCAGGCGCTGTCCACCGGCGACCCGGTGCTGGTGCAGGTCACCAAGGACCCGGTCGGCCACAAGGGCGCGCGGCTGACGACGCAGATCTCGCTGCCCGGCCGCTTCCTGGTGTACGTGCCGGGTGGCGGCGCAACCGGCATCTCGCGCAAGCTGCCGGAGAACGAGCGGCGCAGGCTCAAGGACATCCTCAAGCAGATCGTCCCCGACGAGGCCGGCGTGATCATCAGGACGGCATCGGAAGGCATCAGCGCCGAGGAGCTGGAGCGCGACGTCCGTCGGCTGCAGTCCCAGTGGGAGACGATCAAGGACAAGGCGGACAAGGGCACAAGCGGCAACGGCAAGTCCGGCAAGTCCAAGAAGGCCCCGGCCTTGCTGTACGAGGAGCCGGACCTGCTGGTCAAGGTCGTGCGTGACCTGTTCACCGAGGATTTCGTCAAGCTGGTTGTGCAGGGCGCCGTCGCATGGGAGACGATCAACTCCTACGTGCAAAACGTCGCGCCGGACCTGTCCGATCGGCTGCAGCGCTACACCGGCAACGGTGACGTCTTCGCCGACTTCCGCATCGACGAGCAGATCACCAAGGCGTTGGACCGCAAGGTGTGGCTGCCGTCCGGTGGTTACCTGGTCATCGACCGCACCGAAGCGATGACCGTGATCGACGTCAACACCGGGAAGTTCACCGGATCGGGCGGCAACCTCGAAGAGACGGTGACCCGCAACAACCTGGAGTCGGCCGAGGAGATCGTGCGGCAGCTCCGGTTGCGCGACATCGGCGGCATCATCGTGATCGACTTCATCGACATGGTGCTTGAGTCGAACCGGGACCTGGTGCTGCGCAGGCTCACCGAATGCCTCTCGCGTGACAGGACACGGCACCAGGTGGCGGAGGTGACCTCGCTCGGGCTGGTGCAGATGACCAGGAAGCGGGTCGGGACCGGGCTGCTCGAGGCGTACTCCTCGCAGTGTGAGCACTGCAAGGGCAGGGGCCTCATCGTGTCGTCCGAGCCGCGTCAGGGCGGGTCAGACGGCTCTCAGCAGAGCCGCAAGCGCGGCAAGGGCAAGGGTGACGACTCGGCGCCCAAGGTGGCCGAGCCGACGCCTGAGCAGCGGGAGTCGGTCGCCAGCGCCGTCGCGGCGATGGCGAACGCATCGAAGGCCGCCGCGAGCAAGGAAGCCGGTAAGGACGCCGCTGCGGACACCAGCGCCGCTGCCAGCGCTGATGTCGCCCCGGCCGCCGCCGGGAAGGACACCGACACGGCCGCCCCTGTCGGCAAGGACGCCGACACAGCCGCGAGCGCGGAGCCGGCTCCGGCGACCGGCGCGGTCTCGCCGGGTATGACGGGCAAGATCGGTGGACCGGCGAAGCCCACCGAAGTGGAGACGCCGGAGCAGCCTGCGGCGCCGAGGCCAACGGCCACCGGCAGGATCGGCGGGCCCGCGAAGCCGGCCGAGCCGCAGGAGCCCGCCGCGTCGGCAGCGGAACCCGAAGCGCCAACTGCGCCCGCGAGGGAGCTCGCCGAGCCAGCAGCGCCTGCTGCGGAGCCAGCGGCGGCGGCAACGAGCACGCCGGAGGTCCCAACGACGGCCGAGCGGCAGGAGAGCACCGGCCAGGCGGCGTCCGAGACGGCAGTGAAGCCGGTCAGGTCGACCGCGAGGACCAGGGTCACCCGGCCCGCTGGTGCCGCCACGCCGCGCGAGTCCGAGCCGATGCCCCCGACGCCCTCGGTGACGCCACCGGCGCCCGAGCGGCAGGAGACCACGGCAGCCTCCGAGGTCGCGCGGGACGACGCGGCCGCGCCAGAGGTGCCCGCGCCCGCCGTGCGGACGGTGCGCACCCGCCCGCGGCGTGCGGCGTCGCGCCCGGCTGGGCCGCCGGTCGGCGCGTCCGCGCCGGGCTCAGCTGCCGAGCAGGAGGAGACGCCGTGACCCCGCAGGGCCATTCACCAAGTGAGCTGGTGGGGCCCGCCCGTAGGGTGGGTCGCGACGGTTCACTCCGGGTAAGGGTCCTGATCGACTCAGACGTGCCGAGGTGAATAGCCCGACCTATGAATTGGACCCCGGTGTGATCGCCGTTTCGGCGGCAACGTAACCTGTAGGTCGGCCCGCAGGTACTGCGGCCCCACCGCGTGCCGCTGAACACAGCGTTCGGACGGCGTGCGAGAACCCATCCACTATTGAGTAGCAGGAGCATCCGTGTCGGCGTATGCGATCGTCAAGACCGGCGGCAAGCAGTACAAGGTTGCTGTTGGCGACGTCGTCGAGGTTGAGAAGCTCGAAGGCGAGCCGGGTACCGAGCACACCTTTCCCGCGGTCCTCTTCGTCGACGGCGGCAAGGTCACGGCGGACGCCGACAGCCTCGCGAAGGTGGCGGTGACCGGCAAGATCGTCGAGCAGACCAAGGGCCCGAAGATCCGGATCCACAAGTTCAAGAACAAGACCGGCTACCACAAGCGGCAGGGTCACCGGCAGCGGCTGACCCGCGTCGAGGTCACCGGGATCAAGGCATAAGGAGCTGACCACGCATGGCACACAAGAAGGGCGCATCGAGCTCTCGCAACGGTCGTGACTCCAATGCCAAGCGGCTTGGCGTCAAGCGGTTCGGCGGGCAGGAAGTGAACGCGGGCGAGATTCTGGTCCGCCAGCGTGGCACCAAGTTCCACCCCGGCGTCAACGTCGGCCGTGGCGGTGACGACACGCTGTTCGCGCTGGAGTCCGGCGCGGTGAAGTTCGGCGAGAAGCGCGGCAAGAAGACCGTCAACATCGTCCCGGTGGAAGCCTGACCGGGTTTCCGCCACAGAAGTCCACGCGAGGGGCGGGGCCGGGATTCCGGCTCCGCCCCTCGTTTCGTGTATAGAGCGCACCTAGCAGGAGGACGTCGAGATGTCTCGGTTCGTTGATCGTGCGGTGATCCACATCGCCGCAGGCAACGGCGGGAACGGCTGTGCCTCGGTGCATCGCGAGAAGTTCAAGCCGCTCGGCGGTCCCGACGGTGGCAACGGCGGCAACGGCGGCGACGTCTTGCTCGTCGTCGACCCGAACGTGCACACGCTGCTCGACTTCCATTTCCGCCCGCACGCCCGTGCGGCGAGCGGTAAGCACGGCCAGGGCAGTAACCGGGCCGGTGCCGCTGGCGAGCCGCTTGAGCTGACGGTGCCCGACGGCACGGTCGTGCTCAGCACGGACGGCGAGGTGCTCGCCGATCTTGTCGGGCCGGGCACCACCTTCGTCGCCGCCAGCGGCGGCCGGGGCGGTCTCGGCAACGCCGCGTTGGCGTCCAAGGCCCGCAAGGCGCCCGGCTTCGCGCTGCTCGGTGAGGAGGGCGAAGCCCACGACCTGGTGCTTGAGCTGCGCTCGGTGGCCGACGTCGGCCTCGTCGGCTTCCCATCGGCAGGCAAGTCGTCGCTGATCTCGGTGCTGTCGGCGGCCAAGCCCAAGATCGCCGACTACCCGTTCACCACGCTGGTGCCCAACCTCGGTGTGGTGACGGCTGGGGAGACGTCGTTCACCATGGCAGACGTCCCCGGCCTTATCCCCGGCGCGAGCGAGGGCAAGGGCCTCGGCCTCGACTTCCTGCGCCACATCGACCGCTGCGCGGTGCTTGTGCACGTCGTCGACTGCGCCACCTACGAGCAAGGCCGCGACCCGATTTCCGACGTCGACGCGCTGGAAGACGAGCTTGCGCGCTACACGCCGAGCCTCGGCAGCGACCTCGCCGAGCGGCCCCGCGTCGTCGTGCTGAACAAGATGGACGTCCCGGAGGCCGCCGAGCTGGCGGAGTTAGTGCGCCCTGCGCTTGAGGAACGCGGGCTGCCGGTGTTCGAGGTGTCCACCGCGACCCACCAGGGCCTGCGCGAGCTGAGCTTCGCGCTGGGCGAGATCGTCGCCGAGCACCGGGCGTCGCAGCCCCCGCCGCAGCCGAAGCGCATCGTGCTGCGCCCCGCCGCGGTCAACGAAAGCGGCTTCACCATTGAAGAAGATCCGGAGGACCCGGAGGCGTTCATCGTCCGGGGGGAGCGGCCGGAGCGCTGGATCGCGCAGACGAATTTCGACAACGCCGAGGCCGTGGGCTACCTCGCGGACCGGCTGGCACGGCTCGGCGTGGAGGAGGCGCTGGCCAAAGCCGGTGCGAAGCCGGGAAGCCCGGTCACCATCGCGGGTGTGACGTTCGACTGGGAGCCGTCGACGCCTGCCGGGGTCGCGATGCAGCTGGGCGGGCGCGGCACCGACCTGCGGCTGGAGCAAAGCACCCGCGTCAGCGCCGCCGAGCGCAAGCAGGCGCGGCAGCTGCGGCGGGACGGCGTGCCTGAGGACGGTTCGGGCGCCGCCGCCAACGGGTCGGGCGAGGAGTCGTCGTGACCACATCGGCTTCCCGTGCTGCGGTCACCACAGCGAATCGGCTGGTCGTCAAGGTCGGCTCCTCTGCGTTGACGACGGCCGAGGACGGCCTCGACCGCACCAAGCTGGACCGACTCGTGGACGCCATCGCCGGTCGGGTCAAACAGGACGTGCAGGTGGTGCTGGTATCGTCCGGCGCGATCGGCGCTGGCATCTCACCGCTGGCGCTCCCGATCCGGCCTCGCGACCTCGCCACCCAGCAGGCGGCGGCCAGCGTCGGACAGCTCGCGCTCGCGCACGCCTACGCCGAGTCGTTTGGCCGGTACGCGCTCACCGTGGGCCAGGTGCTGCTGACCTCGGACGACGTCGTGCGCCGCGCGCACTACCGCAACGCGCAGCGCACCTTCTCCCGGCTGCTCGCGCTGGGCGCGGTCCCGGTGGTCAACGAGAACGACACCGTCGCCACCGAGGAGATTCGGTTTGGTGACAACGACCGGCTCGCCGCGCTGGTGGCGCACCTCATCGGCGCGGACGCCCTTGTGCTCCTGTCCGATGTGGACGCCCTTTACGATGGCGACCCCCGCCACGGCGCGACCCGCAAGATCACCGAGATCGCCGGCGCGACGGACCTGGCTGGGCTCGACATCGGCATGTCCAGCTCGGGCCTCGGCACCGGCGGCATGGTGTCGAAGCTGTCCGCCGCGCGGATGGCCGCCGCCGCCGGGATTCCGGTGCTGCTGGCGAGTTCGGGCGACGCGGAACGGGCGCTGAGTACGGCCGACGTCGGCACGGCGTTCACCGCAGCCGGATCGCGACTGACGGCGCGCCGGTTCTGGCTTGGCTACGCCGCTGGCGCGACCGGACGCCTGCACCTGGACGACGGCGCGGTCGCCGCCGTCGTCCAGCGACGTCGCTCGCTGCTCGCCGCTGGCGTGACGGGTGTCGACGGTGACTTCGTCGCGGGCGACGTCGTCGACCTGGTGGATCCCGAGCAGCGGGTCGTCGCCCGGGGCGTCGTCGGATTCGACGCGGGTGAACTCCCGGATCTGATCGGCCGATCGAGCCACCAGATCCCGCCCGACCTCCGCCGCGAGGTCGTCCACGCCGACGATCTGGTCCCCCTCTCCCCCTGACCCCGTGTCCCCCGCCCGGGACGCCGTGTCCCCCGTCCAGGACGCCGTGTTCGTCGTTGCGGACGGCGTGTTCTGCACCCACGACGCCGTGTCCCACGCCCGCGACGTCGTGTAGCACGCTCAGCGCGTCGAGTTGCACGCTCAGCGCGTCGACTGACGGGGTTCTACCTCGACCGGCATCTGGTGCCGGTGCTCAGCGTGGTGAGTCGCTCGACTTTTCTATTGGATTCTTGGCTGAACGAACAATAACTTTGATCAGTCCCCAAGCGACGAGGCCAGCTACTAAGAAGAACATAACTTTCTGGATACAGTGAGCGTTTCGCGACGGAATT
>WHUD01000530.1 GCA_009377385.1 Actinophytocola sp.
ATCCACCAACCCTGGCTGCTGCCCGCCGACTGCGTGCACTGCGGCGGCGACGTCGTGCTCGCCGGCGTCGATGGACATCGTTGTTTGGCGCGTGACGCCATTGTCACGCCGCGCACCACGGGCCTACGTTGAGCCTAGATCGACTTCGTCGGAACGCCCTACGGAACGAGATGGAAGCGGAATGAGGTGCTGGCAATGACGAACGGCTGGACTCGGCGGGACTTTCTGCGGCGGTCGGCGGTGGCGGGCGCGGCGGCGGTCGGTGGGCCGGCACTGTTGTCGGCGTGTCAGGAGACGACCACCGGCGGCGAGAACGCGCTCGCGGTGGCCAAGCAGAACGGCTCGATCACGGTGGGGATCGCGAACGAGCAGCCCTACGGCTTCGCGGACGCCAGCGGCAACACCACGGGTGAGGCGCCCGAGGTAGCCCGCGCGGTGTTCACGGCGATGGGCGTGCCCGACATGCTGGCGCAGGTGGTGCCGTTCGACCAGCTGATCCCGGGGCTCAACTCCGCGCAGTACGACGTCGTGTCGGCGGGCATGTTCATCACCCCGGAACGGTGTAAGCAGGCTGCGTTCTCGGTGCCGGACTACACAGCTGGGACAGCTCTGCTTGTCCG
>WHUD01000531.1 GCA_009377385.1 Actinophytocola sp.
TACCGCAGGCGATATGCTTAAGGTGCCGAACTGTATACGAGGGAGGCGCTCCGTGGAGCTCCAGCCGCTGCTCATCGATGGTGCGTGGGTCGACACCGCCGAACACGACATCGTCGTCAACCCCTACGACGGCCGCGAGGTGGGGCGGGTCGCTCGTGCGACGGCCGAGGACGCCCGCCTGGCCGTCGAGGCGGCCGTGGCGGCGCACCGGCGCGGGGCGGCCAGCCAGCACGAGCGCGCCGCCGTGCTCGACCGGGTACGCGACGCGCTCGTGGCGGATGCCGAAGCCTTCGCGCAGCTCATCGCGGCCGAGGCGGGGAAGCCGATCCGTACGGCACGCGCGGAGGTGCAGCGGGCAGCGGACACCTTGCGCTTCTCGGCCGTCGAAGCGTTGTCGCTCGCGGGGGTCGAGGTTCCGTTCGACGCCTCAGCGCTGGGTGTCGGCAAGATCGGCTTCACACGCCTGCGGCCGCGGGGCGTGGTCACCGCGATCACGCCGTTCAACTTCCCGCTCAACCTGGTGTGCCACAAGGTGGCACCGGCGGTCGCGGCCGGGTGCCCGGTCGTGCTCAAGCCAGCCGAGGACACGCCACTGACCGCCTACGCGCTGGCGGGCTGT
>WHUD01000532.1 GCA_009377385.1 Actinophytocola sp.
AGAACGATGAGCTACGCGCGTCGCTGTTCCGCGGCCTGGCCGACGCGGCCGAAGGCAACATCCGAGCGATGGACTGGGTCACCGCCGAGGCGGACGACGACGAGTGAGCGCGCCATCGTTCCAACTGCTGTACACCCGCGAGGCCGAGAAGGTCCTAAACGACCTGCGCGCTAAGAAGCAGTACGCGACGAAGCTCAAGAAGATTCAGAAGGCTCTGCGGCTGCTCCAGCAGGCAGGCCCACGCCATCCAGGTCTGCACTCACACGACTACAAGTCGGTGCCAGGCCCTGGTGGAGAGCCGCTCTGGGAATCTTACGTTGAGAACAAGACACCGTCGGCTTGGCGAATCTGGTGGATCTACGGACCCGCCGACGGGCAACTCACCATCGTCACCATCGGCCCGCACCCCTGAGACATGCCGGCTGCACGGCCATGCCCCGCTTGGCCATACATCGTGACGCCACTTATGACGCGAAACGCCGTCAAACACCGGGGTTATATGGGTTTCCGAGACCGGCTGCGTGACCAAAGGTGCCTGGTAGAGGCCATGGTCACCGCCGACGCCCAGCCTTGTAAACCGTAGGTCAGGGGTTCGAGTCCCCTTGTCGGCTCAGGG
>WHUD01000533.1 GCA_009377385.1 Actinophytocola sp.
CGGCGTAGCGCAGCGACCGGGTGCCGAGGCCGAAGCTGCTGGCGTCCAGCTCCATATCGGCGGCCGCGGCGAACTCGGCGTCCGGGTCACCGAGCATCAGAATCCGGTCGCCGACGTCATGCGCCTGGCCCCAGGCGTCCATCACGAAGGCGTCGTTCACCGCGATACAGGCGATTCGGTCGACCCCCTTGGCCAGAATCTCGTCGGCTCGTGACACGTAGCCCGGCAGGTGCTGCTGCGAGCACCCAGGCGTGAAGGCGCCGGGCACCGCGAACAGGACGACGTTGCCCGCGCCGAGGACGTCCCCGCTGTGGATGGGGGAGGGCCCCTCGGACGTTATAGTCATGAGCTTCACGTTGGGGATGCTGTCGCCAACCGCAAGCGGCACGGTCCCTCCCTGTATCACTGGAAATATCAAGTCCCCGAGAGTATGCCACGGCCGTCCGGAGCCCGAGGCTAGGGAAATCGTTTTTCCACCAGTAAAGCTCGCTATAGACGTCTAGAAATCGTTCCATGAGGCAATCGATTTTATCCCGCGGAGCCGGTGTAGCCTGTGCGAGTGGCCACGATCCATGAAGTCGCCAGCACCGCCGGGGTGTCCGCGTCGACCGTGT
>WHUD01000534.1 GCA_009377385.1 Actinophytocola sp.
CGAAGTTGAAGATCCCGGAGGTCTTGTAGGTCAGCACGAGTCCGAGAGCGGCCAACCCGTAGACGGCCCCTGTCGTGATGCCGACGACGATGAAGGGCATCAGGTCGTTCATGGCTCACACACCCCGCAGGGCTCGCCGTCACGCAGGTCAACGGGCTCGAATCGCTTGCCGGCCAGCAGCGGACAATCCTGACGGTGAATCTTGTGCATCCCTGCGGCGCGCACTACGCCCAACGGCATGGACAGTGTGTCCGTCACGTCGGGCGTTGGCACCGTGCCTGCCGAGGATCCGAAGTCCCGGTCCCGGCCCAGCGATATCAGTTCCGTGCGCCGCTGCCCCACCGCGCGCCTGCCCCGCAGCAGCCATACACAGTTGCCGATACCCGCGATGACCGCTCCAGCGACGCCGATATTCAGCCACAGCGCCTGGATACCCGTGCTGGCCGAACCGCTGCTGAAGAACCAGGACGCCGCGATCGCCACGAGCCCGAACACCACGTCGAGGTGGCGTGGCAGTCGGCCGGGCGCCCGGCGCGGGTTCGCTTCGGTCACGTGGGGTCGGTGCCCGGACGTGCGGCCACCTGCATGTCGGACCGTGCGGCGGACGTGACACG
>WHUD01000535.1 GCA_009377385.1 Actinophytocola sp.
GGTGCGGATCCAACTGCTCAGCACCTCCCACCACCGGGAACTGGCCGCGTGGCCAACAGAACGCACAACAGTCTCGTTACGCTACTCGGACGTCAACGACGTCATGTTGCGCGTACCCACCCTGACAGCGTTCGTCGCAATGAAAACCGCAGCATGGATGGACCGCGCCGCCGCCCGTGATCTCTACGACCTCGCCGCGCTGGGCCGACTCGACGCGCTCAACCAGGAGGCAGCAAGCCTGGTCCACCGCGTCACCGGCTGGAAGGTCAGACCGTACGTATTCCGCTCGCTCCCGAAGTTCGACTGGCACGCCCAACTCGGGCACCAAACTCGCGACCTACCGCCCGCTGCTGACTGCCTCACGCAGGTGCGAGACTCCTATGCCCGCGCGCTCGCATGGGACCACGACTGAGGG
This sequence comes from Actinophytocola sp., assembly GCA_009377385.1. Taxonomy (GTDB): domain Bacteria; phylum Actinomycetota; class Actinomycetes; order Mycobacteriales; family Pseudonocardiaceae; genus Haloechinothrix_A. The sequence continues at coordinate 416 of WHUD01000535.1, forward strand.
CACGCGCCCCAGCACCCGGAAATCGTGGCACGGTTCATGGCACGAAACCAGGATGATCAGCGTGAACGCTGGGGCCATGGATGCCACCTGGTAGAATAAAGTGCCTGGTAGAGACCCTGGTCAACGCGGACCCCCGACGCCCACCCTTGTAAACCGTAGGTCAGGGGTTCGAGTCCCCTTGTCGGCTCAGGGTGAGGAG
>WHUD01000536.1 GCA_009377385.1 Actinophytocola sp.
GAGGCCGACTTCCTGGCGTCGTACGTCGCCGGGAACTCCGACGTGACGTACTCACACCTGGAGACCGCGAACGCGGTGGTCCTCGCCGGGTTCGAGCCCGAAGACGAGTCGCCGATCGTCTTCCTGCGGTTGCGCAAGGGATTTCAGCGCAACGGGACACGCGTCTACTCGGTGGCGCCGTACTCCACGCGCGGTCTCGCCAAGCTCGGCGGCACGCTGCGTCAGACCGTTCCCGGCCAGGAGGCGGCCGCGCTGGCCGCGATCGCCGAGGACGGCGAGATCGCACTCGACGCGGGCGGCGTGATCCTCGTCGGCGGGCGGCTCGCCTCCGTTCCGGGTGCACTGTCGGCGGCGTTGCGGCTGGCCAGGAGGACGGGCGCGAGGCTGGCCTGGGTTCCGCGTCGCGCCGGTGATCGGGGCGCCGTCGACGTCGGCTGTCTGCCACACCTGCTGCCGGGCGCGCGGCCGGTCGCCGATCCCGGTGCGCGGGTGGACGTCGCCGCGGCCTGGGGGGTCGAGTCGGTGCCGGCAGAGCCCGGTCGCAGCGCCGACCAGATCCTGGCCGCCGCTAAGTCCGGCGACCTCACGGCACTGGTGGTCGGCGGTGTAGAGCC
>WHUD01000537.1 GCA_009377385.1 Actinophytocola sp.
AGCGGCGCTTGCCGTCTACGGGCACGGCGCCGTGGCGCGCTGGCTCAGTCCTGCCATGGATCGCGTGCCCGATCTGGCGGCCATGCGACTGCTCCTGCAGCAGTGGATCGCCGAGGACGCTCGGCTGGCCGCACCGGCGGGCCGCTGGGCGATCCAACGCAACACTGACGACCGCGTGATCGGCGGCGCCATCCTGCTCCCGCTACCACCCGGCCACGAGGATCTTGAGATCGGCTGGCAACTGCACCCCGACACCTGGGGCAACGGCTACGCCAGCGAAACCACCCACGCCCTGGCCACCTGGGCATTCAGCCAGGACCGCAACGAAATCTTCGCCGTCGTCCGCCCCGGCAACGTCCGCGCCGCGGCCACGGTCCGGAACAACGGCATGCACTGGGTCGGCGAAACCACCAAGTACTTCAACACCGCCCTGCAAGTGTTCCGCCTCCGCATGGCCGACCTCAACCGAGCAGCACCCAAGGGACACCAGCCCCCCAACCTCAACCGCTAACACCAGACGCTGAAGGTGAGGGGCTGTTGATCTTCCGGACAGCGAACCCACTAGTGTCGTGAGCGGTAAGTTTCTTTTCGTTTGATTTTTGCGATGATCTCGT
>WHUD01000538.1 GCA_009377385.1 Actinophytocola sp.
CCCCACGAGAGGAACCCGCGCCCGAGCCGTTTACACCGCTCGTGAGACGCCACCTTCCTGTGTAAGGGCCTGACCTTGTTCTGATGTTAGGCGTTGTCCAGGCGGCCGGGGAACATGACATCGAACTGGTTCATGGCGATCTTCCAGTTGTAGTTCGAGCGGCCTCCGCGGCCGGCTCGGGTGGTGCGGCCCATCTCGCGGCAGCCGAGGTATCTTGACAGGAGGTCACTCCATATCAGTAGCCTCGGAGCATGCCGCTGCGAACGCGGTTACTGTGCGACACGCGGTGCCGTTATGTTCCAGATTGTCCCGCGGGCAGCAGCGATGCGCAGTAGGTTGATCTTAAACATCGGAGAGCCATGCGTATCGATAACGTTTCGGCCGTCGTCTCGGGGGCCGGATCGGGCCTGGGCCGCGCGACAGTTGCAGCACTCTCCGCCGGTGGCGCATGCGTGTTTGGATTGGATATAGATGTTTCGAACGCCCCCGAACTCGATAACGTCACGTACGTCAAGGCGGATGTCACCAAGGAGGATGAGGTTCGTCGCGCTCTTGGGATGGCCACGGACACGGGCCCGGTCCGCGTTGTGGTCAACTGCGCTGGGATTGGG
>WHUD01000539.1 GCA_009377385.1 Actinophytocola sp.
ATCCGTACCAGCTCGGGTAGCGTGCGGATCCAGGTTCTCCGGTTCACTGCCGATGCCCACAGTCAGCACGTCCTTCGCGCTTGCATCCTGGCCGGACATGCAGGCCGTGACGACCAGCATGAGTACTAGGGCGATGGCGGCGAGTACGCCTCGCCGTGAGGGTGCTGCCGGGTCGCGATGCTGCTGCACGGTCCTACCTCCTAAATGCAGCGGAAGTCGTGGTAGGCACTCATCGCCATCTTCCCGCGCGTGTCACCCGCCTACTCGCGGAATCGGTCAGACGAAACGTCGACCGCGGGTGCACATTCGCGATAACCTCGTGGCACGGTTCATGGCACGACACCGGGGTGAATCGAAGACACTGACTCCAAGAGAACGTGTTCTCGTCGTGTGGCACGGCGCGTGACGCGAGATGCCCGGAAACCGCGTCGAATCGTCCGCCGAGAGCACCCTGAAGATCGCAGCTTCTGGCGACCGCAGCGGCTACTGAGGCTCCTGGAGTGGGAAGCATTCAGGTGGATAGTTGATCTTCCGCGTGTCGGTGCGTGACGTCGGGGCTCGGCGCTGTGATGATCTTGTGCTGTGTCCGGGTTGGAGGAGCTGTCGCGCGA
>WHUD01000053.1 GCA_009377385.1 Actinophytocola sp.
GCTCGGCAGCGCGCTCGACGTGCTGCGGCCGTCGGCGCGGATCGCGCCGGACTCCGATGTGGACGGTTCCGTTCACGGCGACACCCTCGCCGCGGTGCGCACCGGCGATGTCGGCCCGCGCACCACGACGCTGACGGCTGCCGCCGCGCGTGCCGTCGCGAGCTGGAACCGGGTACACGGGGCGGAGAACGGCAGGATCGTGGCGGGGATCGGCGCGTCTCGCCGAGGGGGCAGCGCGCTGCAACCGGAGGACGCCAGCGCGTACCTGATGCTGCCGGTAGAGCCGGACGCCGACGCAGAGCGGATCGGCGCCGCGATCGCGGACGCTCGGGTGGAGCCTGAGCTGCGGCCGACGACGCGTGGCCGCATCGCGCGGCTGCTCACGCGACCGTTCGCGGAACGGCTCACCGCCACCTTCCTGGCGTCCAATGTGGGCAGTGTTAGCGCCGGGGGCATGGTGACCGAGCTTGCGTTCTTCCCGATCGCGCGCGGCAGCACGGGCGTCGCCTTCGGAGCGGTGACCGCAGCCGGCACGACGACGGTGACCATGCGCGCCCGCCGCGCGCATTTCGACACCGTGACCGCGGCCGGATTCCTGACCGACGTGATGCGGCATTTTCCTGGCCAGTGAATGGCCCGGTGCGAGATAATCTCGACTCATGGTGCCGCATGAGGCGAACCTCAGCCGATCGGTCGCATTGTTTCGCGCGTTTCGCAGCGAGCAGTCCGACCCGGACAGGTTCTATGGCGCGCTCGCCGATGACTCCGCGCGGCAGGTGGCGTCGTACGCCCCGTTGCGCGGCGCGACGCTGCTCGACGTCGGCGGCGGACCCGGCTACTTCGCGGACGCCTTCGAGGCGGCAGGGGCGCGCTACGTCGGCATCGACCCTGACGTCGGCGAGCTGTCGGCCAGGGGTGACATGCGGGCGGGAATGCTGCTCGGCAGCGGCACCGAGCTGCCGATACGCACGTCCACTGTGGACGTCTGCTACTCGTCGAACGTGCTGGAGCATGTCGTGCGGCCGGACGCCGATGTGATTCTGGTCGACACATTGCCGCGTTATCACCCGTCGTGGGCGAAATGGATCGTGCGGATTCCTGGACTGCGCGAAATCGCGTCCTGGAATCTCGCGATGATCTTGCGCAAGCGGTAGCTACTCCAGCCGGCGGTTACCCGCGTCCACCCGATGCTCGCGGGAGCGGACCAGCAGCACCACCGCCAGCACGATGAGCACCCCCGCGACGATCCAGAGGATGATCGGCAGCGTTGTCAGCAGCCAGAGCTGGCCGCCACGCTCCTTGGCGTCGTTGGCGTTCTCGGTGACGGTCTCGTCGTCGAGCGCGAGGGTGCCGTCGAAGACCACCTCCCCTTCCGTGTAGTCCTCGCCCTCTTGTACCAGCTTCTGCGTCACCGACTGCTCGAGCGCGATCACCGCGGCCCGTCACCGGGTCTATCCACATTGTCCGGATGCGCAGGTCGTACCAGGGGTAGGTGGTCTGCTCGACGTCGAACGGCAGCTTGAAGCCGAAGCCGGGCTGTTACACCTGGCGGTCATCGCCGTAGACGCGGCCCTGTTCCGGCGTCTCCGGCTCCTCGTAGCTGGCTTCCTGGACGAACTGCGTGTCGCACGGCGCGAACGCCCTGCCGGTGTGCCGGTCGACGCAGAGCTGCCGCACGCTGGCCGAGACGGGGCCGATGTCGGGGTCGTCGGTCGCGGTGATCCTCGACGCCTCGATGTAGGCCGCGACCTCGCTGCCCTCCTGCGCCTCCGGCGCCATGAGATCGCCGGTGACCTTCGTCGTCGAGCCGACTCGCTCTGCGATCATTAAGACTCGCCCTAGCGGGCGGTAACTGGCGCTAAGGAGGATCATGAACTGGTCGGCACGCACGAGGGCGGTCAACTCAGGCAGGCGGGACGGCGAAGGCGACCCGGCGAACGTGCCGATCACGCCCGCGAGCCACCTGGGGCTCGGCTACGCGCGGGAGGACGGCACCGACACCTGGCGCGCGTTCGAGGACGCCATCGGTGATCTGGAAGGCGGGCACGCGACGGCATTCGCCTCCGGCATGGGCGCGATCTCCGCCGTGTTTGACCTGCTGCCGTCCGGCGCCGAGGTCGTCGTGCCGACCGACAGCTACGCCGGGATGCGCGACATGCTCGGCCACGCCGAGGCGAGCGGGAGGCTGCGCGCGCGGCGGCTGGACCCGCGCGACACCGACGCCTGGCTGGCTGCGGCGGGCGAGGCAGACCTGCTCTGGCTGGAGTCACCCACGAATCCGAGCCTCTTCGAGATGCCGATCGCGGAGATCGCCAGGGCTGCCGGTGCTGCCCCGGCCACCGGCGCCGCCGTTGGCAGCGATCGCCGGCCGATCGTCGCGGTGGACAACACGTTCGCGACGCCGCTCGGCCAGCAGCCGCTCTCGCTCGGCGCGGACGTCGTCATGCACAGTGCGACCAAGCTGATCGGCGGCCACAGCGACCTGCTCCTCGGCGTCACGGTGGTCGCCACTGAGCAACTTGCCGAGCAGATGCGCGCTGCCCGGCGGCGTGGCGGCGCGACGCCCGGCGCGCTTGAGGCATGGCTAGCGCTGCGCGGGATGCGGACCTTGCCCGTGCGGTACGCGGCGGTGTCCGCGACAGCGGCCGAGCTGGCGAAGCGGCTCGGCGAGCATCCGGCCGTTGTCGACGTCAGGTACCCGTCGCTCGGCGGCGGGGTGCTGTCGTTCGAACTCGTCGGCGCGGAGTCCGCCGATGCGTTCTGCGCGGGGTTGCGGCTGATCCGCCACGCCACGAGTCTCGGCGGGACGGAGAGCACCCTGGAGCGCAGGGCCGCTCGGCCGAGCGACGCCCACGTCCCCGCCGGGGCGATCCGGTTCTCCGTCGGCCTCGAAGACCCGGACGACCTCTGGGCGGACATCACCCAGGCACTTGCGCGGCTGGAGTGACGACGGTGCGGGCGTCGGCGCGGGTCCTGCCGCGCGCCCGCCACGTTGGCTTCGAATCCGTCGTCAAGGACGTCTGCAGCGTTCCACTCATCGAGGATCTGCCTGAGTTCGCCGAGGTTGTCCCGGGGAGCGGGGCTGATCGTGGCGATGGGTTGTCCTGACCGTGTGATCAGGATGGTCTCGCCGTTCTCGACAGCGGTCAGCATCGCCGTGAAGTTGCGGGCGGCGTCTTTGGCCGACACTTCCCTCATATAGTCATGACTATCATGAGGTCTCGGGCCGATCAGCCGCACGCGGCGATCGCCTCCGCCATCGCAAGGATCCGCCGGGCGTTGTCGACGTGCAGGTTCTCGATCATCCTGCCGTCGACGGTGACGACGCCCTTGCCCTCGGCCGACGCGGCGTCGAACGCCTCGATCACCCGCCGGGAGTGCGCCACCTCCTCCTCGGACGGCGCGAAGATCCGGTTGCACGGATCGAGCTGCGCGGGGTGGATCAGGGTCTTGCCGTCGAAGCCCATCTGCCGCCCCTGGACGCACTCCGCCTCGAAGCCCTCGGCGTCCTTGACGTCGTTGTAGACGCCGTCAAGGATCACCTTGCCGGTCGCGCGGGCAGCCAGGAGTGCCAGGGACAGCCCGCCGAGCAGCGGTGCGCGACCCGGCACGAACTCGGCGTGCAGCTCCTTGGCGAGGTCGTTCGTGCCCATGACGAGTACGGTCAGCCGGTCGCTCGCGGAGGCGATGTCTGCCGCGCGCAGCATCGCGATCGGCGTCTCCACCATCGCCCAGATCTTGGTGTGCTCCGGGGCGCCAGCGAACTCCAGCGCGCGCTCGATGGTGTGCACCTCCTGCGCCGAGTTCACCTTCGGAACGACGATGCCGTCCGGGCCGGCCTTCGCGGCCGCGCGCAGGTCGGCCTCGTGCCAGTCGGTGTCGAGACCGTTGACGCGGATGGTCAGCTCGCGCGCGCCGTACTCGCCGGACGCGGCGGCGGCGCACACCCGCTCGCGGGCGTCGTCCTTGGCGTCGGGGGCGACGGCGTCCTCAAGGTCGAGGATCAGCGCGTCGGCGTCGAGCGTCTTGGCCTTCTCCAGCGCACGCTCGTTGGCGCCCGGCATGTAGAGCACCGACCGCCGGGGCCGCAGGGGCGGCGCAGTCGCAGGCGCGCTCGCCTGGTCGGTCGCGGGCTCAGTCATTGGCCATCGCCTCCGAATCTGCCGCTGTCGCCGCGTCGTAGGCGTCGGCGAGCTCGGGATCGCGGGCGGCGAGCGCGTCGGCCAGCTCCGCGACGACCTTGCACTGTTTGTACGTCGCGTCGTCCTGCATCTTGCCGTCGATCATCACGGCGCCGGTGCCGTCGCCCATCGCGGCGATGACGCGGCGCGACCACGCGACGTCCTCTGCGGCTGGCGAGAAGACCTTCTTCGCGACGTCGATCTGCGCGGGGTGCAGGCTCCACGCGCCGACGCAGCCGAGCAGGAAGGCGTTGCGGAACTGGTCCTCGCAGCCGACGACGTCGCGGATGTCGCCGAACGGCCCGTAATACGGCAGGATGCCGTGCATCGCGCAGGCGTCGACCATCCGCGCGACGGTGTAGTGCCACAGGTCCTGCTGGTAGGTGGTGCGTCCCTCGTTCAAGTCCTCACCGGTCGGGTCGGTGCGGACGAGGTAGCCGGGGTGCCCGCCGCCGACGCGCGTCGTCTTCATGCGGCGGCTCGCGGCGAGGTCGGCAGGGCCGAGCGAGATGCCCTGCATCCGGGGGCTCGCGCCCGCGATGTCCTCCACGTTGGCCACGCCGCTCGCCGTCTCAAGGATCGCGTGCACCAGCAACGGCTTTGTCAGCCCCGCGCGCGCCTCCAACTGGGCGAGCAGCCGGTCGACGTAGTGGATGTCCTGAGCGCCCTCGACCTTCGGCACCATGATGACGTCGAGCTTGTCGCCGACCTCGGTGACCAGCGTGAGCAGGTCATCGAGCACCCACGGCGAGTCGAGGCTGTTGATGCGCGTCCACAGCTGGGTCTGCCCGAAGTCGTTCGCCTTGGCGACCTCGACGAGGCCGTTGCGCGCCGCGTCCTTGTTGTCGGCCGAGATCGCGTCTTCGAGGTTGCCGAGCAGGACGTCGACCTTCGCGGCGATCGACGGCACCTTGGTGCGCATTTTCTCGTTGCTCGGGTCGAAGAAGTGGATCATTCGCGACGGGCGGAAGGGGATCTCACGGACCGGCTCCGGCGCGCCGAGAGCCAGTGGCGCGAAGAAGTCCTTCGGTGAGCGCATGCAACCTCCAATGTGTCAGCGGCGTTACTTACCTTACGGCGCGTCGTGGCGGCAGGGGTGGCCGAAAACCGGTCTCGTGAGATATACCTCTCGCCACAACTCAACCGCTCAACGTCGACGAGCGGCGACGAGCGGTCGTCCCGCAGAGCGCTAGCCGGTCGCTGAACACGGCAATCACCGTACGGTGACCACGTGTCGATGACATAACGCCTGGTCGTGCTGGGTGTATGTAGCGCTGGGTAACGGGTATTGCGCCAACAGGTGCCAATGGCCTAATCCGCTCACCCGTACGGCCGCACTGTCCGGCCGAAGTTGGTTGACCGCCCATCGACCGGTCACCGACAACTCCATGCCGCCGATCGCAGGCGGGCGGCCAAGGTACAGACGTGGGTACATGTCGCTTGTTATCCAGGAAGGGTGCCGCTCACTACGAGCGGTTTCTGCTGGCTGTTACAACGAGGGAGGCTGACCACGTGGCGGCAACACCGGGACGTACAGGTTCTGACGCTGCGACCTCGGCCGCGCATCGTGCGCGGACGAGCCCGACCCGGGTCGTGCCCCCCGGACCGCTTCCCGCGAGCACGCTCGACATCGCGAAGGAAACGGCGGCGGTCCTCGGCAAGGACGGCGTCGTCCTGCCGCAGATGAGGCTGCTTGGTCGCAAGGTGCATGTGGTGGCGCGGCTGCGGCCGGACGCCCACGCCGAGCGCATCGCGACCGGCATGCCGCCGGTGATCGACCGCGCAAGCGTGTCCACCTGGACGTGGCCGGAGCTGGCGCATGAGGCGCCTGCGCCTGCGGCCGAGATCATCGGCGTCATCGGCGTCGCGCGGCACTGGCGCACCGGACTGGCGTGGGCGGTGCCGTTCGCGCGGTACTACGACGCCGCGATGGTGCTGCCGGACACCGCGATGCTCACCCACGACTACGTCAACAACTGCCTGCCGCGAGCCCGCGCGTACGGGCTCGACGTGCTCTCTGTCGACGACAACACCATCGTCCGTCGCGACCTGCCCGGTCGGCCTGAGCGTGTGATGCTCGCTGACGACGCGCTGTCCCGCTGGATGAACGAGATGGTCTACGAGCAGTTGCTCGCCGTTGACGAGGTCCCGGCAGGAGTCGACTGACGGCGCTGTCAGCTACGCTGCCTGACATGCGCGTAGTGATCGCTGGCGGTCACGGCAAGATCGCCCTCCGACTGTCCACATTGCTCTCCGCGCGTGGTGACGAGGTCGTCGGCATCGTGCGGAACCCAGACCACACCGCCGACCTCGCCGACGCGGGCGCGCGGGCTGCGGTGGTCGACCTGGAAAGCTCGGGCATCGCCGAGGTGGAGGACGCGGTGCGCGGTGCGGACGCCGCCGTGTTCGCCGCTGGCGCCGGCCCCGGCAGCGGAGTAGCGCGGAAGGAGACCGTCGACCGTGCGGCCGCCGCGCTGTTCGCGGACGCCGCCGAGGCGGCAGGGGTACGGCGGCACGTACAGGTCAGCGCGATGGCGCTTGAGCGCGCGGACGACCCCGATGTCGGCGAGGTGTTCGCCGCCTACCTGCGGGCCAAGGCCGACGCTGAGGACGACCTGCGGGCGCGCGACCTCGACTGGACCATCCTGCGCCCCGGCAGGCTCACCGACGACGCAGGGACAGGACGGGTGCACCTCGCTGAGCACACCGGGCGCGCCGACATCCCGCGCGACGACGTCGCCGCTGTGCTGCTCGCCCTGCTGGACGAACCGGCCACCACCGGCACGACGCTGGAGCTGATCGCGGGCGACACCCCGATCGACGACGCCGTGGCTGCCGTGCGGAGCTGAGCGTCAGGCGCCCAGCGCCCGGTCCGTGTAGGCGTTGCCGAACCGGCCCTGCGGGTCAACCTCCGCCCGCACGCGCAGGAAGTCGTCGAACCTCGGGTAGCGCTCGCGCAGCGTCGCCGCGTCCAGCGAGTGCAGCTTGCCCCAATGCGGCCTGCCGTCCGCCGCGCCCGCGATCGACTCAAACGCCGCGAAGTACTCCCGGTACGGCATCCCGGCGTACTGGTGCACCGCGACGTAGGCGGTGTCGCGGCCGTACGCCGTTGACAGCCAGACGTCGTCGGCCGCGGCGAACCGGATCTCGACCGGGAACGCAACCGGATCGGCCAGTCGCGCGACGACCCGCCGGAGTTCGGAAAGGACGTCGGGGAGCGACTCGTGCGGCACGGCGTACTCCGACTCCACAAACCGCACCGCCCGGTTCGTCACGAACACCCGGTGCGAGGTGTCGCTGTAGTCGCGTTCGGACAGTGTGGCCGCGATCAGCCGTTGCGCGGGACGCACCAGCGCAGGCACCGCGCGCTCGGCCCGGCACACCGCGCCGAACAGCCGGTTCTCGATCAGGTCGTACTCCACCCAGGACCGCAGCCTGCTCAGCGGCTTCGACGGCACGCCGTCGGGGAGCCGGTTGTTGTGCTTGGTCAGCACGGTCTCGCCGTGCGGGAACCAGTAGAACTCGAAGTGGTCGTTGTCTTTAACGTCGTCGTCAAGCCGGTCGAGGACGTCGGCGAGCCTGCCTGGCGCCTCCCGCGCGGCGAGCGTGAATGACGGCACGCACCGCAGCGTCACGGTTTTGATGACGCCGAGCGCGCCGAGGCCGATCCTGGCGGCGGCGAACAACTCCGCCGACTCCGATGCGGAGCACCGCACCACCGAGCCGTCGGCTAGCACCAGCTCCAGCGCGCTGACCTGTGTGGCGAGTCCGCCGAGGGCGGCGCCGGTGCCGTGGGTGCCCGTCGACAGCGCGCCCGCGATGGTCTGCCTGTCGATGTCGCCGAGGTTGACCATGGCGAGCCCGTGCGCGTCCAGCGCCGCGTTGAGCGCCCGGAGCGTGGTGCCCGCGCGCACCGTGACCTCGTTGGTGGCGGGGTCGACGTGGGTGATGCCGCTGTAGCCGGACAGGTCGATGGCGTGCTCGTCTGCCACCGCGATCGACGTGAAGGAGTGCCCGCTGCCCCAGGTGCGGATCCGTGCGCCGTCGGCCGCCGCCGCAGCGACCGCCGCACCGATCTCCTCGGCGGTCAGCGGCCGGTGGACGACGTCGGGTGCCGCCGTCGCCGTGCCCGCCCAGTTCGTCCATATCCCCGTGCCGGACGCCATGCCGCCACCTTCCCGTTGCCGGTTGACGTACACTCGAACCATAGTACGTGAAAATACTTCATATTAAACCGGACAGAGAGTAGTATTCCACCCATGGCCACTCCCGTTCACCAGCGCGCCTCGCGCGACGACGAGGAGCGGTCGCGGCACGCCTACGACCACGCGACCGAGGGCATCGACGCGCCGCTGGCCATCGTCGACATCGATGCGTTCGACGCCAACCTGGACGACCTCGTGCGACGGGCCAAAGGCACTCCGATCCGGCTGGCAAGCAAGTCGCTGCGGTGCCGCTTCCTGCTGGAACGCGCGCTGGCGGCGCTGGGGACGGCCGGCGTGCTCGCCTACTCGCTCGCCGAGGCGCTGTGGCTGCGCGAGCAGGGCGTCAGCGGGGACATCGTCGTCGCCTACCCGACCGTGGACGCCGGGGCGGTGCGCGCTCTCGCGGCGGACGACGGAGCATGCGAGGCCATCACGATCATGGTCGACACCGCGGACCACCTCGACCTGATCGACCGGCTGCTCGGCGCTGACCACCCGACGCTTCGGGTGTGCCTTGAGCTCGACGTCTCTTGGCGGCCGGTGCCGGGTCTTCACATCGGACCGCGCCGCTCGCCGATCCACACCCCGGAGCAGGCAGCGGCGTTCGCAAGACACGTCGCCGCGCGCGACGGGTTCGAGTTGGTCGGGCTGATGGGCTACGAGGGCCAGATCGCCGGGGTGGGCGACGCCGCTGGCAATCCGGCGTCCTCGCTGACGGTGCGGCTGATGCGGTGGCGCTCCTCGGCGGAGCTCACCGAACGGCGGGCAGCGGCGGTGCGGGCGGTGCGCGAGATCGCCGAGCTTGAGTTCGTCAACGGCGGCGGCACCGGCAGCATCGAGACCACCATCGCGGACGAGTCCGTCACCGAGGTCGCGGCGGGATCCGGGCTGATCGGCCCGACGCTGTTCGACGCCTACCGCGACTTCCGGCCGCGCCCAGCGGTGCTGTTCGCGCTGCCGGTCGTCCGCAAACCTGCGCCAGGCATCGCGACCCTGTTCGCAGGCGGATACGTGTCCTCCGGTGCCGCGGGCCGGTCGCGGCTGCCCCGGCCACACCTGCCAGCCGGGCTGCGGCTGCTCGAGATGGAAGGCGCTGGCGAGGTGCAGACGCCGGTCACCGGAGCGGCGGCAGACGACCTCGCCATCGGGGACAAGGTGTGGCTGCGCCACGCCAAGGCCGGTGAGCTGGCGGAACGCTTCGACGTCTATCACGTCGTCAGCGGCGGGCAGCGGGAACAGACCGTGCTCACCTACCGGGGTGAAGGCAAGAACTTCGGCTGAGCGTTGAGCGTGCGAGTGCGCGTCAGGCGCCGAAGCGGCTCTCCAGGTACACCTTGATCAGGTGCTTTGTCTCGTCGACGATCTGCTGGTCACCGTGCGGGTCACGTCGGAACGCCAGCTTGAGCAGTGCGTCGGCGGATTCGACCGCGATCGAGACCGGCATCGCGATCTCTTCTTCCGGCAGGTCGATCTGCGCGCCGACCAGCGCGGACAGCGAGTCGGCCACAACGGTGTTGTTGTCGCGGCGGGAGTCGAGCAGCCGCGTGTCGACGACGTCACCGAAGTGGACCTTGGAGAACCCCGGCTGCTCGCGGTGCATGCGCAGGTAGACGTCGAGGAGCCCGTCGACGACGTCCCACCAGTGGTCGGGGTCGACCGCGCTCATGCGCTCCTGCACCGACTGCATGAAGTGCTCGAGGTTGCGCTGGGTCAGCGCCTGCACGACGGCGCGTTTGTCAGGGAAGAACTGGTAGAGCGACCCGACGGCGACCTCGGCACGCTTGGCGATGAGCGTGGTGGTCAGCGCGTCGTAGCCGATCTCGTCGAGTAGCTCGGCGCAGGCGTCGAGCATCTTCTCCACCCGCTTCGCGCTGCGCTGCTGCACCGGTTTCCTGCGAAGAGGGGTGAACTCGGGTGGTAGGACCACGGGGTCAACCTTAGGGGCCATATGGGCCGTGTCGACATCGGACACGCACATCTCCTCTGCTGTCGCACCCTGCGGCATTTCCCCCACCGCGGCATGGTGTGCCACAAGCGGAGAACGGGGTGTGGGTAACCGCGGTCTCGGCCTCTACAACGCAGGACAGATTTTCAGGTTACGCCACGCGGCCTAGCGCCGGAACGGGACCGCGAGCCGGTGCCGGTCGGGGGGAGGGGGAGCGCGGCACCGGCTCGCGGGGTTGGGGGATGGGTCAATCGGCCGGGGGATATGAAATTTGCAAGTTGTCGGGGTGGCCGCGGCCGGCTCATGACGCTCGGGGGGACGGACGAGCCTGGCCGCGGCCGGAAGGCGGATGATCGGCGCGACCGGTGGGGGCGGTTCGGTCAGCGATCATCGCCAGGTCTGTGCGCTAGCCTGGGCCGACGCCTGCGACTTGTGGCACCCGCAGCGTGTGCCGACCTTCTTCGGACGTCCGCTGCTCGGGTGTCGTGGCGAGGCCACCTGCGATGAGGTGCTCGTGCGCTGCCTGCCAGACCGAGCACGGGGCCTTGCTGCGGTGCCAGCGGGTCGAGCAGGTGGGGCAGTCGCCCCTGTCGTCCGGCTCGTGCGCGCTGAGCATGGCGCGCCACGCCTGGGCAAGCCGGGGCAGTTCGGTACGGGCGACCGAGGCAAGTGATCCCGAGTCGGCTTCGTCTGCGAGCGATGCCAGCGTGTCCAGCCGCTCCCATACCGCGTTGCGGAGCACCTGGCCGAGGATCTGGTCCACTGTGTGCCTTACCTTTCCGCGAGCTTTGCCGCTTCGTTCAGGGCAGCGCGAAGCTGTCCGACCTGGCCGTCCGTGAGCCGTGCCGTCTCGCCGGGTGGCCCGACGACGACGACCTCGCCGTTGTCGACGAACACCGTCACGCAGCGATCCCGGCGGATCATGTCGCCGCAGCGGATCCGCCAGACCGTCTGGCCGTTCTCCACCTGCCGCATTCCCTCACGCTCCGCTTCCAGCGCGTCACGGTGGGTGCTTGGGTGGACGGGCCGTCGCGGTGCGGGACGTGCCGGGTTCGCCACTGCCCCGATACGTCGTCTCGCGACTGAGTCGAGGAGCTCCACCGGATCAACTCCGCTCTGTTCGTCCTGGCTCGTCTATACGTCCTTGATGTCCGTACGTGGCGGGCCTCGGTAGGTCGGTCCCTTGTGCGCTACATGGAGCGCTGATTCAAGAGTGCGCCCCAAGAGCGATGGGTGGGAGAGGGCAGCGGCGACCGGCACCGCCACGCCGATGAGCGGTCACGAAAGTTCGCTTGAGCCGATCAAGGGTTCATTTCCGGGGTTTCGCGCGGTTGAATGAGTGTGCCTACTCTTCAGCACAAAGCCACTCCACGAGGATGCTTGCCGATGGACGCGACCGAGAACACGGTGTCTCACCAGGAGTCTCTGCCCGAGTCTCACCCGATTGCGGCGGAGACCTGGGAAGACGACGAGATGCGCGAGGCGCTCGCGACACGGCGGGTCAGCTCGGTGTACCGGCTGCTGCGACGCCACGGCATCTCGCAGCGGCAGATCGCCGCGATGACCGGCCAGTCGCAGTCCGAGGTCTCCGAGATCCTCAAGGGCAGACAGGTCATGGCGTATGACGTGCTCGCACGCATCGCGGACGGCCTGCGCATCCCGCGTGGCTACATGGGTCTCGCGTACGACGAGGCCACGCAGGTCAAGGTCGTCGCTGCCGGCAGCGACGGCGCTGAACAGGCTGAGGAGGACGAGGCGGTGAAACGACGGAGGTTCCTTGCGCACGCCGCCCAGGTCACGATGGGCGCGACCGTGTTCGCCGTGGACCCCGGGTCGTGGGCTGCAGCGAGTCCGGCTACGACGCCGGCGCCGGGACGGATCGGCATGGCCGACGTCCGCCAGGTCGAGGCTGCCACCCGTGCCTTGCGCGCACTCGACTACCAGTACGGCGGCGGTTTCTGCCGCGACGCCGTTGTCGCACAGTTGTCGTGGGGCAGGCAGTTGCTCACGGCGAGCGGTACCGGCCAGGTCAGGTCGCGGCTCTACGTCGCGCTCGCTGACCTGCACAACGTCGCGGGGTGGACCTCGTTCGACACCGGGCTCGTCGATTCGGCACGCACCCACTTCGCCAACGCGCTTGAACTGGCCAAGGAGGGCGGCAATCACCCGCTCGTGGCCAACGTGCTTTACCGGATGGGCAGGGTCTACCTGCACCATCAGTCGCCGGACGACGCGCTGAAGATGTTCCAGCTTGGCCAGATCGCGGCGCAGGAGTCCGGTTCGGACCTCGCGGTCGCCGTGCTCTGCGCGAACGAGGCGTGGGCCTACGCGGAGATGGGCAACGAGCAGCAGTCGACCAAGCTGCTCGGCATGACCCGCGACACCTTCGCCCGCGCCGATGTGGACAACGCGGAGTCCTGGGTGAAGTTCTTCAACCAGACCGACCTGCACGCCATGGTCGGCACCGTGCACACGGTGCTCGCGCGCAAGGTCGGCCAGGAGCACACCAAGTACGCGATCCCCGCGCTGACGAGGGCGATCGACAGCTACGGCGAGGACATGGCGCGCAGCAAGGCGTTCAACCTGAGCGCGCTCGCGACGAACCACCTGCTTGACGGCGACATCGACCACGGTGCGAAGATCGGCAGGTCGGCGCTGGAGTCGGCGGACGGGCTCAAGTCGGCGCGGGTCAAGGACCGCATGGAGCCGATGAAGCTAGAGGCCGAGAAGCGCAGCAACAACGTCGACGCAAGGGAACTCACCGAGCGGATCAACGCC
This sequence comes from Actinophytocola sp., assembly GCA_009377385.1. GTDB lineage: Bacteria > Actinomycetota > Actinomycetes > Mycobacteriales > Pseudonocardiaceae > Haloechinothrix_A. Next base: position 13,110 of record WHUD01000053.1, read on the forward strand.
TTTTACGCTGCTTAGCGGCGTGGTCTGGGGACAGCGGCACGGTGCAAGAGCAGAACCCCCGCTTCACGCGGGAGAAGCTCGACGCCGCGCTGGCCGACGTCTGCGGCCAGGCCGGTCTCGACCCGGCAGGGGCCGAGCTGCTTCGGTTCACGAACAACGCGGTGTACCTGCTGGCCAGCGCGCCGGTCGTGGTCCGCATCGTCGGCTCTGAGACGCTCCGGCATCGGGTGGCCAAGGCGGTCGCCGTCGCCGAGCACTTCGAGCGGCACGACGTCCCCGCTGTGCGGCTCTACCCTGGCATCGAGCAGCCGGTCAGCGCAGGTGAGCATGTCGCGACGGTGTGGTGGCGGGTATGCGAGCAGCGGGTGCGTTCGGCGCCGGCCACGCTGGCGCGGCTGTTGCGGCAGGTCCACGCGCTGCCGGTGCCCGATGGGATGCCCGGCTGGTCGCCGCTGACCGACGTCCGTTCCCGGGTGGCCGACGCCGAGCAGCTCGACCTCGCCGACCGGCGGTTCCTGCTCGACCGGTGCGACGAGGTGCAGGCCAAGCTCGACGCGCTCGACTTCCCGCTGCCGCCCGCGCTCGTGCACGGCGACGCGCACCTGGCCAACGTGCTCGTCGGAGAGGACGGCTCCGTGCTCTGCGACTTCGACTCGTCAGGATTCGGGCCGCCGGAGTGGGACCTGATGCCGGTCGCGCTCGGCGTGCTGCGGTTCGGGGAGCCGATGGCGGTGTATCGGGAGCTGGCGGACGTCTACGGCTTCGACGTCGTGGCCTGGGAGGGCTTCGAGGTGCTGCGGGCGGCACGGGAGCTGAAGCTGACCACGAGCGTGCTGCCGATCCTGCGCAGCCACCCCGGCGTGCGGCCGGAGTTCCAGCGTCGGCTCGGAGACCTCAGGGCGGGCAACCCCGAGGCGCGGTGGGTCCGGTATCGCTGATCCGCGCGAGTCCCCCGCTCCGGGGCCGCGAGTCGCACCGTCGCGCGCCGCGAGTCGCACCGTCCGCCCTGAATCGTGGCGACCTTGCGGTGGAACCGGCGTATGGCGTCAAACGCCGTTTTGGTGCAAAACCGGCTGCTCGGCTGACGACGTTCATCGACGTGGGGGTACCGTTCACCGTTCTGATCACGCGGGGGTGCCGCGAGGCCGAAAATTCGGTCCGACTAGTCACCCTGGCCACCGAATGGATCAACCGAACCCGGCGCGGGAGAGTACCGCCGCGATGCCGAACGCGAGGCCGAGGAGAAGCAGCTCGACGCTCGCCCATACGGCGAAAGCCGAGCGGCGGTGTCCGATGGTTCGGACCTGCAAGCAGTCCTCACGTCTGATGGTTCGGACCTGCAAGCAGTCCTCACGGCGTCCCACGACGGCGGGCAGGATTCGCCAGCGCATCTTCGCCCCCGCGAGCGCGATCGCGCCGAAGCAGGCCAGCTTGGCGAGCAGGAGGCCGCCATAGGGCGTGCCGATCAGCGCGGCCGATATTGATCCGTGCGTGCTGAGTTGGGTGAGCCCACTGATCGTGCCCGTCACGGCGGTGGTCCCGATGCAGGCGGTCGCGACGACGGAGAACCGGGGCAGTGCGGTGGCCAACAGCGGGGTGTCCCTGGCGAGCAGCACGGCGAGCGCGGCGAGGCCGCCCAGCCACACCACGGCGCTGACAACGTGCAGTTCCAGCGCGACGACGGCGTAGTCGTGCCCCATCCAGCCCGCCGCGTGACCAGTCGCGGGCAGTGGGAGCAGCGCGAACACCCCGAGCCCTGCGCGGATCTCGGCGGGCACCCGCTCGCCGTGCCGGACGGCGAGCACGGTCAGCGCGCACAGCAGCAGCGTCAGCACGATGACGCCAAGCAGCGCCTTGCCGGTGGCGACGTCGCTGACGTAGCTGGTGACGTCGGCGAGGCCGATGGCGTCCCGCTGCGCCTGGAACTCGGCGGTGTGCAGCAGCAACGCGGTGACGGCCGTCGCCGCCCACGCCATCGACGTCACCACCGACCACCTGCGGGCGCGGTGCAAGACCTGCTCCGCGCGGTCCGCGACGGCGCTGTCGCCGAGCAGCAGCGGCACCAGGCACAACCCGACGGTCGCCGCCGCCGTCACGCCGAGCAACGCCCTGATCAGCGGCAGCGTGACGAGCACTCCGATGCCGGGGCTGGGGATGCCTGCCACCGGCGCCGTCACCGTGAGCCCGGCACCGGCCAGCGCACCCGCGAGTGCGGCGGCGACGGCGGCACCAAGAGGAGCCAGCCGCGCCGCCACGCTCGTCGTGGTCACTGCTCCTTGCCGAGCCGCAGCGCGAGCACGAGGCCCGCGCCGAGCAGCACAACAGCGCCGCCGATCCAGACCCACACCGGGACGACCGCCCCCGGCTCCTGGCTGTCCGGCGCTTCCCCGGGGCTTGCCTGCGGCGTGGAGGAGGTCGTAGCAGGCGTGCCGTTGCCTGCTTCGGTGAGGGTGAACGGGATCTCCCGCGTCACCGGGTGACCGTCGGCCGACAGCACGCGGAACCCGATCGTGTACTCCCCTGCGGGACCAAGCTCCCCGAGCGATCGGGACACCTCGGTGCCGTCGACCTCGACCGGTCCCTGCGCCCACTGGCCGCCGTCAGGCCCGTTGACGACGACCTGGTTGACGTCGCCGGACTGCACCGGCTGGTCGAACGTCAGCGTCACCTGCTTCGGCGAAGCGTCGACCTTCGCGCCCTCCTTGGGGTCGGAGCCGGTCAGCGTGTTGTGCGCCAGCGCATGCGGCGCGGTGCCGAGCAGGGCGAGCACCGCGACCAGCGTGGCGAGCGTCGTCCGTGCCAATGCCGTGAGCGGTGCGGTGCGCATGGTCAGTCCTCCCGTGCTGTCTTCTGCCGTGAGCGGGTGACGGCGCCGATGCCGAAGCCCACCCCGAGCGCGCCGAGCGCCAGCCCGCTGCCGCCGAGCCAGCGCGCCGTCGAGTCGGTGGCAGAGTCCGCTGCCTCTGCGGTCGGCCGCCCTGAGCCGGACGCCGAGCCGTGCGCGCCTTCTTCCGCCGCCAGCGGCACCACCGGCGCGGGGCTCTCCGGCTCCTTGCCCGCCGTCGGCGGTTGGTCCCATGCCACGACCTTGCCACCTTCGTAGGTCTGGGTGGCAGACAGCACGAGCTTGTCCACGTCAGTCGGCAGCGGACCAGCCGAGAAGGCGAACTCCTCGTACTCGCCCGGCTTGACTTCGTTGGCTTTCTCGGCGGTCCAGGTGATCTCGGTGACGACCTCGTTGAGCTTGCTGCCGTACGAGTCGGTGACCGGTTTCGACAGCTTGGTGGTCGTGACGTCGGCGTCCCAGCCGGGTACCGGCTTGGTGCTCACCGACCCGAGCGCGTACTCCTTGGCGATGTCGACCGACAGCTTGATGGTGCCCTTCTTGTCGTCCTCATTCGGCACGCGCATGACGATCGCGGTGTAGTCGCCCTTGGCCGCAGGCTCGCCGTAGACGTTGGCCGTGACGTGTGCGGCAGCGACGCCACAGGTGAGTGATCCCGCGATCGCGGTGGTGAGCGCGAAGGTACCCGCGCGCGTGAGGTTTCGTGTTGATGGCATGACAACTCCTGATCAAGGTGAAATGGCGGCCGCACCGGGCCGCGTTGAAAGGTGAAGCGGGGATCAGGAGTACGCGGGCGGGCCGCGCCGGGTGCAGACGCGACGCAGCAGCACCCGAACGTAGTCGTCGGGGATCGGCGGAAACAGCACGGCGCCCGGCGTGCCGTGCGGTGGCGGAGCCGGGGAGAACACCACCGGCAGCAGCCTGCGCAGGCTCGCCGCGACAAGCTGTAGCCCGCGTTCGGTCTTGCTGAGCAGCAGCGCGATGACCACGGTGGCGACGGCGTGGCTCGCAGTCATCACGGTGGGATCGACCGCCGGTGCGCCGTGGTGCCCGCTTATCAGCTCCAACACGCTGTGTAGCAGCAGTTGTGCCGCCGACAGCGTCGCGAGGATGCCTGCCGTGCCGCTCACCCGGTCGGAGATCGTGGTGGCCAGCCAGCCGAGCAGCCCGGTCAGCGCGATCGTCGTCAGCGGATCGGGCAGGCCACCACCTGCCCCGGCGTGCGCGCTGATCGTCAGCACGGCGGAACTCACTGCGAGCACCGAACCGCGCGTCGCGCGAAGGGCACGACTCGCACGGGCTGACCGAGATCGGGTGATCACGCGTCCGAGGGTATGCGATCGCGGCGCGTCGTCGTGCGGCTCCCGGCGTGAGTCCGGCCGCAGGTGGTCAGACGCCGAGGTGATGCAGCAAGCTCGCTTCGATTTCGTCGAGCTCGGCCGCGATGGCGCGGTGCGCGTCCCTACGCCGTCTGGGTGGCATGTGCTCCGCCGCCCGCACCGCAGAGCTGAGCTGGCGGACGGTGCCTGCCGCCTGGTCGGCGAACTGGGCGCCTGCCGCCGTTCCGCCTGCCTTGAGTTCGCTCAGGCCGTCGGAAAGGCCTGCGATTCTGGCGTGCAAGGCGGCGCCGTGGCCGGTGTATTCGCCGAGCGTATCGACGGTGACGCCGAGTTTCCGTGCCTGGTATTTGTCGTAGGCATCGCGGCAGGCCCCCGCCGCCCGCACCGCGATCGGGGCGACAACGGGAATCACGGCCGGAAGGATGACCTTTGTCACGGTCAGGGCTTGGCGCGCCTTCTTCGCGGTCAGGGCGTGCTCCTCGTCTGTCGTCGGGTGCTGTTCGGTGTCGGACGTCTTCGGGGCTTTGCGTGCTTTCTTCTTTGCCTTCTTGGCCGCCTTCGCCTCTTTCTTGGCGGCCTTGGTCAGCTGTTTGGACTTGGTGGCCGCTTCGAGGGACTCGATGGTTTCCGCCGCGAAGCCGTGCTCCGCTTCGTGCGCATCCTTCTTCTTGCGCGCCATCCGTGGCCACCTCGTACTCGTCATCGGTCGCTGGTGGATCAAACCTACTTCCAGTGTGGACCGATGGCCCGGTGGACGCGCGGTGTGCCAGGCAACTGTCGGGGGCACGCTTCGCGGACAGTGTCGGTGGCTGCGCTTAGGGTGGTGAGTATGGGCGATGTGCTACTCCACGCTGGGGTGCTGACACGGTGCAGGCGTCGCGTGCACCTCGAAAACGACCCCGCGTACGCCGACGTCGAGCTGGCACCGCCCAACCCGGCGACCGAGCAGCGCATCGAGGACGCCGCAGCGCACAGGGCCGACGTCGCCGGGCGGCTGCGCGCGGCGCACCCCGGCGGCTGGGTGAGCGTGCCGGTCGACGCGCCGCCGCGCGAGCGGGTGGCCGCGACGGTGGACGCGCTGGCCTCCGGCGCGCCGTACATCTCCGGCGGGCTGCTCCCAGCCGACACCGATGCCGGACGGCGCGGCGGGGTCGAGGTGCTTGTCCGTACGGAGGGCGGCTATGTCCCCGTGATCGTGGTGCGGCATCGGATCAGCGATCCTGGCGCAGGCGCGACGACAACGGTTCTGCCCGACCTTGACCCCGCCAACGCGCGGGAGGACGCCGAGCGCAAGGTGCGTTCCCACCCACGTGACCAGTTGCGGCTCGCTCACCTGCGGGAACTGCTGCGCGCGGCGGGCCACGCCGAGCCGGACACCGCGCGTGGTGGCGTCATCGGCCTCGACGCCGACGTCGTGCTGTGGTTCGACCTCGAAGCGCCGACGTTCCCCGGCGAGCGCAGCGCGATGGCCGAGTACGCGGAGCGGTTCGCCGACCGGCACGCCATCGCCGTCGCGGCTTCGACCGGCGCGGAACCGCTTGCGCAGCCGTCGCGGATCGTGGAGTGCAAGCAGTGCCCGTGGTGGCCGGTGTGTGAACCGGCGTTGCTCGACGCGCGCGACGTCAGCCTTGTCGTGCGCGGCGACGACGCGGTGGTGCTGCGCGAGTGCGGCGTGGCGACGGTGGATCAGCTCGCCGCGCTCGACCTGTCCGGTGAGCCGTCTGTGCAGCTGACCGGCATGCCGTTCGAGCACGCGGTCGCGCTCGCGCGGGCGTGGCGCGGCGGGGTGTCCGTTGTCCGCAAGGTTCCCGACGTCGTCGTTCCGCGCGGCGACGTCGAGGTCGACGTCGACATGGAGAGCTTCGCCGACCACGGCGCGTACCTGTGGGGCGCGCTGCTGTCCGGCTCCGACATCGGGCTGCCACACGGGTACCACTCGTTCGCGACATGGGATCCGGTGCCGACCGACGACGAGGCGCGCTCGTTCGCCGCGTTCTGGACGTGGTTCAGCGAGGTCCGCTCGCGGGCGGCGCTGCGAGGGCTGACGTTCCGCGCGTACTGCTACAACGCGCTCGCGGAGAACCGCTGGCTGCTCGGGTCCGCGACCCGGTTCGCTGGCAAGCCTGGCGTGCCCCCTGTGGACGAGGTGCAGGCGTTCGTCGACTCCGACGAGTGGGTCGACCTTTTCCAGAGCGTCTCGGACACCTTCCTGTCCACGGCCGGCAAGGGGCTGAAGGTGGTCGCGCGGCAGGCGGGCCATAGCTGGGACGACCCGGAGGCCAGCGGCGAGGCGTCGATGCGCTGGTACCGCGAGGCCGTCGGGATGGACGGCAGCGAGCCTGCGCTGCGGCAGCGGGAGCGGCTGCTCCGCTACAACGAGGACGACGTCCGCGCGACGCACGCCTTGCGGCATTGGATGTCCGGCCCCGCGATGTCCGACGTCCCCTACATCGGGGACCTGTAGGGCCGGCAGCCCGCGCGGATCTGGTCGACCGTCGCGGCCGAGACGTCAGCGCGGCGCCATGCGCAGCGAGCCGTCTAGCCGGATGACCTCGCCGTTCAGGTAGTCGTGCTCGATGATGTCGATCGCGAGCTGCGCGTACTCGGCGGGCTTGCCGAGCCGTTTCGGGAACGGGATGCCTTCCGCGAGCGCGGCGCGGAACTCGTCGCTGACGGTGGCCAGCATCGGGGTGTCGATGATGCCGGGCGCGATAGTCATGACGCGGATGCCGGACGACGCGAGGTCCCGCGCGGCGGGCAGGTTCAGGCCGACGACGCCGCCCTTGGAGGCCGCGTAGGCGACCTGTCCGATCTGGCCGTCGTAGGCGGCGATCGACGCGGTGTTGATGACGACGCCGCGCGCGTTGTCGTCGAGCGGCTCGGTCTTGGCGATGGCCTCTGCGGCGAGCGTCGTGACGTTGAAGGTGCCGATCAGGTTCACTTCGATGACCTTGCGGAACAGCGCGAGGTCGTGCGTGCCCTTCTTGGACAGGATGCGTGCGGACGGGCCGATGCCTGCGCAGTTCACCACGGTGCGCAGCGGGACGCCCGCGCCGGACGCGGTCGCGACGGCGGCCTGGACCTGCTCGGGGTCGGTCACGTCGGTCTCGACGTAGGTGATGCCCGTTGCGGGCTCGGCGTTCTCGATCGCGGCAGGCAGGTCGAGCGCGAACACGCTGGCGCCCTTGACCGTCAGCGCCGCAGCCGTCGCGCCGCCGAGACCGGATGCGCCGCCGGTGACGATCGCTGCTGTCGAGGTGAGTTCCATCTGCCCGCTCCTTCGTCCCCAGCTTGTTTGGATCGCTCCAAGCACTGTGAACGTGCAGGCTAACGAATTTGTTGCGGTAAGGGTCTTGTATCACCGCGACGCCGTGACCGCCATCACGGCCTCGCGCCACATCGGCGTCGACCTCGGGCCGCTGGAACGACGACTGCCCGACCGGCTGTTCACCCCGTGCAAGAAGATCAACCTGGCGCCGCGGGAGTACCTTGACGACCTGGATCGGCTGCGGGGGAGGCAGCAGGCGTGGCAGCCCAGCGAGTTGGTCCTCATTGGACGTCGACAGCTGCGCAGCAACAACTCCTGGCTGCACAACAGCGAACGCCTGGTCAAGGGCAAGCCACGGTGTACATTGCTGATCCACCCTGACGACACCGAGCGGGTCGGGGTCATTGACCGCGAGTGGGCCGTGCTGTCCTCGCGGGTCGGCGAGGTCGAGGTGCCGGTCGAGGTCAGCGACGCGATGTTGCCCGGCGTGGTGAGCCTGCCTCATGGCTGGGGACACGGGCGCGACGGCGTCAGGCTCGGCGTCGCGAGCGCGCACCCCGGCGCGAGCATCAACGATGTCACCGACGAACAGTGCGTCGACGAACTCACCGGCACGGCGGCGTTGTCCGGGCAGCGCGTGCGGGTGCGCGCGGTGCGACCAGTGTCGGTGTGACGGCGCAGACGGTCAGTTCGGCGGCGCCTGATCAACCTGCTGCCGCAGCATGCTCGTGAACTGGTCCCGCACATCGGCGCGCTTCTTGCCGAAGCTCTCCAGGATGATGACCCGGTCCTTCGTCACATAGACAGCGCGGAAGATCGACGGCGTCTTCTTGGCCGGTGTGCTGAACACCTGCACCTGCTTCGTCGAAAGTTCGTCCCGGGACAGATTGAGTTTCCGCTGGGCCTTGGCGTAGGCGTCGGCGACGTCGTCCATCCGCTTTGACTTCGCGAACTCCATCGCGAAGAGCTCCATCGTGGTGCCCTTGGCGGTGGCCGTGCGGAGCAGTCCGCTGTCCAGCTCGGCCGCCCGCAGCTCGCTCAGCATCGGCGACGGCAGCAGGTCGTCCTTCCGTACTTGCTTGAGGCTGAACGGGCCGTCGGCCGGTCGCGTCTTACCCGGCAGCTTTACCAGCGCGTCGGCGTTGCTCTTCGGCTCCTTCTTGGCTGATGGCTTGGTGGTCGTGGTCGTGGTCGTGGTGGTTGTCGTCGTTGTTGTGGTCGGCGGCGCGGTGCTGGTCGCGGCCGCCGCAGCCGTGTTGGACGGCTCGTCCTCGCCCTCGGACAGCAACCACAAACCGCCGACGGTCAGCCCAGCGACCAGTGCACCGACGACCGCCGCGACGATCAGCTTGCCGGACTGGCCCTTGCTCTCCGGCGTATGCCAGTCGTCCGGACCCTGCGGCCAGCCCTGGTTGGCCGGTGGCATGACCGGCGGGAACTCGTCGCGCCCCCAGGGCGGGGAGGAATCCGGCACCGGCGCGTGCCAGCCGGGCTGCTGCTGCGGGAGACCACCGACGGGGGACGCGGGGTACTGCTGTGGGAAGGCGCCGGGTTGCTGTTGTGGAAAGCCGCCGGGCGGCGAGGCCATGGGCTGTTGCGGATACCCCTGCGGTGGAACCTGCGGGGTTGGCTGCGGTGCCTGCACCTGCACCGGCTGCACGACCTGGGTCCGCTCCGCTGAGTCCTGGTCCTGTTGCTGGTCCTTTGCGGACGGCTGCGGGGACTGCTCCTGCGCGGTCGGGGGTCCTTGGGGTGCGCTTGGTTGTTGCGCGGCCGAGGCCTCGTGGGGCGCGCCGGATTGCTTCGCCTGCTCAGCGGCGTCCTTCGAGATCACCTGGGTGGCCTCGGCGTTCGGCCCGTCTTGCTGCTCCTGTGGTGGCGGCTGCGTCGCCGCGGATGACAGCACCTGGTTCCGTCGTTCCCGGTACTGGTCTGCGGTGATCTCGCCTGCCGAGAAGTCCTCGTCAAGCTTGCGCAGCTCTTCCTGCCAGGTCACCCCGGAACCCCCTTGTAGAGATCATCTCCGTGTTGCCCGCCTATTCTGCAGTGCCCCGGCATATCCGGCGGGTCGATTCGTCCCATCCGGTAACTTAGCTGATCGTGTGACTGGATGTTCCGCCCGATCGATATCCCCGACGAATGTCGCACGACCAGGGGATACGCGCGGCGACACTGGCCCGGGGCCGTAGGCAGCACGAGGACGTGCCGTAGGAAGACGCCAGCGGGCTACGCGCGGTCGCGCACCCGCAACGCCCAAACCACTAGCGGCACCTGCAGCGGCAGCCGCAGCAGGGTGCCAATCCGCATCGCCAGCGGCTTCCGCGTCCGGTGGTAGTCCACGGCCATCTTGACGTTGCCGGGAAACACCGCGATGAACAGCAGCGTGGTCAGCGTCGCGCCAACGCGACGGGTGCGCGGCATCGCGACGGCGGCGGCGCAGCCCAGCTCGGCGACGCCGGAACCGTACGTCCAGGCGCGCGGCGTGCCGGGCAGCGAGCGGGGGATCAGCGCGTCGAAGAACTTCGGCACCGCGAAGTGCAGCGAGCCGACGCCGCTGAGCAGTAGTGCCAGTGCGAGCGCAAGGCGCGAGTCCCGATCGTTCATCCGTTCGCCTACAGGCCCCGGTTGATGCTCTGCACGGTGTCGACCGCTGCGGGGTCGCCGTCGAAGTCCACCCGGATCTCGTCGCGGCCGTAGGCGTACAGCAGCAGCTCGCCGGGGTCGCCGGTGATCGTGACCGGGTTCGCCGCGTGCTTGGCGGTCGTCTGCTTGCCGGACGGCGTGCGCAGTTGGATGCCGACCGGGCTCGACCGTAGCAACAGCTTGGCCATCCGGGACACGACTTGCCACAGCGCGGCGTCCCGGCGCTTGTCGGGATCGCGCGGTTCCCAGCCGGGCTGCGCGCGCCGGACGTCCTCGTGGTGGATGAAGTACTCGGCGGTGTTGGCCAGCTCGTCGAGCTTGCCGATGCGGGTGGGCCAGTACCACGCAGGTCCCGAGCGAACCTGGTCAACGAGTTCCGACCATGGTTTCTCGGCGTAGTCCTGCTGCACCCGGTCGAGGCGGTCGGCGAGCGGCTTGAGCAGGATGCCCGCCGCCTCCGGCCTCCGCTCCCTGACGACCAGGTGCGCGGCGAGGTCCTTGGTCTGCCAGCCTGCGCACAGCGTCGGCGCGGCAGGCCCCACCTCGGTGAACAGATCACACAGTGCCTGGCGTTCGTCGGCGGCGATACCCATGCCGGTGAGCGTACGCATATCTCGCTGCGCTCGCGATCACGCAGTGACCAGCGACTCCCTGCTCAGCTCCCGGTGGCTGGTGTACCCGGCGCCCGTCAGGGTGATGTCCAGCTCGGCGAGCAGACACCGCAGCACGTGCTCGACGCCCTGCTGCCCCTCCAGCGCCAGCCCGTACAGGTACGGCCTGCCGAGCAGCACCGCCTGCGCGCCGAGCGCGATCGCCTTGACGACGTCCGCCCCGGTGCGCACCCCGGAGTCGAACAGCACGGTGAGCCGGTCGCCGACGGCATCCGCGATGCCGGGCAGGGCATCCAACGCGGCGATGGCGCCGTCGACCTGCCTGCCGCCGTGGTTGGAGACGACGATGCCGTCGACGCCGTTGTCCGCCGCGAGCTTCGCGTCCTCGGCGGAGAGGATGCCCTTGAGCATGATCGGGCCATCCCAGTGCTCCCGCACGAACGCGATGTCCTCCCAGCTCAGGCCGGGGTTGGGGAAGACTTGCGCGAACCGCAGCGCCGCCATCGCGGGGTCCTCATCTGGCGGCTTGGCGAGCGAGCCCTTGAACACCGGGTCGGTGAGGTAGTTCGCAATGCCGCTGCCAGCCAGGAACGGCAGGAAGCCGCGGTCGAGGTCGGCGGGCCGCCAGCCGAGCATCGTGGTGTCCACCGTGACGACGACGGTCGAGTATCCGGCGGTCTTGGCGCGTTCCAAGAAACTGACGCAGAGGTCCCGCTCGTTCGGGAAGTACAACTGGTACCAGCGCGAGCCGTCACCGCTGGCCTCGGCGGCCGCCTCGATGGAGTAGCTGGCCTGCGTCGAATGGGTGTAGGTCAGCCCGAGCGCGGTCGCCGCGCGTGCGGTGGCCAGCTCGCCTTCGGCGTGCGCCAACGTCTGGACGCCGACCGGCGCGAGCACCACCGGCGCTGGCATCTCAGTGCCGAGGATGGTGCAGGACAGGTCGCGCTCGGGGCCGTTGCGCAGCATTCGGGGCACGATGTGCCAGCGGTCGAACGCATCCCGGTTGGCGCGGGCGGTGGCGCCCGATCCTGCGCTGGGCACGATGTAGCCCATCGCCTCGGCGCTCAGCGTCTCCCGCGCCCTCTCCTCCAGGTGGGCGAGGTCGGTGGTGAGCTTCGGGGGCGTGTTGCCGAACATGCCTTCGGCGTAGATCGCTGCCTGGAAGTCACCGAAGTTGCCCACTGTCCACCCTTACCTTTTCGTGACGTGCTCGGACGATGGCCCACATGTCGTGGCACTGTAGAAGCATGTGGTTTTCCGGTGACAAGACTAGGCACGTCAGCGAGTCGGAGGCACTGCCAGGCCGAGCTGAACCGATCACTGTCGCCGAGCGGCACGCGGTCAACACCGACACCCCGCTGGCGCCGCCGTTCCCCGATGGGATGCGCACCGCGGTGTTCGCCATGGGCTGCTTCTGGGGTGCGGAGCGACTGTTCTGGCTGATGCCGGGCGTCTACTCGACGGCGGTCGGTTACGCCGGCGGCTACACGCAGAACCCCACGTACGAGGAGGTCTGCACCGGTCGCACCGGGCACGCGGAGGTCGTGCTCGTCGTCTACGACCCGCAGCGGGTCAGCTACGAGGACCTGCTCAAGGTGTTCTGGGAGAACCACGACCCGACGCAGGGCATGCGGCAGGGCAACGACGTCGGCACGCAGTACCGGTCGGCGATCTACTACGCCGACGACGAGCAGCGCGCTGCGGCCGAGGCGTCGGCGACGTCATTCGGGGCGGCGCTGCGGCAGGCGGGCCACGGCGCTGTCACCACGGAGGTCGCACCGCTTGGCGAGTTCTACTACGCAGAGGACTACCACCAGCAGTATCTGCATAAGGTGCCGAACGGCTACTGCGGCATCGCGGGCACCGGAGTGTCCTGCCCGGTGGGGCTTGGCACGGGGTAGGCAGTGCCTTGCGGCTGGTGTCCCCAATTTGTCCAATTTGGGGTATGTCTGAGCTGCCCTGAGCAAGGCGCGCGAACACCTCGGTGATGTGGTCGCGCGCGTAGCGCACACCCACGAGCGTGCTGTGTTGACGCGCCATGGGCGAGCGGTGGCGGCTGTGGTGTCGATCCACGACCTGCGGACGCTGAGGATGTGTCCGACCTGGCTGCGGCGCGTCAAGCGCTCGATGAACCCCGTGTCGCCCACGGCGATGTTCTGGCGGAGCTCGGGCTCACCGAGCGGTGACCTACAAGATCGAATGGGCGGCTTCGCAAGCTCTGATCGCCGTCAACGAAAAACTCCCCGAACCCGATGGGCTCAGGGAGTCGTACTGAGCGGACGACGGGACTCGAACCCGCGACCCTCACCTTGGCAAGGTGATGCGCTACCAGCTGCGCTACGTCCGCATCACGCCGCAACTTTCGGCGTGAGAGCCAGTCTATACGTCCGGGGCCGCCCCTGGTCCAGGGGGTCAGGCCGCCAGGTTGCCTTCACGTCGATATTACGGACCGTGCATTTGGCCTAACTCGTTAGTGGCTGGCACAACGTTGCCTTTGGCGTAAAATCGTCACGCTCAGTCGGCGTGAACGTCACACTGTGCGTGACGGGCGAACTCCGTCACTCCTTAGGGTAGGCCCATCAGTGGCGACCGATCGGTGATCGGCGAGGAGGTACCTGGCCGGATGACGCAGGCGATCGACGAGCCAGCGCTGCTCCGCCGACTGCGGCAGGGACAGGACGCTGCCTTCAGCGAGCTGTTCGAACAGCACGCGCCCGCAGTGCGCAGGCTGGCGCTCGGCCTGGCGAAAGATCGCACCGAGGCCGAGGACATCACAGCTGAGACGTTCTTCAGGGTGCTGCGCGCGGTCAAGCGCGGCAACGGTCCGAGGGACAACATCCGCGCGTACCTGCTCACGGTCGCCCGCCGGGTGTCGTGGGAGTGGAAAGGAACAGTCCAGGACGTTCCGGTTAGCGACGACGAACTGACCACCCGCGCGGGTGCCGCCGACTCCAACCCCTCCCGTGCCGCCGAGCATTCCCTGATCACGAAGGCGTTCACCAGCCTGCCGGAACGCTGGCGCACCGTGCTGTGGCAGACCGAAGTGGAGGGTGCCAAACCCGCCGTCGTCGCCCCGCAGATCGGGCTGAGTCCGAACGCGACCGCCGCGCTCGCTCGCCGCGCCCGCCTCGGACTTCGGGCCGCGTATCTGCAGGCGCACCTCGCCACCGGCAAGAGCGACGTCGGCTGCCGGTCTGTGCTTGAGAAGCTCGGCGGCTACACCGCTGGCAGCGTCACCGGCGCCGAGGTTAAGCGGATCAGCGCGCACCTCGCCGACTGCACGCGCTGCAACGCCACCCACGACGAACTGCGCGACGTCTGCTTCTCGCTGCGGGCCAACGCGAACGGGATCGCCGTCGCTGGCGTCGCGGCGGCCAGCACGTCCGGGGCGTCTGGCGCGAGCTTGTCAGGAGCGTTCAAGACGGCCTTCACCAGCACCAAGGTGAAGGTGGGCATCGCGGTGGCTTCGACCGCGGCCGCAGGGGTGTTCGGCTTCTCGGTCGGCCCCGCGATGACCGAATCGGCGAGCGCGTACTTCGGCCTCGTCGGTGAGCAGGGCATCTCGCAGACCGTCCCAGACAACACGCCGTCCCTTGAGCGTGGACAGGACGACGGCTACGCGCTTCCCGACGTTTCCCGCACTCGGGACCGCGAATCCGCCACTCGCGACAACGACCGTGCGGGTGACCGCGCCAGTCGCGCGAGCCAGCCGCCCCCGACGAGCGAGGCGACACCGTCGGCGGAGCTGCCCGAACGGACCACGCTGTCGACGCCGGAACGGCCCCTCGTCGAAAGGCCGACGGGTGCCACGACCAGCCCCGAGGTCACGGTGACACCAGACGCGCCGTCGAGGACGTCCAGCGGATCACGGACGACCGAACCGACGTCGCGGGCCGGTCCGTCCGATCGGTCGGCGCCGTCCACCGACAGGAGCTCGCCGACTACGACGTCCAGCTCGCCGCCGAGCCAGGACGCGGCTCCGTCGCGGTCGTCGTACGAGCCGTGCGTCAACGACTACTACTACAGCGACACCTACAACGAGCAGCGCAACCGTCGTGAGGTGCACGAGTTCAAGTACAACGACGGCGACGGCTACGAGTCGTACGAGTACAACTACGACAACGGCC
>WHUD01000540.1 GCA_009377385.1 Actinophytocola sp.
GCCGGACATTTCGCGTGCTCTCCACGATGTCGACGTAGATCACCCGATCGCCGTCGAGGATGCCCAGATTCACCGTCTCGTCATGTTCATCCCGCAGCTGCTCCAGCCACGGCCGTGCCCGCTCCCGCAATGCCTCAAGATGGCGTGACTGCATCCCGACGAAGCCCAGTCCCAGCCGATACGTTCCCGTCTCCGGATCACGCTCGACGTAGCGAAGCCTCTCCAGTGTCCACAAGTAGCGGTACACCGTCGACTTCGGGGTACCTGTCGCCGCCGCCAACACGGGCAACGAAACACCGTCGACCGACTCCTGAAGCAGGTCCAAGATCGTACATACCCGCTGCACAGCACGTACCGAGTAGTCTCGCTCCGCGCGCTGCGGAGCATTGTCCCCAGCGTCATCAGTTTTCTGCGTCCGACGAATAGCCAGCGGACTCACCCCTCCTCGTTGATCAGACAGGCAATTTTCAACATAGTTCGTCGGACGCGAATCGACGCCAACATTGGTCGAGGCAACTTGAAAGGTGCATCTCTACGTTTCATTCTACGAGAACGAGGGTTATTCAGCTGATCGCGTAGAAGTGTAGGGCGATTACGGCTGAGATAGTT
>WHUD01000541.1 GCA_009377385.1 Actinophytocola sp.
TGCCGACGGGATTGATCAGACACGACATGTTGTGGTCGCTGCACTGATATGGATAATCACTTTGGCAAAAGTCGCCACGCGGGTCGCCGCCCTCGTGGCCGACCAGGTCGATCTCCACGAACCCAGGCCGATCCTCGTCCCACTCAGCCCAGGTCCGGACCGGGATCTGCGACTTCAACAGCGACCCCGGCTTGGTACCCGACCGCCCCTTCAGCCGCATCTTCGCCCGCTCGGGCGCCAGCCGCCGGTCGATGGTCGCCGGCGACATCACGCACAGCTTCGTCGCCGTCTCATCGTCGAGGTCGAGCTCGCCGCACGCGCGTAGCCGCTCGACGATCTCGGGCAGGAACGGCGCCAGCCGCTTGCCCGCCGGCGCGTCCAGCACCGCCCACACCGTCCGCAGCGCCGCCATCACCTGTTCGCCGTAGACCGGCGGCCGCGCCCGCCGCGGGCTCGCACGCACCGGCCGCGGCCGCAGCGCCTGCCGCAGCGCCTTGCGGGCATGGTCGCGGTGCCAGCCGGTCAGCTCGCACAACTCGCCCAGCATCGCCGCCCTCCCCGTCTTCGACGCCCCCCGGTAGCGCGCCGCCATCGCCTTGGTCACAGCC
>WHUD01000542.1 GCA_009377385.1 Actinophytocola sp.
GGCGTGGTGACCACCCCACAGCAGGGACATACCTTGGAAATCCTCTGATACTCGCTGACCTTCGGCGGCGGTACGGGCTGAATGTCGACGATCTGACGACGCTGACGGTCGTGCTCGGCGGCCCCGGCGAGCGACTCATCACACGATCCGCAGCGATCCGGACGGATCTCCAGCCGCTCGTCCGGATCAGCGAGGAGGCTGCGCGAGGACGACGACGCACCCGGCTGCTTACCCGGCTTACGCCCCGACCTGGTCCGCGACGAGCGCTTCTTCGCCGGCTGTTTCGCCCACGGCGCATCCGACGACGGCGACCGCGACGAGTTCGACGAGTCAGCCGAGACCTGGCGCTTCAACGCCGCGATCTCATCGGCCTGTTCCCGAACGATCCATTCCAGCTCCACGACCTGCGCAGTCAACCGCTCCACCAACTGCTGCAGCTGCTCATAGGTCGGGGCGTCGGACACGCAGCCACCCTGCCCGACCTCACAAGAAGATCAACTCGACACGCCGACCAAAGCCTCACCAGCCACAACGGCACCAGCTGAATAGCTACCATCGAACGCGCCATTGCCAACTTCAAGACTTGGCGATGCATGTTCACCGACTAC
>WHUD01000543.1 GCA_009377385.1 Actinophytocola sp.
GACCTGCGGACACACCCGCAAAGATCAACTTACCCAGGAAACTCCCGCTAGGGCTTGCTGCGTCGGTCGACGCGCTTGGCTTTTCGCGCCGCGGTGTGGCCCGCGCTCTTGGCCTTCCCGGTCGCCTTGCGGGCTCGTCCGCGACCCTCGAGCCCCGGCTTGCCCGTCTCGAACCCTGCCTTCTCCTTGATGCCGCCGACCACCTGCTCGGCGGCATGCTTGGCCCTGCGAAAGATGCTCATTGCTTCTCCGGTCGCTCGTTCCGTCTGCGGATTGACTCGACACGTGTTCCCGGGAATCGAGCCGTCAACACGACTTCACGGAGGTTCGTCGCATTTCACGACGGGTGGGCTAGGCGTGTGTAGGCCGTACGGTCCATCTCGCTGCTACCTACCCGCCGAGGGACCTTCTTCAGGAAGGCCTTGGCGTGGTTGCGCTGCTCGGCAGTCGCCATCAAGGGACTCCGGTCCTCCGTCGCCCCGTGAGTGGCTCGCCGGTCCATAACAAGATCGATCGAGAGCACAGCGCCGCGGGGGCCGGGGATGACCCCGCCGTCGCGCCAGAACGGCGTGTCGGAGCCGACGTGGAACTTGATCACAGCCCGGCAC
>WHUD01000544.1 GCA_009377385.1 Actinophytocola sp.
TCGCAGAATCGGTCGCCCGCGGCAACTAACACTGCGCCAAGCGGTGAAATCAACCATCATGTACTTCAAGAACAACATCACCGAGGAAGTGATCGCTGAGTTGCTCTTCGTTGACCAGTCCACGATCTCCCGCGCGATCAGCGATCTCGAGGAGGTGATCGCCGACGTCCTCGATGAGTTCGTCCCCGGCCTCATCGAGGAGATGGACGGCCGCGTCGGCGTGGTGGACGGATCGCTCTGTCCGTGCTGGTCATGGGGTGACTCGCCGGAGCTGCGGTCCGGCAAGCACAAGACAACCGGGCACTCGCACCAGTTCATCTGCGGCCTCTCCGGTGACCTCATGTACATCTCCGATCCGCTACCCGGCAACACCCATGACGCGAAAGCCGTCGACGAGCTCGGACTGACCGGCCTCCTCCGATGCGACAATTCCATCGGCGACAAAGGCTACATCGGAACCGGCCCCACCACGCCATTTCGCAAACCCGCTGGTGGCGAACTGGCCGAGTGGCAGAATGAATTCAACACAGCAATCAACCGAATCCGTTACGTCATCGAACGCGCCATTGCCAACTTCAAGACTTGGCGATGCATGTTCACCGACTAC
>WHUD01000545.1 GCA_009377385.1 Actinophytocola sp.
CCTGGGCCGGGTTCGTGCTCCCCATGGCCGTCGGCGCAGTCCTCATGAGCCTGTCCACCGTGATCGTCGCGATCAACGCCCAGCTCCTGCGCCGCATCGACCTTCGGCCCGAGCCAACGCCCGCCGCGAGCGCGGCAGGCGACTAGTCGCATCGTCGAGGGCGAGCAGGCCGCAGGGCAGATCCTCGCCTGCGACGTCGTGGTGGTGGGCGCTCTTGCGTGTGCCGAGCGCGCCGCATATATATGGCCACTTCGGCACACGTGTGCCACCGGGCACACACAAGCCGGCCCGCGTGCTCAGGCTTTGATGAGTCGTTCGATGGCCCTGGTCGCCTCGGTGACCATCGCGTCGGCGTGGTCCCTGTCATCGCCTTTAGCGGCATCGGACACGCAGTGGCGGACGTGCTCGTCGAGGAGCCCGACCGCCACGCTCTGCAGAGCCCTGTTCACCGCGGCGACCTGGTTGAGGACGTCAATGCAGTAGGTGTCCTCGTTGATCAGCCGCTGGAGCCCGCGCACCTGGCCCTCGATCCGGCGCAGCCGCTTGAGGTAGTCCTCCTTAGGGCTTAGGAAGTTACAACGTTGTCATTTTGGGGGGTGAGTGTGTA
>WHUD01000546.1 GCA_009377385.1 Actinophytocola sp.
CCCAGCTCAAAGACCGCCCCACCTTCTACGCCTGACGAGTTCACCAACGGTCAAGATCGCACTGGATACCATCGTGATCCGGAATGTCTCGCTGATGAACCTGCGCACCGCCCTCACCGTCCTGGCCGTACTTGTGTGGGAACTGTTGACCGGTCTACTGACTCGCGCCCTGTGAAGGGCCGCACGCTCAGGTCAGCCGATTACCGTGCGAGGGACGGAAAGCTATCCCCGCGCTGGCGGGGCGGTGGAGCCACGAACCTCGAGCTTTGGCGTGATCAGTCGGACCGTAGCAGGACGCTCCGGTTCCTCGATGCGGGCAAGCAACGTCTCTGCCGCCTGACGGCCCACCTCAAAGCCGGCCCCGTCCACGCTGGTCAGCCAGAGGCAACGGAGTCTGGCCAGGTGGGAATTGTCGTATCCGACAAGGGAAAGCTTTCCGGGAACATCGATCTGGAACTCCGCTGCCGCGGACAACGCTCCAATGCAGGACATGTCGTTTACCGCGAAGATGCCCGTGGGAGGCTCATCACTGTTCAACAGCCGAATTGCCGCGTGGTAGCCCCCGTCCTCGGTCAGATCACTCGGCTCGACCATGATGTGCGCACCT
>WHUD01000547.1 GCA_009377385.1 Actinophytocola sp.
ACATTGGAATTGATCCATGTTGCTGGCGTGGATCAGCCGACACTGATGAGTAAATTGCCGTGCAGTTGATTAGCTTGCAGACAAAGAGGTCGAGTGAGTTCGATCTTTGCACACGATTTGATCAGGTTGATGTCCAGAAGTACTCATTGATTAGTCCTGCGACGTCCCGGCGAATTTCGTCGGTGACGTGCATGTAACGCTTCTTCATAGCGGGGCTGGACCAGCCCATGATGTCCATGGCAGTGCGGTCCTGGACGTCGAGGATGAGCAGCACGGTCGCCGCCGTGTGCCGCGCATCGTGTAGGCGCGCTTCGCGGACGCCGGCCTCGTCGAGGAACTCCTTCCATTCCGCGTAGTCGGCGCGCGGATCAAGTGGCTTGCCGTTGGGCTGGGTGAACATCCAGTCGCCGTCGTGCCATTCAGTGCCAGCGTGTTCGCGCTCGACGGCCTGTCGTCCCTTGTGCCGCATGAGGAGTTCGAACAGCTCGTCTGGCAGGACGAAGGTGCGACGACCAGCTCGGGATTTGACGTCGACTTCGACGAGCCGCCACCGTGATGGGCCCGGAGTTTTCCGGACAGCTGTTTAGTGGGTCAATTCATGCCGCTT
>WHUD01000548.1 GCA_009377385.1 Actinophytocola sp.
TCCGGCTACGGGGACGCCACCGAGTTTCGCCTCGGCCTGGACCAGCGGGGCTTGGCCTACGTGCTGGAGGCCGACCCCACCGCCACCGCCTATCCCGGCGACGCCGTGCCCGAAGATCGCCCCTACCGAGGCCGGGGCCGCTACCCGGCCCCGGCCTACCCCGACAAGCCGTCCACTCTGCAGAAGCTGGTTCTGGCCGCCGGGCGCCGCGCCTGCCGCCGGATCACCTGGCGCAACGGCACGAAGAAGACCGCGGACAACCCGACCGCGGCGATGCGTTCGGACTTCCTGGCCATCCGCGTCCGCCCCGCCAACCGCAACATCCCCCGCGCCAGTGACGGCAGTCTGCCCGAGGCATGGCTGATCGCCGAATGGCCGCCCGAGCAGCCCGCACCGGTCACGTACTGGCTGTCCAACATGACCGCCGACACCCGACCGAAGACGATGGTGCGCCTGGCCAAGATCCGCTGGCGCATCGAACACGACTGCCGCGAACTCAAACACGGCCTCGGGCTCCACCATTTCGAAGGACGCTCCTTCACCGGCTGGCACCGCCACGTCACCCTCACCGTCCTCGCCCAAGCCTTCTGCACCCTGCTGCGACT
>WHUD01000549.1 GCA_009377385.1 Actinophytocola sp.
AGCCTCCATGGAACCCGGGGCGTATCAGTCATCGACGGTGTTGGAGCCGGCGTTGCCCGGCCGCAGGATCCCGGCCAGCGGGTCGCCGGTGCCGTCGCCGTGGTCGAGGTAGCACAGCAGCGGGTGGTGCCCGTAGGTCTTCTTGAACGTGCCGGCCGCGGCGACCTTGTCCGATTCGGCGCCCACGATCGTGGCGTCGACGTCGAGCACCACCATGCCGTCGATCAGCGGCGGCCCGCCGGCCTGGGCCCACACGTGGGCTCTGGCGCGGTTGCGTGCCCCGGCGATTCCCTCCGCGCCGCCCAGCTCGTCGGCGGCGACCCGGTCCAGGGTGCGCCACACCGTCGGGTGGGAGGCGACCTGGCCGAACAGCTCGGGCTGGTCGCGCAGCACCGCCAGGTCCGACACGCACTCGCTCCCGTCGGCTAGCGCCACGGCCACGTCGCGCAGCACCTCGCCCGGGTCGTGCGCCGAGGCGCGCCGCCGGCGAGCACGCGGCCGCGCTCCCAGCGCCGCGGTCAACCCGACCCGGTCGGCCAGTCCCGACAGCAGCGCCACCCCGGCGTGGGACACCACCCCCTCGCCGTCACCGCGGATCTCCACC
>WHUD01000054.1 GCA_009377385.1 Actinophytocola sp.
GGGAAGTACGGGTGCAGTTCGATCTGGTTGACGGCGGGCGTGACGCCGGTGTCGTGGATGATGTCGTCGAGGTGCTTCCGGGTGAAGTTGCTGACGCCGATGGAGATGACGAGGCCGCGTTCGCGGAGGTCCACGAGCGCCCGCCATGCCTCCCGGTGCTTGCCGACGCTCGGGTTGGGCCAGTGGATCAGCACGAGGTCGATGTGGTCCAGCCCGAGTCGGCGCAGCGAGTCCTCCACGGACCGCGTGGCCTGGTCGTACTCGTGATGCCTGCCGGGGATCTTGGTGGCGATCGCGATGTCCTCGCGCGAGATCCCTGACTGGCGCACGGCCTCGCCGACCTCCTCCTCGTTGCCGTAGTTCACGGCGGTGTCGAGCAGCCGGTAGCCGTTCTCGATGGCGCTGATCATGGCCTTGATGCCCTCGCCGCCGGTGAGCGGGTAGGTGCCGAACCCGATCGCGGGGAGCTGGGTGCCGTCGTTGAGTGAGTAGTGCGGAATCGATGCAGCCATGCCCCCAACGTAGTCGCTCGCACGGCGTCGACACACGATACCACTAGACATAAATATGTCACATCGGTACCGTGGTTCCCATGAGGACGACGGTGAGGCTCGACGAGACGTTGATGCGAGAGGCCAAGAGTTACGCCGCGCGCCATCAGCGGACGTTCACCTCCGTCCTCGAAGACGCGCTGCGGCGCTTACTCAAAGAGGAGGACATGCAGCAGACAACCGAGCGGATCGACGTCATCGTGCACACCGGTACGGGCCTGCTGCCGGGTGTTGACCTCGACGACCGCACGACATACCAACCACTGATCGACGCGGAGGATGCGGAACGGTTCACGGGCGTGACCCATGCAGATGCCTGACGTCAACGCGCTCGTCTACGCGCATCGTGGCGAGCTGCCCCAGCATGAGCGGTATCGTGACTGGCTTTCCGGCCTGCTCAATGGGCTGGAAAGCTACGGTGTCAGCGACCTGGTGACGCTCGGGTTCCAGCGGATCGTGACCAATCCGAGGATCTTCCGTGAGCCGACCCCCGTGGCGGACGTGCTGCGATTCGTCGACGTCTTCCGCCATCGCCCGCAGGCCATTCCTGTCGTCCCCGGCCAGCGCCACTGGTCCATCTACCAGGACCTCTGCCACCAACACGATGCCACTGGGGCGGATGTCACCGATGCCTACCTTGCGGCCTTGGCCATCGAGCACGGCCACGACCTGGTCACCGAGGACAAGGGCATACGCCGTCGGTTTCCCGGGCTGCGCACGATGCGGCCATGACCGCGCGGAGCAGCAGCCTGCCCTGGGGCCACGCGGGTCGTCACAGCGAGAGCAGTGCGGTGGCCGGGTCGAGCGCGGGCACCGGCAACGGGTGCGGCTGCCTGGTCGCCGCAGTGGCGGGCAGAACGGTACTGAGGGACGGGTCGAACACCACCCGCACGGTGCTGCCCTCCGGCGCTACCGGTGTGCCGATCGGCAGCGTCATCGCCAGGTCTGTGACACCGGGCAAGGACACGGTCAAGGACACCGTCCAGTACCCGGGGCCGAGGGAGACGTGCCGGACGCGGGCAGGTACCCCCGCCGCGTCTCCCTCGGCCGCCGGGCGCACCCCGTTCGCGAACACCGCGACGCTCGCCGGGCCCTTGTACCCGGCGAGCCGGAGCCCTGTGGCTGTCTGGCCAATCAGGACGGTGCCATCAGAACGCACGTGAGCGGGTACCAGGTTGTCGTAACCGACCAGCCTCGCGACGTCGGCGCTGATCGGCCTATGAATGAGTTCGGCGGCAGAGCCGACCTGGTGGACCCGGCCGTTGATCAGGGCGATCACCTGGTCGGCGAGGCGCATCGCCTCCTCCACGCGGTGGGACACGTGGACAACCGTCGTCGCGCGGTCGGCCAGCGCGCGACCGAGGTCGTCCAGGAACGCCGTGCGCGACTCGGCGTCGAGACTGGCGGCGGGTTCGTCCAGCAGTAGCACGTCCGGATCGAGTGCGACCGCGCGAGCGAGGTTGACACGCTGCTGCTCCCCACCGGACAAGCTTCTCGCCTGCCGTTCGGCAAGGTGTCCGATCCGCAGTCGTTCCAGGGCGGCGTTGGCGAGTGACCGGCAGCGCTTCCTCGGCACCCGGCGCCAGCGCAGCGGCAGCTCGACGTTGCGGCGCGCGGTCGTGCTGAGCAGCACCGGTCGCTGGGCGGTGTACGCGATCCGTCTGCGCACCGCGACCCCACCGCCGGTGACGCTGACACCGTCGAGGCTCACCTGTCCGAGCCGGGGGCGCTCGACGCCCGCGAGCAAGCGCAGCAACGTCGTCTTCCCCGCGCCGTTCGCGCCCAGGACACAGAGCCGGGAGCCGGGCGCGACGTCGAGACTGCCGAGTGAGAGCACGTCGCGGCCGCCCCGGACATGGTGCAGTTCGCGGGCGCTCAGCCATCCGCCCATGACGACCCCCTCCGCTGCGCCAAGGCGAGCACGGCGTTGACGAGGAACGCGACGCCGAGCAACACGGCGCCGTAGGTGATCGCGACGCCGAACTCGCCCCGGCTGACCGTCTCCACGATCGCGGTCGTCATCACCTGGGTGTGGCCGTGGATGTTCCCCCCGACGATCATCGCGGCACCGACCTCGGAGATCGCGAGCCCGAACCCGGCCATGACCGCAGCGAGCAGCGCAAGCCGCGCTTCCAGCCACATCCGCAGCACCAGTTGAATCCGGTTGGCGCCGAGCGCGCGGAGCTGTTCGGGGAGCTCGCGGGGGAGCTGGCGCAGCGCGGCGAGGGTGACCCCGGTGACGAGCGGGGTGGCGAGCAGGACCTGCGCGACGACGACCCCGCGCAGCGTGTAGATGAGGCCGAGGTCGCCGAGGGGTCCGGTGCGCCATAGCAGCAGCGCCACGCTGAGGCCGACGACCACGGTCGGTAGCGCCATCCCGGTGTTGACGATGGCGATGAGGATCCCGCGCCTGCCGACGCGGGCAAGCGCGAGGGCGGTGCCGAGCGAGATCCCGAGCACCCCGGCGATGAGCGTGGTCCACAGTGCCACCGCCGTGGAGCGGGCCAGGACGTCGATGACCGGCTCGGTCATCGCGGCATCGCGTCCGGGACGAAGAGCTGCCTGCTGTACTCGCCGGCGCCGAACTCATCGATCAGCCCCTGTCCCTGCTCCCCGCTGAGCCACTCGGCGAATGCCTTGGCACACTGGGTGTTCGTCGCCGGATGGTCGACGGTGATCACGTGGTAGGGGTTGTGCAGCTCTTCTGGTCCGTCGAGGACGATCCGTGACGAGAGTCCCTTGGTTGTGAGGAAGGTGGCGCGGTCGGTCAGGGTGTAGCCGTCGGTTTGGCTCGCGATCGTCAGGGTCTCGCCCATGCCCTGACCGGTCTCGACATACCACTCGCCATGGGGCTTGACGGCTGCCTGCCGCCACAGCGCCAGCTCTTCGGAGTGAGTGCCCGAGTCATCGCCTCGGGAGACGAACTTCGCCTTCCGCTCGGCGATCTGGGTCAGCGCCTCGGCGGAGCTGTCCGTCTCGGCGACGCCCGCCGGGTCGCCAGGCGGCCCGATGAGCACGAAGTCGTTGTGCATGATGAGCTTCCTGCTGGTGCCGTGACCGCCCGCCATGAACTCCCGCTCATCCTCGGGCGAGTGCACCAGCACCACGTCGGCGTTGCCCTGCTCGCCCATCGCCAGCGCTTCCCCTGAGCCGACCGCGACCGCCTTCGTGGTGCAGCCCGTGCTCGCGTCAGCCTTCGGGATCAGCATGTCGAGCAGTCCGGTGTTCTGGGCGCTCGTCGTGGTGGCCAGGATCAGCTGCCCGCTGTCGGGGGAGTCCGCCGACCCCGTCGAGGCGCAGCCGGACGACGCGAGCACAGCAGCGAGGCAGAGCGCGACGGCGCGGGGCATCCGATGCCGGTGTGTCACAGCGAAGCCAATCATGTATACAGTATGCACTAACTCAACGGATGCGTCGACCGGATTCCGTGGTGCGGTATCCGCCGAGGCGCTCCACGGCAGCCAGGAAGTCGGCGTCGCCGAGCAGCCGCCACAGCGGCGCCAGCAGTGGGTCTGTCAGGTTCGCCGCGTCGGTGACCAGGTCGTACGGTTCCTCGGCGACCGGCACGAAGTCCAGGCCGAACGCCTGTGCGGCGGCGCGGATGCCGAGCCCGCAGTCGGCGCGGCCGGATGAGACGGCCGCGCCGACTGCGAGGTGGGTCGGCTCCTCCCTGCCGTACCCGGTGATGGCCGTCGGCTCGATGCCGAGCCGGGCCAGCTGATGATCGAGCAGCACGCGGGTGCCAGCGCCGCGCTGCCGGTTGACGTAGCGCAGCTCGCGCTTGGCGACGTCGGGCAGTCCGCCGATGTCCAGCGGATTGCCCGACGCGACGAGCAGGCCCTGTTCTCGATGGGCGAGCCGGACCACCGCCAGCTCCCGGTCCGGCATGAGCTCGTCGAGGTAGGGCAGCGTGTACTCGCCGGTCGCCGGGTGCAGCAGGTGCGATCCGGCCACGTGGCACAGGCCGTCGCGCAGGGTGGCGAGCCCGCCGAGCGACCCGACGTTGGACGACACCAGGGTGAGCAACGGGTCGGTACCGCGCAGCGTCGACGCGGCCAGGTCGAGGATGAGGTCGTGCGACCCGGCGGCCACGATCGTCCGCTCGATCTCCGGCAGCGGGCGGAGCAACTCGACGGCGACGTCCTCACCGGCGTGGTGTCCTTCGACGGCGGCCGGGACGAACAGCAGCCCGTCCGCGCGCACCAGCGAGGTGAGCACCCCGGCCCCGCGCGGCAGCGGCGTCGCGACCACCCGGTCGCGCACGGATCCGAGCCGCACCCGGACCCAGTCGTCCATACCCGCCACCGACGGCAGCTTGCGGGCCAGCCGCGCCGACGTCGTCGGGCGATGCGGCGGCGCGGCGCCCTCCAGCCGCGCCAGCATCGGGGCGGTGAAGATGTCGAACGTCAGAGCCGCCGAGACCGGGTAGCCCGGGACCCCGAGTACTGGCACTGCCGGGGTGCCGTGCACCGCGCCGAGCACGACCGGGTGGCCGGGCCGCACCGCAACCCCGTGCACGGCCAGCGTGCCCACATCGGACACCACGCGGGCGGTGTAGTCATCGCGCCCCGCGCTCGACCCGGCGATGACGAGGACGACGTCAGCCTCTTCGGCCGCCCGGCGCACCGCCGCGCTGATCGCGCTGACATCGTCGGGCACGATGTCAGCCGCCCATGCATGACAGCCCGCCTGCTGCGCCTGGGCTACCAGCATGAGCGAGTTCGTGTCGACGATCTCGCCCTCGCGCGCAGGCGTGCCGATCGGCACGATCTCGTCGCCAGTCGGGATCACCGCGACCTTGGGCTGCCGCCGGACCACCAACTCGGTCGCGCCGGCGGCCGCCGAGGCGGCGACGTCGACCGGGCGGAGCCGGTGTCCCTCGGGCAGCAAGAGTTCCCCGGCGCTGACGTCCTCGCCGATCGAGCGCACGTGCTGATACGGCGCCACCGCCGCCATGATCTCGGCGGCCTGGTCCACGTAGTGCACGTGCTCGCGCATGACGACCGCGTCGCGGTCGGCGGGCATCGGATCGCCGGTGTCCACCACGGTGTAGCTCTCCGGAGGCAGCCGCAGCGGCGTCGTGGGGGAGGCGCCTTCGGTGTCGGCCGCACGGACCGCGATCCCGTCCATCGCGGCGGCGTCGCCGACCGGGGAGGAGCGCGTGGCCCACACCGGCGCGGCGGTGACGCGCCCGACAGCCGCGTCGAGCGACACGGTCACCGGTTCCAGCCGGTCCGGGCACCCCGCAGTGGCGCAGGCATCCCACCAGGCCCGCAATGCATCCTCGGCGGGCACGTCGCTGATGAAAGGGCTGCCCATGTTTCAATACCTCGTCACGGTGACCGTCGCGTTCTCGTCCAGCCCCGTGGCCGCCTCGTCGACAACCACATAGCCGTCGGCGGTGGTCAGCAGGGACAGCAGCGCCGAAGCGCCGAAGATCGGCGTGGCCACCGGGGCGACTTCCCCGGACAGCCGGACCTGGACGACGTCGAGCCTGCCCGCCGCCGACGGCACCGACCGGGACAACCTCGCCGCGGTGGTGGCAGACGGCGGTGGGTAGGTGATGCCGCCGACCAGCCGCAGCGTGGGCAGCCCGACCAGACGGAACACGACCAGCGCCGAGAGCGGGTTGCCTGGCAGCCCGATCACCGGCACGTCGCCGCATTCGGCGAGCAGTGTCGGCTTGCCCGGCTTGATCGCGAGCCCGTGACAGAACACGCCGGGCTCGCCGAGCGCGCGCACCGCCGACACGGTCATGTCCCGCGCCCCGACCGAGGAGCCCGCCGACACCACCACCATGTCGCATTCGGACACTGCCTGCTCCAGCGTCTTGGTGAGCATGTCGGCGTCGTCTGGCACGATCCCGCGCGGTGACGGCTCGCCACCGGCCTCGGTGACCAGCGCGGCCAGCGCGGACGCGGTGGCGTCCCGGACCTGGCCCGCGGCGAGCCGAACGGTGTCCGGCGGCACGACCTCGTCGCCGGTGGAGATGATGCCGACCCTCGGCTTCGCCGTGACGTCGACGTCGACGACCCCGGCCGCGGCAAGCAGGCCGAGGTCCTGGGCGCGCAGCGGCCGTCCGGCTGGCGCCAACTCGGCGCCGGGCGCCACGTCCTCATCGGCCCGGACGATGCCATCGGCGGGCGCGACCGGCCTGGTCACCTCCACCACGCCGGGCAACGTCGACTGGGTGTACTCCACCATGACGACCGCGTCCGCGCCGTCGGGGATCACTGCGCCGGTCGGCACACTGACCGCTGCGCCCGGCCGCACCGCGACGTCGGCGGCCGCGCCCATCCGCACCGAGCCGAGCACGTCGAGGTAGCTGGGCAGCGAGTCGCTGGCCCCGTAGGTGTCGGAAGCGCGCACGGCGTAGCCGTCCACTGTGGACCGAGCGAAGCCAGGCAGCGGAGCAGGGGAGACCACGGCCGACGCGGGCACCCGGCCCAGCGCCTGCTCCCGGGGAACCCGCTCGGTGTCGCTACGACGGCGCGGGCGGAAGCCGGCCAGCGCCTCCGACACGCCCAGCGTGGTGAAGAATTCCCCCCCGGGGGCTCCGCCCCCGGGAACCCCCACTGGGGGCTCCGCCCCCAGACCCCCGAACTTGCCCTGGGCATTACCCCCGGGCACCCGGTCTGGGGGCTCCGCCCCCAGACCCCCGATCTCACGGTCGGTCATGTCAGCTCAGCCCCCTGCGGGTTGGTCGAGCACGCTGACGACCGGCCCCAGCGCCACCTGCCCGAGCCCGCAGATGGACGACTTGCGCATCACCACTTCCAGCTCCCGCAGCCGCGCCTGACGCGCATCGTCCAGCTCACCGCCGTTGCTCAGCGCGTCGGTGAGCAGGTCGTGCGCCTTGGTCGAGCCAGCGCGGCAGGGCACGCACTTGCCGCACGACTCGTTGCGGAAGAACCGCAGCACGTTCGTCGCCGCCGCCAGGGTGTTGGTCCCCTTCGCCAGCACCACCATCGCGCCGGACCCGAGCATCGACCCGGCCTCGGCGAGGGTGCCGAAGTCGAGCGGTGTGTCGAGGTGGTCAGGGCCGATGAAGTTCGACGACGCCCCGCCGGGCTGCACGGCGCCGAGCTCAGCGCCGCCCGCGACGCCGCCTGCCAGGTCGATCAGCTCACCGACCGTGGTGCCCATCGGCACGCAGTACACCCCTGGCCGCGACACGTGCCCTGACACGGCGAAGAACTTCAACCCGGTGGACTCGCCCCTGCCCTGCGCCTGCCACCAGGCGTCGCCGCGCCCGACGATGATCGGCACGTGGGCGAAGGTCTCGACCGAGTTCATCAGCGTCGGCCTGCCCCACAGACCGTAGATGCCGGGGAACGGCGGCTTGTTCCTCGGCTCGCCCCGGTGGCCCTCCATGCATTCGATCAGCGCGGTCTCCTCGCCGAGGATGTACCCGCCTGGCGAGGTGAAGATCTCAAGCGAAAGCCGCCTGCCGCTGCCGAGCACGTCGTCGCCGAGCAGGCCGATCCGGTGCAGCTGTTCGATCTCCGCTTCGAGGACGGCTTCCTCGGGGCCGTACTCGTGCCGGATGAACACCCAGCCCTGTTCGGCGCCGACGGCCACCATCCCGATCAGCATGCCTTCCAGCACCAGGTGGGGCTGCTCCGCCAGCAGCTGCCGGTCCTTGAACGTGCCCGGCTCGGACTCGTCCGCGTTGCAGATTGCGTACTTCACGGGACCCTCTGCGCCCCTGGTCAGCTCCCACTTCTTGCCGGTGGGGAACCCCGCGCCGCCCATGCCACGCAGGCCGGAGCGTTGCAGCGTCGCGATGACCTCCTCGGCGGAGACCTGCCCGGCGAGCAAGGCACGCAACGACCCGTAGCGTTGGTCGTCGTCGCGGTACGGGTCGTTCGGCCACCCGCCGTCAGGGCGGTGGGACGCCGTGGGGGACACAGCGCCGACGCCGTTCTTGCTGGCATCGACCAGGTCGGGCACCTCGGACGTCCGGCAAGGCCGGTCGTTGACGGTGGCGGCGGGGGCGATGTCGCAGCGGCCGGGGCAGGAGATCTCGGTGACCTCGACGTCGTCGTCCCCGGCGAAGACGTCCCGTACCGCCGCGTTCCGCGCGTCCGATCCGCCGAGCCAGCAGGTCAGGTCGTGGCACAGACCAACGGTCACGGTCGTCGGCGGCTCGGTGCGGAAGTGCGGATAGAACGAGACCAGCCCCTCGATCTCGTAGAGTGGCCGCCGCCGCTGCCGAGCCAGCTCCTCCAGCTCTTTTCTCGGCAGCCAGCCGCACCGCCGCTGGATCCCCATGAGGTCACCGATCAGGCTGGGGCCAGGGAACTTCCCGGCGCGGGCCTCGACTCCGGGAACCCAGCGCCGCTGATGGGCCTCGGTGGTCATGACGCACTCCTTCCGGCAGGGCTGACGCGGACCGCGCAGAACTTGAACTCGGGGATCTTGCCGACCGGGTCGATCTCGTCGATGGTCAGCAGGTTCGCCGCCGCCTCCCGGAAATGGAACGGGATGAAGACGTTGTTCCGGGCTTCCCGGTGCGACACTGTGACATGCAGCGTGATCTCGCCGCGCCGGGAGGTGACCGTGGCCAGGTCGCCGTCGGTGAGGCCGAGCTCGGCGGCGTCAGTCGGGTTGAGGTACACCTCCGCCTGCGGGGCGATGGCGTCGAGGGCGTAGGAGCGGCGGGTCATCGACCCGGTGTGCCAGTGCTGCAACAGGCGACCGGTGTTGAGCACGAACGGGTACTCGGTGTCGGGCAGCTCCTTGGCGGGCAACCATTCGGCAGGGACGAGATGGGCCAGCCCGTCCGCGGTGTTGAACCGGTCGTCGAACAGCACGACCGTGCCGTCGCTGTGCTCGGGATCGGGATTCGGGTAGAGCTTGCCGGTCGAGCCGAGTGTGTCGTAGCTCAGTCCGGTGTAGTCCGGCATCAGCGGCACCATCTCGTCGAAGACATCGCCGGGGGAGCGGTAGTTCCAGTCGAGCCCGAGCCGCCGCGCCAGGTCCTGCACGATCTCCCAGTCGACGCGGGCGTTGCCCGGCGGGTCGAAGACCTTGCGCCCGCGCTGCACCCTGCGGTCGGTGTTGGTGTAGGTGCCGTCCTTCTCCAGGTACGACGACGCAGGCAGGATGACGTCGGCGAACTCCGCGGTCTCAGTGAGGAAGATGTCCTGCACGACGAGGAAGTCGAGCGCGGAGAGCGCCTTGCGCACCTTGGTGATGTTCGGGTCGGACAGGAACGGGTTCTCACCGAGCATGTACATGCCGCGCACGCCACCGTCCAGAATGGACTTGATGACCTCGGTGACTGTCAGGCCCTTCTCGCCGCTGAGCTCGGTGCCCCACGTCCGTTCGAACGCGAGCTTGACCTCGTCGTTGGTCGCGGACTGGTAGTTGGGCAGGAACATCGGGATCAGCCCGGCGTCGGAGGCGCCCTGGACGTTGTTCTGGCCGCGCAGCGGATGCAGCCCGGTTCCCGGCCTGCCCACGTTGCCGGTGACGCAGCACATCGCGATCAGGCACCTGGCGTTGTCGGTTCCTGTGGTGTGCTGCGAGATCCCCATGCCCCAGTAGATGACGCCAGCACCGGCCTCGCCCCAGATGCGGGCGATCTTGCGGATGGTGTCGGCGTCGACGCCGGTGATCTGGGACGCCAGCTCGGGGGAGTAGGACGCGACCGTCGCGGCCAGCTCCTCGTAGTTGATCGTCCGCTCGTCGATGAACGTCTTGTCGACAAGGCCGAGCCGGATGACCTCGTGCATGATGCCGTTGTAGAGCGCGACATCCGTGCCCGGCTTGATCTGGCAGAAGATGTCGGCGTGGTCGGCGACGGTGCCTGCCCTCGGGTCGATGTAGATGATCGTGGTGCCGTTGCGCCGCGCCTGCTTGAAGAACGACGACGCCACCGGGTGGTTGGCGGTCGCGTTGCTGCCGGTGATGATCGCGACGTCGGCGTTGGCGATGTCGCCGTAGGTGGTCGACACCGCGCCAGAGCCGACGCCCTCGAACAGCGCGGCGACGCTGGATGCGTGGCAGAGCCGGGTGCAGTGGTCGACGTTGTTGGTGTGGAACGCGGTCCGGATCAGCTTCTGGAAGAGGTACGCCTCTTCATTGGAGCACTTGGCCGAACCGAACCCGGCGATGCCGCCCGGACCAGACTCGGCGAAGATGCCCCGCAGCCGCTCGGCGACGAGGTCGAGTGCCTCGTCCCAGGTGGCCTCGCGGAAGTGCGGCAGCACCTCATCGTAGGGGACGAGCCCGCCCGGCTTGCGCCCCTTGCCGTTTCGCTTGCTGCCCTCCTGCGTGTCCGCCGAGAGCGGTCCCTTCGGGTAGGACTCGCGGATCAGCGGGGTGGTCAGCCGCTGCGGCGAGGCCGCGTAGTCCCAGCCATAGCGGCCCTTCACGCAGAGCCTGCCCTGGTTGCCCGGCTGGTCCCTGCCCTCGGCGAACGAGATGGCGTCGCGCTCGCGGTCGACGTAGTAGGTCAGCGCGCAGCCGACCCCGCAGTACGGGCACACCGTGTCGACCGCGTCGAGCGATTCGCGCGGCTGGATCGGGATGTTGTTGATCGGCTTGTTCGTCAGCGCACCCGTCGGGCAGGCCGACACGCACTCGCCGCACGTCACGCAGGACGAGGAGCCCATCGGATCGTTCAGGTCGAACGCGATGCGGGTCCCGTAACCTTTGCCGCTGCGGCCGATCACGTCGTTGCCCTGGACGTCGTCGCACGCGCGGACGCAGCGGTCGCACAGGATGCAGGCGTCGTGGTCGACCGCGATGACCGGGTTGGAGGAGTCGGTGCCTCGGGACGGCCCCGCGCTCAGGTCGCTGGTCTCCTCGACGCCGTACCGCTCGGCGAGTTCGATGAGCTCGTTGTCGCCGGTGGTGGTCTGCTTGGGGTCGGCGCCTCGGGCCGGCTGGTCGGCCACGAGCAGTTCGGTGAGCACCTTCCGGCACTGCTCGACGCCCTCGGTCTCGGTTGCCACCTCCATGCCGGGCTCGCACGGCCGGACGCACGACGCCGCGTAGGCGCGGGCGCCCGTGTCGACGACGCACATCCGGCAGACGCCCACCGGGTCGTAGCGTTCGTCGTGGCACAGCGCGGGGATGTCGATGCCCAGTTCCTTGGCCGCCTGCCAGATGGTGGTGCCCTCGGCGACGGTGATGGGCCGGCCGTCGATGGTGATGCTGACGGTTCGCTCCTCGGGCACATCGTGCTCGGGCACTGCGGAGACGGGTTCCGTCACGGTCATGATCTCTGCTCCGTTCGTTGTGCCGCATGCGTCGGCAAGCCCTGGGGGTCAAGGCCGCGTTCCGCGTAGTAGATGTCGATCATGGTGCGCAGGCGTTCCGGGGACAGTGCGGCGCTGCGGCCCGACGCCACCTCGACGGCGTCGTCGAGAAAGCGGGCGGGCAGCCAGTCGTCGCCGGGTGTCCACCCCACGCGCCGGTTGAACGCCCGCTTGGCGAGCACGATTCGCTTGGCCGTGGCGTGCAACTCCGTTCCGGTGACGGACCAGCCGGTGACCGGCGACAGCAGCGCGGCCCACTCGGTGAACGGGTCGTCGAACACGCCGCGCAGGAACTTGCACAGGATCAGCGAGTCCATGACCGCCGCGCGGTCCTCGGTCTCGATCGCGGCGAGCACGTGGTCGCGGGAGCCGTTGAGCCGGTCGAGCCGCCCGGACAGGTCCGCCTCGTAGGCGCCGGACCGGTTGTGGTCGGCGCCGCGCGCGTTGACCGCGAGCCCTAACGCCATAGCCTGCATGGTGCGGGGGTCGTAGCCGGGCATCTCCATGCCCTTGACGTGCGGAGCGAACGACGCGGAGCCTTGTCCGACAACGTCGGCCGCGCGGCGCGAGCCTTCGGCGAGCAGATCACCGATCCCGCTGCGGCTGCCGATCTCGTCCAGCGCCCGCAGCAGCGCGGCGCCGTCCCCGAACCGCAGCCACGGGACGTCGAGCAAACCGTTCGCGACGCACTCCATGGCCCACGCGATCGTGCCACCAGCGGAGATGGTGTCCAGCCCGAGCGCGTCGCAGCGCGCACTGGCTTCGAGCACGTCGTCCGGATCGGACACCCCGCACAACGGGCCGAGCGCGAAGACGTTCTCGTACTCGACGCGAGCCTTCGTGCCCTTCGTGGTGGCGTAGATGTGCTCGCAGCCGATGCTGCACGAGGCGCATCCGGTCTTCACCGTCGACCGGCTCCCCGCGAGGTCCTCAGCGGACAGCGCCGGAGCCTCGGCGAACGTTGCCGCCTGGAAGTTGCGGGTGGGCAGGGTACTGATCGCGTTGAAGGCGAGGAGATTGGCCAGCGTGCCCAGTTCCCGGTACTTGGCAGTGGCCGGGCCGAACGAACGCTGCCGCAGGTCCTTCGCCGCGGCGAGCACGGCGTCGCGGTCGGCCAGCCGCACCCTGGCGCCGCCCTTGACGGCGAGGCACTTGACGTTCTTCCCGCCGAGCACCGCGCCCAGGCCGCCCCGCCCGGCGTGCCTGCCGTCGTGCGAGATCGTCGCGTAGCGAACGAGATTCTCCCCGGCTGGGCCGATGGCAGCCGCCCGCCACCTGCGGCCGTACCGTTCCCTGACGGCCTCCTCGGCGTCGGCGGCCGGCAGTCCCCGCAGGTCTGCCGCGTCCTCGAGCCGGACGCCGTCGTCGCTGATCAGGACGGAGGTCAGGGTGTCGGCCTTTCCGGTGAGCACGATCGCGTCGTGTCCGGTGAACTTGCCTGCCAGCGCGAAGTGGCTGGAGGCGAGCGCGTCGGTGAGCAGCCCGGTCAGCGGGGAAGTGGCGACGACGGCGAACTTGGCGCTCGTCGTCAGCGGGGTGCCGACAAGCGGGGAGAACACGAACGCCAGCGGTGCATCCGTCCCGAGTGGGTCGGCGCCGTCGTGGGTGAGCCGGTTGAGCAGCCAGGTGCCGAGCCCGACGCCACCGAGGTAGTCCCGCAGCACGTCATCCGGCAGCGGCAGCACGGACGTCGACCCGTCGGTGACGTCGACGACGAGCGCGCGTCCGAAGTATCCGCCTGGTGTCATGGTTATCACCCGCCCGCGTCCGCCGACAGGAACGCGACGGTGTCGCCGTCTTGCAGCGGCCAGCCGCCGTCGCCCCGGATGTGGTCCCCGTTGACCGCGGCCACGATGTGCCCGTTCAGCGTGAGCCCGAGCTGTCCCGCCGCGCTCGCGAGGTTCGCGGCCTGTAGCCGGGAAGGGCCCCGGTGTCCGCGCCCTGCCGTGGCAAGCACGCCGAAGCGCTCCACGACGACGTCGGGAGCGGGCAGCGCGCGGGCGTCCTGGTAGTCCTCGACGGTGTTGACGTTGCGGACCGCCCGCAGTTGGGGGTCGAGCGCCGCGAGGGTGCGATCCGCGAGGAGTTCCTGCTCGGTGAGCATCCTGGCGCGGCAGTCAGCCACCAGGTGCCCCGGGCGGTCGTGGCCACCGGCGAGCAGGTCGGCGATCCGGGACGCCAGCTCGGTGCGGTAACCGGCGGCGAGCGGCTGGCGGAAGCCGTGCACGATCGGCAACACCATCTCCGGCGGCGTGTCCCAGCCCGCGTCGGGGTCGGCGTGGAAGCCGCGCAGGACGGCGTTGATGAACGCGGTGTGCAGGAACGGCAGGTCGGTGGAGCACACGAACGCCGTCTCGGCGTGTTCCGCCGCGGCGGCCAGCCCGACCGCGAGCCCCTGCATCGGGCCCCGGCCTTTCTCCGGGTCCGACCGGACGAGCACGTCGGGATCGAGCTCGGGCAACGACTGGCCCGGCGCGGACACCACGATCACCGGGCCGTCCACCGCGCGGCCGACGACCCCGGTGATGTGCCGCAGCAGCGTGGAGCCGTGCCATTCCAGGTGCGCCTTCGGCGTTCCCATCCGGGACGAGCGGCCTCCGGCGAGAACGATCCCAGCCACGGCACTCATACTGTAGACAGTATACGTCATGTCAAGGCTCCTTCCCCGGAAAACCGCACGTCAGGCAGTGCTACGCCGCGACCAGTTGCTTGAGTTCCTCGGCGATTTCCGCGGTCGCGCTCTTGGCGTCGGCGAAGAGCATCGACGTCTTGGTGTCGTAGTACAGCTCGTTGTCGATGCCTGCGAAGCCAGGGCTCAACGAGCGCTTCACGACGATGATCGACTGGCTGTGGTGCACCCGCAGGATCGGCATGCCGTAGATGGGGAGTCGGGGTCGGTCTCGGCAGCCGGGTTGATCACGTCGTTGGCGCCGATCACGAGCGCGACGTCCGCCTGGCCGAACTCGCCGTTGACCTCGTCGATCTCCTTGAGCGAGTCGTACGGCACGTCGGCCTCGGCGAGCAGCACGTTCATGTGCCCCGGCATCCTGCCCGCGACAGGGTGGATGGCATACGAGACGTCGATGCCGTTGGCCTCCAGGAGCCCGGCGATCTCCTTGACGGCGTGCTGCGCCTGCGCGACAGCCATGCCGTAGCCGGGCACCACGATGACCTTGCTGGCGTAGGCGAGCTGGATGGCGGTGTCGGCCGCGCTTGTGCTCTGCACCGGCCGGTCGCCGATGGCCGCGCCGCCGGTGGCGCCACCACCGCCGAAACCGCCCGCGATGATCGCCGGGATGGAGCGGTTCATGGCCTTGGCCATCAGGCTGGTCAGGATCGACCCGGACGCGCCGACAAGCATCCCGGCCACGATCAGGGCGGTGTTGTCCAGGGCGAGGCCCTTGGCGGCGGCCGACAACCCGGTCAGCGCGTTGAGCAACGAGATGACGACGGGCATGTCGGCGCCGCCGATCGGCAGCACCACCAACAGCCCGACCAGGGCCGACGCCACCAGCAGCAGGAGCATCCACCATTCCGCTGTGCCGCCCATCGTAATGACGACCGAGGCGACGACGGCCGCCGCCAGCATGAGCAGGTTGACCGGCTGCTGCAGCCGTCCCAGGGTGATCGGCCTGCCCGGCAGCAGCTCCTGGAGCTTGCCGAACGCGACCAGCGAGCCCCAGAACGAGATCGACCCGACGACGGCGGCGAACAGCGACGCGCTCACCGAGTACCCGGCGTACCCCTCGAAGCCGGTATCGCGAAACTGTGCCCAGGAGATCAGGGCGATCGCCCCGCCGCCCAAGCCGTTGAACAGCGCGACCAGCTGCGGCATCGCGGTCATCTTGACCCGGTAGGCCGCCGGGATGCTCACCACAGTGCCGATCCCGATGCCGAGCGCGATGAGCAGCCAGTTGCCCATCCCGTCGATGAGCAGGGTTGCCACGACGGCGATGCCCATGCCCCCTGCGGCGATCCAGTTGCCCCGCACCGCGGTGCGCGGCCCGGTCATGTTCATCAAGCCATAGATGAACAGGGCGAACGAGACGATGTACAGGATGTTGATCACTGGCGAGCTTCCTTCCGTTCGCCCTGCTTGAACATGCCGAGCATGCGGTCGGTGACCAGGAACCCGCCGACGACGTTGACCGTGCCGAAGACGATCGCGACGACGAGCAGCACCTGGTTCAGCGCGCCCCCGACGCCGAGGCCGAGCACGATGAGCGCGGCGAGCACCACGATCCCGTGGATGGCGTTGGTGGCGGACATGAGCGGGGTGTGCAGGGTGTTGGGCACCTTGGAGATCACGACGAAGCCGAGGAACCCAGCGAGGACGAGGATCGCGACGTTCTGTATCAGGGCGGGGTCCATCAGCGACGTGCCTCCTGTTCGGTGGGTGCCTGATCGTCTGTGGCGGGCCACGTGAGCTGGTCGCGGCCCGCGACACAGGCGGTGGCGATGATGTCGTCGGCCGCGTCCAGGGTGAGCTGTCCTGCGGGGTCGGTGATCAGCTCAAGCAACTCGACGATGTTGCGGGCGTACAGTTCGCTCGCATGGCCCGGCATCTCGGCGGGCAGGTTCAGCGGCGAGCAGATGGTCACGCCGTCGACGGTGGTGACCTCGCCAGGCGTGGTCAGCTCGCAGTTGCCGCCCGACTCGCCCGCGAGGTCGACGACGACGCTGCCCGCAGGCATCTCCCGGACTGCGTCGGCGGTCACCAGCACTGGCGCCCGTTTGCCGGGGACGAGCGCGGTGGTGATCACCGCGTCGAATCCAGTGATCGCCTTGTTGAGCAGGCGGGTCTGCTCCGCTCGTTCGTCGTCGGTCAGTGTTCGCGCGTAGCCGCCGTCCCCGACGGCCTCGATGCCGAGATCGAGCCACTGCGCGCCGACCGAGCGCACCTGGTCGGCCACCTCGGGCCGGACGTCGTAGCCGGTGGCCTGCGCGCCGAGCCGTTTGGCGGTCGCCAGCGCCTGCAACCCGGCGACGCCGGCGCCGAGCACGAGCACCTTGGCGGGCTTCACCGTGCCCGCCGCAGTGGTCAGCATCGGGAAGAACCGGGGCAGGTGCTGTGCGGCCAGCAACGCCGCCCGGTACCCGGCCACGTTCGCCTGCGAGGACAGCGCGTCCATCGCCTGCGCGCGCGAGATGCGGGGAATCAGCTCCATCGCGAACGCGATGACGCCCGCCTTGTTGAGCCGTTCGATTCGGTCCGGTTCGGACAGTGGCGCCAGGAATCCGGCAAGCACGGTGCCCGGCCGGAGCCGATCGATGTCGGTGGCCGTTGGCGGGCCAACGCACACCACCACGTCGGCCGTCGCGGGATCGCCGGGTGTCGCCCCTGCCGCGGCGAACTCGTCGGCGCTGATTCCCGCCGTCGCGCCCGCGTCCTGTGCGCGGACCACAGCCACGTTCCTGCGGGCCAGCCGCGAGATCATCGCCGGGGTGAGCGCCACCCGCCGCTCACCGTCCGACTGTTCGGCGAGTACTCCCACCGTGACGGTGTTCGCCGCTTCTGACACGGAATCGGTCACCGGGTCTCCCCAATCTGTCGAGGGCACGTGGGATCGGCTGCGACCGCCGCCGTTGGCGGTGAGCCACGCTCGCGTGACTGTCGGTTCCTCGGGGGTGTAACCGACGTCACAAGGTGCTAGCATACTGCATACAGTATCCCGACGCGAGGGGAGTTGTCATGTCGATGGCTGGTGCCCGGCCAGAAGTGACCGAAATACTCGACTTCTATGGCAGGCCGTACCGGGTCGGGGAGAGCGACCGGGATCTCCTCGGTAGGTCGCGAAGCTGGCAGCTCGGGGCCGCCTGGGCCGCGATGCTCATGGCGAGCATCGGGCAGTACGGCTACGGAGCGTTGATGCCCGTGCTGGGCGACTCGCACGGGTGGAGCCTGGAAATGGGTGGCTGGCTGTTCGCGGTGTGGATCCTGGGCCAGAGCGCGGCGGTCTATCCCGCGGCACGGGTGCGCCGGAACGCCGGAATCAGCCCCGCGGCGACCTTGGTCACCGGCGCTCTGCTGAGCGCGGGCGGACTCATCGCGCTGGGCGTGTCCGGCAGCTTCGCCCTGGTCGTTGTCGTCCACGGGATGCTCGGTGGCATCGGAGCAGGCCTGATCTACGGTACCTGTCTCGGCGTGGTCGCGCGGTGGTATCCGGAGCGCCCGAGCCGTGCTGCGTTCGCCAGCGGCGCTTTCGCCTATGGTGCGGTGCCGTTCATCGTGGTAGCCGGATGGTTTGCTGCTCCGGACGATCTCGGGGCGTTCCTGGTCCCGGCAGCAGTGGTCGTGCTGGCCGTGGTCGGTGGCGCGGCTGGCATCCTCCGGGATGCTCCCGAACACTGGTGGCCGACGCACATCGATCCGCGCGCGTGGGCGCTAGACAAGAAGGTGAACCCGGCGCTGCGCAACAACCGACCGGCCATCAAGGACTACGCGCCCGCCGAGCTCGTTCACTGCCAGGCCTACCGCGTGCTTTTCTTCGCGGTGACGTGTGCGACCGCCGTCGCCTTGTTCACCATCGCGTACCTGACCGTGTTCGTGATTTCCAGCGGCTGGGGCCAGGGTTTCGCGGTCGCCGCCCTCGCCTGCCTCGCGGCGGCGAGCGGTGTGATCCGTACCGGTGCCGGACGTGCCGGCGAGATCTACGGCAGGCTTCGTGTGGTGCGGCTGGCGCTCTACACCGGAGCGGCCGGGCAGGTGATGCTCCTCCTCGGCGGCGAGTTCCGGCTCGCGCTGGTGCTGCTCGCTGGTGCCGTGCTCGCGGGCGCGGCGGCCGGTGCCTGCATCGCGCTGCTGCCCAGCCTGGTCGAGTCGCACTTCGGCGAGCAGCCAGGGATGCCCAACTTCGGCCTCTTCTACGGCGCGAAGGCCATCGGCGGCCTCATCGGAGTGGCGCTGGCCGGACATGCGGTGGCAGGCGGCGGCTACGTCGCGGTGCTGCTCGGTGCCGCCGTGGTGAGTCTGCTCGCCGCAGGCGCCACCCGCAGGTTGCGCCAGCCCGGCAGGCCACCGCGGCTGGTTCCCAGCACCACCGGCGTACGGCAGGCGACGCCATGATGTGCTCGCTGGGTCTGGCTGCTCCCGCTCCAGCCTTGACCCGGCGAGTAGCTGGTCTGGTGGTCAGTGCAGGTTGAGACGAGGGACGGCGGCCTCGGCGAACAGTCGACGGTAGAAGGGGCCAAGGCCGTCGGGGATGGTGAGGGATCGGAACGCTTCTTCCGCTGGTACGAGACGACGGTGGGCCATCTCGAAGCGCGGGTCCCACTGGTCCATGCGCACGTGGGCCCGCCACAGCGATCGGATCAGCACCAGCCCTTCCTCGGGCCCACGCACGCAGACACCCCGGCTGAACCCGAGGAGTCGGCAGTCCACCACCGTGGCGCAGGCTTCCTCGCGGACCTCGCGGCGCATGGTGTCGACCCACTGCTCCTGATGCTCGGGGGGCCGGCGGGTAGGCCCCATCGTTGTCCGTCTTGGCTGACAACGACGATCTGGTCGCCGACGACGCATACCGCCTCCGCGCCGTGCTGCGTGCCCGGTGGCGGGTCAGGAGGTGGACCCCACGCCACCTGCCATTCCTAAGCGTTGATGGATGCGATGAAGTCGACGCCGTTCGCAGCGATGTCGTGCATGTTTCCTTCTTATACCCGTGCCATCCCGTGCATATGGCGGTTACCGAACCTGCGGTGCGATTCTGGTCGCATGGTGCTCGCCGATTGGGGCGTTTCCGACCCGCCGCTCGTTCTCTTGGAGGGTCAGTTGAGCGCGCCGCAGAGCGCCGCCGTCGTTAAGGACTTGCCCGAGGTGCGTACTGCGATCGAGGACGGGTGGTATGTGGCGCCGGACCCTCCTATGTGGGTCTATATACCCGCACTCTGGCCCAGGTTCGCACGAGCGTGGCTGCCCGATCGCTCCACGCACTACATGATCGTGTCGTGCACCGGACAGCCCACCCGGCGCGTGCCCTGGACAGCCGACCTCGCGGCCGACATCGAACAGGACGCGAACTCCGACCTCCAGAATTGCGGATTGCCCGTCCACCGAACCGGATCTGGCTGCTACGGCCACCGCCGCAGTACCCCGACGTGGAGCATACCCTGGGACACCTGGTCCGCGCCGCACGACGCGATGGCGTCGAACCGATGATGTGCCGGGCGATGGTCGAGGTGGCCGCCCGAGAGCTGAGGACACTGTTCGCGGAATAGAGCACGCCACCACCTTGATCGTCGGTTCCGCTGGGGTGCGCTAGCTGATGTCGGGCGTTGGTGGGTTGAAGGTGCGGTTGCGGCGGGGCGTTTGCCGCGGATCGAGCCACGGCGGCGGGATGCACTCCGGTTTGCCGTCGCTGGCCATGCGAATGGTCCACTCACTGCTATGGATGACCGTATGGTGGGTCTGGCACAACAGCACTAGATTGTCCAAATCGGACGGTCCGTGTTCGATCCACTCGATGATGTGATGGGCTTGGCACCAGTTGTTCGGCCTCGTGCAGCCAGGGAACACACAGCCGCGATCGCGGATTCCGAGGGCACGGCGTTGCGGTGTGGTGGCCAATCGGGTCTCGCGGCCGAGGTCGAGCACTTCGCCGCTGCTGCCGAGAGCAGCGGGGATGACCCTGGCGTCGCAGGCGAGGAGCCGGGCTTGTTCGGCGGTGGGGATGTCGCCATTGAGCAGCGGCGGCTCACGCCCGGCCACGCGACGTGTGGGGTCGCCGTTCGCGCTGTTGTGACCGGCGCCGTTGTGGTGGCCGGCGCGGCGGGTGGCGGCACTGCCGTTC
The DNA here is from genome assembly GCA_009377385.1 of Actinophytocola sp. Classification (GTDB taxonomy): domain Bacteria; phylum Actinomycetota; class Actinomycetes; order Mycobacteriales; family Pseudonocardiaceae; genus Haloechinothrix_A. The sequence continues at coordinate 20,608 of WHUD01000054.1, forward strand.
CTGCCGTTAGCTCCCTGGCCGGTATCGGAGCCCCCGCGATTGCGCTGTGTAGGAACCAGGTCCTCCAGGTTTATCGTCACGATCAGGGCGGGTTTCTCCCCGGCTTCCATCGGGAGGTCGGCAGCCCGTTGCGTGTAGTCCAGCAACTCCGCGAACGCATCGCCTCGGCGTTGCTCCGCAGGGCGCGTGTCGCGTTCGCCGTCCGGACCAGGACGGGGCTTCGCCAGTGGCGACAGCAGCTTCTCGAACAGCGCACCCGAGACGGCGTCGAGCGTGCCGGTGAAGTGCAGCCGTCGATCCCGCGTCCACCCCCAGCGCAACTCCCGTGTCGGCGGCGGTGGCGGCTCTGCCGGATCAGGCTTGAGATGGTCTTGTTCGATCCGCTCCAGCAGATGCCGCCCGGCCCGATCCACTGCCGCCGGGGCCGACTCGCGGGCCAGATCCGCCAGTATCTTCTCGTACCCGAGGCGTTCCTCTTCCGGCACGGTGCCGGGTATCTCGGCCAGCGTCTTCACGATCGAGTCGATGTGACGCGCACCGATCGCACCGTCCGTCAGCGCGTCCGCCGTCGCGGGCGCGGACGCCGGAACCCGGCGAGTGCCCTCAGTGAAGGCGTTGCACGCCAAGGCGCGGCGCACCCGGGCTTTGGCTTCCGGGCGGTTGCAGTGCAGCACATCCTTGACCACCGCCTCCGCATCGGCGTAACCGAAACTCTGTGGCACGCCTCGCGATTGGATCTCCGCCAGGATCTTGCCCTGCACGGCCTGGGTGCGCCGGATCATCGCCTCGGTCTCGCGGAGGGCCGCCACCAGCGCATCCCGATCCGCCTGGTGCCACTCGGCACCAGGCTCGAAGGGAAGGCTGACGTGGTCTGGCATGACCACCAGTATAGAACATACGTTCGATGCAAGCAAGCTAAGGTGTGTCGTAATGGACATGATTGACCCGAGTGACGAGCCCATGAAACCAATGGCGTGATCGATCGGTTGTTCGGCACCCTGAAGCACGAACACTGCGGCTAGCCGTGGCCATCGCGCCCGCACCAGGAAGGTCCCGACATGACCAGTAAGTTCACCGAGCTTGCGATCGACTGTGCCGATCCCCACGGTCTCGCCCAGTTCTGGTGCTCGGTCCTTGGCTACGAGGTGCAAGACGAAGACGACGGAATCGTGGCCATCGGCTCACCTGCGGTGTCCGAAGGCAAGAACCGCCCTGGACCGGTGCCACCGACGTTGACCTTCGCGCGCGTACCCGAGGGCAAGACCGTCAAGAACCGGCTCCATATCGACGTCAACCCAACCGACAGGGAGCAGGACGACGAGGTCCGTCGCCTGCTCGACCTCGGTGCTCGACGCGCCGACGTCGGCCAGGGCGACGAGAGCTGGGTCGTACTCGCCGACCCAGAGGGCAACGAGTTCTGCGTCCTGGCCAGCCGCCACCCCTGACCGGAGGCCACACACCCGCCAGTGCGGCGAAGACGCCGTGCGGGTCGGCTCGACGGCGTAGGGTGGGCGTGGTGGCGGACCGGCCGAACATCGTTCTCATCACGCTAGACGACGCCCGTGTCGACGACATGCGGTTCATGCCCAACGTCCAACGGCTGATCAACCGCGCAGGGACGGCGTTCTCTGAGGCGTTCGTGTCGTACCCGCTGTGCTGTCCCTCCCGCGCATCCATCCTCACCGGCCAGTACGCCCACAACCACGGGCTGCTGCACAACAAATACCCAGCCGGGTCTTACCGGAAGTGGGTGGAGACCGGCGCCAACCAGTCAACGCTTCCGGTGTGGCTGCAGGAGTCCGGGTATCACACGGTGATGGCGGGGAAGTTCCTCAACGGCTATGAGGCCTACGCCAGGGAGCGGAACGCCCCGGAAGACCCCGGCTGGTCGTCGTGGAAGGCCACGCAGAACACCTACAACTACCGGAACCTCGCCATCCGGCACCGCCCCGGCCCGCTCCACGCGTACCGGGGCCGCTACGGCACGGACGTCCTCAAGGACATCGCCGTCAACGTGACCCACAGGCAGGCGTCGAACCCGAAACCCTTCTTCATGTGGCTGTCGTACATCGCTCCCCACGGCGGCGCGCCTGCCCAGCCGGACGACCCGGCGCGGCTGCCGACCCCGAACGTCGCGGACCGTGACCGCGACACGTTCGCCCACCTCGGCAACGTTCGTTCCCCGGCGTTCAACGAGCCGGACGTGTCCGACAAGCCGTCCTACGTGCGTGCGCTCCCCAGGATCGGGAAGCGCATGGCCGCGCAGATCAGGAAGACCCGGCAGCAGCGGGTGGAGTCGTTGCAGGCGGTCGACCGCGGCATCGGCCGCCTCGTCGAGGCCATGCAGCGAACACAGCAGCTCGACAACACGATGATCATCGTTACCTCCGACCACGGCTACTCGCTCGGCGAGCATCGCCGCACGAAGGGCAAGGTCCTGCCCTATCAGGAGGTGCTGAACACGCCGCTCTACATCCGCGGCCCCGGCTTCCCCGCTGACCGGGTCGTCACGGAACCGGTGTCGATGAGCATCGACCTCGCCCCGACCGTGCTCGACCTCGCCGGGGCCGCCGCGCCGTACGAGCTCGACGGCATCTCGCTCTACGACGTTGTCCGCAACCCTGGCCCGAGGAACCGACCCCTGCTGGTCGAGGCGTGGCAGCCAGATGGCGCTCCGCTCTACACCGGGCTGCGGGAGTCGCAGTACCTGTACGTGGAGTACCCGGCAACCGGCGAGGTGGAGCTGTACGACATGCGTCGTGACCCCCACCAGCTGCGGTCCCGCCACGACGACCCCGAGTATCTGGACACGCGGCGCGAGCTCGCCGCGCGACTCGCCGAAGTCCGCACGTGCCGAGGCAGCACGTGCCGCTAACCGTCCCGCACGAGTTCGGCTCCGACATGCTCGAATACGCTGTCCGGCGTGGGCGGCACGGCGTAGGCAGCGCGGGCGTCCCTGAACCGGCGCTCCGCATCCTGTGACGCCTCGATCGCCGCACCCGCCGACGCCTGGCTGATCTTCATCGCCACGTCGGTCACCCGGACGGAGCTCTGGACCGCGACGGCGCGCAGCGCGAGGACAGGGGTGGTAGGCTGCTGCTCCCACGCCACGGCATCGACCGTGTCCCGGAACGTCAGCGCCACCGAGTCGGCACGGAGCTTGACCCTCGCGAGCTCCGCCAGCAGATCGGGTCGGTGCGAGCGGGACGACGCGACCGCGGCCGTTGTCGCGTCGATCGCACTGTCCATAATGCCCAGACTGACGGCGGCGCCGAGGACGCAGTACCAGGGCAGCACGACGGACTGGATGATCCGTGTCCCGCCACCGTCTTCGCCGAGCAGGGCGTCGGCGGGAACGGTCAGCGGGTCGGCGGTGATGGTGTGCGCACCACTGCCGCGCAGCCCCATGGTCTCCTGGCGTACCGGCACGTGCAGCCCCGGCGCGGTGGCCGGGACGAGCCAGAGACTCGTCCCGGCCCCGGTGAGCGCACCGGTCGACCACAGGTAGCTGTCCGCCTCGCCTGCGGCTGACACTCACGGCTTGCTGCCGTGGATGTCCACCACCGTTCGGCAGCCACGAGCGCTGGATGAGGTCCCGAGCGGGTCGTCGCGCCGGGTGTCGTCCAGCACGGCGCAGCTGGCGAGGTGTCCGCCCGATGCGATCTCGGCCCGCAACCGGCGCGGCCCGTAGCGCTCAAGCACCGCGACCGTGGTGAAGTGCGACTGCAGGATGGTCGCCGTCGACGCGCACGCTTGGGCGACCCGCCGGACGATCGCTGTCGCGTCCGCAAGGGACAGGCCACCGCCACCGAGCGATCGGGTCACGGTGCAGCCGAGGACGCCCGCGTCGCCGAGGGCGTCGATGGCCGCACGGGGAAACCGGCCGCGCCGGTCGGTGTCGCGTGCGGCGGGCTCGATGACGCCACCGATGACCCGGGACACCATCAACCGGCCACCAGCCCGGTGTTGAGGAGGTCGGCCAGCGCGTTCACCACGCGCAGCGTCGGGACCGGCGTGTCGGTGATCTCGGCAAGCTCGACCACCGCCTTGAGGATGACGTCCAGCTCCATCGGCTTGCCCTTCTCCAGGTCCTGCAGCGTGGACGTCTTGTGCTCGCCAACGCGGTCGGCACCGGCGAGCCTGCGCTCGATCGACACGCCGGGGGAGACGCCGAGCGCGTTCGCCACCGCGAGCGTCTCCCGCATCATGTCGACCACGACGCTCCTGGTGTCGCGGTGCTGGCAGATCCCGGCCATGGTCGCCCTTGTCAGCGCGCTGATGGGGTTGAAGGCGATATTGCCCATCAGCTTGATCCAGATGTCGTTGCGCAGGTCCGCCTCGACGGGGCACTTCAGTCCACCCGCGACCATCGCGTCGGAAAACTCCTGACACCGCTGCGAAATTGTCCCGTCGGGCTCACCGATCGATAGCCGCGTGCCCTCGAGGTGTTGGATCACGCCGGGCTCAGCGATCTCCGTGGCCGCGTACACGACGCAGCCGATGGTGCGCTCGCGCGGGAGGACCTTGCTGACGACGCCGCCTGGGTCGACGGTCTCGACGCGCTTGCCCTCGTATGGACCGGACAGTCCATGGAAGTACCACCACGGGATGCCGTTCTGCGCCGCGATGATCGACGTCGTCTGGTGCAACAAGAGTTCGACCATCGGGCCGCAGTTGGCGTACTGATTCGCTTTCAGGCCAAGGAAAAGATGGTCGACCGGACCGATCTCACTCGGATCGTCCGTCGCGTGCGGCGTCGCGGTGAAATCACCGCGCGGGCTCAGCACCCGGACGCCGTTCTCGCGGATTGCCCGCAGGTGGGGACCGCGGGCGATCAGGTGCACGTCAGCACCCGCGCGATGAAGACTGGCACCGACATACGCACCGATGGCACCGGCGCCGAGGACAGCAACTTTCACGGTGACTCCGTTCTGGCGATGGGGCGTCAGAGTGGCGGGTCACGGCTCCCGGTCAGAGCTGGCCTCCGGTCTCCCGGTTCCGTGAACTGACGCTTGCGAGCATGCTGTATGCAGTATACAGTACCCACTCATAAGGTCAACGGCCTGCGATTAAGGCGGAGGTGCGGCGATGAACGAGCTACGACGATGGGCCTCAGCCTTGGGCGACGAGTTGGGCGTTGACGCGAGCACTGCTCAGTACGGGCTTGTGCTCTCGATGTCGCGGGAGGCTGCCCGTGCGGTCGCGAAACCGGCGGCGCCGATTACCGCGTATCTCGTAGGAATGGCGGTCGCGGGTGGACTCCCGGCGACCGAAGCGGCCCGCCGATTAGGCGAGCTCAGCCATAACTGGCCGCGGATCGACTGGCGCGACTAGCGCTCGCGGGCAAGTACGGTGACCGGCCCACAGAAAGTATGCAGTATCCAGTAGTCACTTCGTTCGAAGGAGAGACGACCCCCATGGCGCAGACAGCCAATCCTGTGTCGGAAGGTGCCGCCAAGCCGAGCGCTGAGCCGAGTGCCGGGCCCGCCAGCAACGGTCAAGCCGAGCAGATCTCCGGCGGGCACCTGGTAGCGAAGGCACTGAAGGCCGAAGGCGTGGACGTGATCTTCACGCTGTGCGGCGGCCACATCATTGACATCTACGACGGCTGTGTCGACGAGGGCATCGACGTCATCGACGTGCGGCACGAACAAGTAGCCGCGCACGCCGCTGACGGCTATGCGCGCATCACCGGCAAGCCGGGCTGTGCCGTCGTCACCGCGGGGCCGGGCACAACGGATGCGGTGACCGGAGTGGCGAACGCCTTCCGTGCCGAGAGTCCGATGCTGCTGATCGGCGGTCAGGGTGCACTGACCCAGCACAAGATGGGCTCGCTGCAGGACCTGCCGCATGTCGACATGATGACGCCCATCACCAAGTTCGCCGCCACCGTGCCGAGCACAGAACGCTGCGCCGACCTGGTATCGATGGCCTTCCGCGAGTGCTACCACGGCTCGCCGGGGCCGTCGTTCCTCGAGATCCCCCGCGACGTCCTCGACGCATCGGTACCGGCCAGTTCCGCACGGGTCCCGAGGGCGGGCGCCTACCGCGCGTCGACGCGCAGCCCCGGCGACCCGGAAGCCGTCGAACGCCTCGCCGACCTGGTGACCAAGGCCGAGAAGCCCTGCATCCTGCTCGGCAGCCAGGTGTGGACCTGCCGGGCGACCGACGCTGCGATCGAGTTCGTGCGCACGCTCAACGTGCCCGCGTTCATGAACGGCTCCGGCAGGGGCACCCTTGCCCCTGACGACCCGCACCACCTCCAGCTGGCGCGCCGGTACGCGTTCCAGAACTCGGACCTGATCATCATCGTCGGCACGCCGTTCGACTTCAGGATGGGCTACGGCAAGCGGCTCTCCACCGACGCCACGGTCGTCCAGATCGACCTCGACTACCGCACCGTCGGCAAGAACCGCGACGTCGACCTCGGCATCGTCGGCGACGCCGGGCTGGTCCTCAGCTCGGTGACGCAGGCCGCGTCCGGCCGCGTCGACAACGGCGCGAACCGTCGCAAGCCCTGGTTGGAGGAGCTGCGCACGGTCGAGACGCAGGCCTACGAGAAGCGGCTGCCCCGGCAGCTCTCCGACGCATCGCCGATCGACCCGTACCGGCTGGTGCACGAGATCAACGAGTTCCTCACGCCGGACTCGCTCTACATCGGCGACGGCGGCGACATCGTCACGTTCTCCGGCCAGGTGGTGCAGCCGAAGTCGCCAGGACACTGGATGGACCCCGGTCCACTCGGGACACTCGGCGTCGGCGTGCCGTTCGTGATGGCGGCCAAGTACGCCCGCCCAGAGAAGGAAGTCGTGTGCCTCTTCGGTGACGGCGCGTTCAGCCTGACCGGCTGGGACTTCGAGACGCTGGTGCGGTTCGACCTGCCGTTCATCGGCATCGTCGGCAACAACTCCTCGATGAACCAGATCCGCTACGGCCAGGCCGCCAAATACGGCGATGCCCGCGGCCGCGTCGGCAACACCCTCGGTGACATCCGCTACGGCGAGTTCGCCCGGCTGCTTGGGGGTTACGGCGAGGACGTCTCCGACCCGGCCGAGATCCGCCCAGCGCTGGAGCGGGCCCGCGAGTCGGGCAAGCCTTCGCTTATCAACGTG
>WHUD01000550.1 GCA_009377385.1 Actinophytocola sp.
CACTGTCCGTGGACCCAGATAAGGCTGGGCGCCGGCGCGCGCCACATTCCCCAGCGGCACACACCGCCCCGTTCGCGTCGAACCCCGGGAGGTGGCCGCCCATGACCTGAACGACGCGTCAGCCTCGCCCAACCCGAGCCGAAGCATGTGGCCGATCCTCGCCGGCATCAAGGTCGTTCGTCCTCGCTACCGCTGCGGGCGCTCCACCCTGACCCCGGCTGCGGTCCACCACGCCCGCACACGGGCGAGGACGAGGCCAGAACAACGGAAACGACCAACGGATCCTCACTTTACGGGGGTCCGCATCACAGATAAGGAGTCACCTAACTGTAGCCTTTTCAGCCCGGGTCTCACCAAGCACCGGGCGCAGCCCGAGGAAACGCTTCACACGCGAACGGCGTCCTTTACATCCCGCATAGGGCGCGTACGGCGTGGCTGCGTGGCTCGGGCTGTATCGGGCGGTGCGGCGAGGAGAAAACAGCTACTCTGCGGGGGCAAGCTGGAGCCCGGCCGTCTCGGCTCCCGAGCGCAGCCGCTTGTCCCATGCGGCGAACAGCGTGTCGCTGGCGCCGATGGCGAGCACGCTGGCCAGATGCACCGCATC
>WHUD01000551.1 GCA_009377385.1 Actinophytocola sp.
CCCAGACGTGCTGGAGGACGTCCTCGATCTCCGAAACCGCGACCTTGATGTAGTGCTCCGCCATCCGGTCGGAGACATGACCGAGGTAGCGGCGGATGTGCGACAACGTGGCGCCGTGACGCAGGAGATTTGTGGCTAGGGTGTGTCGGGCCTGGTGCGGGACCCATCGGCCGAGGTCGAGACCGTCGACCCAGGATTTGAAGTGGGTGTGAAACCACTGGTAGGAGATCGAGGCGGTGCCGTCGGTGTTCAAGACCTTGCTGGGGAACAGCGCCAGGGCTGCGCGCTCGGCGCCGGTGGGCCGGTGCCCGTGGCGGGCGAGGTAGCGGTCCAGAGTCTTGGTCTGCCGTGCGGCGAGCAGCTGGTAGAGGCGTTCGGGGATGCGGATCGCCGCGTCGTAGTTGCCGACCTTGGTCTGGTCGTGCCAGAACATCGGTAGACCGCTGTAGCGGCCGAGGCAGTCCCAGCGCAGCTTGACCACTTCGCTGCTGCGGCGCCCGGTGGTGACGATGGTTTCCCACATGTCCTGCAGTCCCTGGTCCTCGGGGTCGTGTTCGGCGGCCAGCCAGGCCGCGAAGTCGCCCTCGTCGCCGCGCTGGACGCG
>WHUD01000552.1 GCA_009377385.1 Actinophytocola sp.
TGACGCCGGTCCGCTCCACCACCTCCAGTGCAGCGTCCTCGGGGTGAACCTGCAGGACGCCGAGGACGCTGCGCTGGAGGTGGTGGAGCGGACCGGCGTCACCTATGACCTCGCCCGCGACCCCGATGGCGCCTTGTTCACCGCGTTCGGCGGGTTCGGCATGCCCACGACCGCGCTTGTCGACGCTGGCGGAGCGGTGGTGGTGCGTCACACCGGCGCGCTCACGCGAGCCGAGCTCGACGCGCTCGTCCGTGACCACCTCCTCGAAGGCTGAGCGTGCTCGAGAACGCCCCGTTCCTGCTGGCCTTCACCGGCGGCCTCGTGGCCACCGTCAACCCCTGCGGCTTCGCGATGCTGCCCGCGTATCTGTCGTTCTTCCTCGGGCTCACCGACGGCGAGGAGGTCCCCGACCGCGTGACCGCGATCGCGCGGGCGCTGCGGGTCGGCCTGACGGTGACGGTCGGGTTCGTCGTCGTGTTCGGCGCCGCGGGGCTGCTGCTGTCCGCAGGCGCCCGGGCGCTCACGAGCGCATTGCCCTGGGCGGCGCTCATCGTGGGTGCCGGTGTGGTCGCGCTCGGCGGGTGGCTCCTCACCGGCGGGACCC
>WHUD01000553.1:0-224 GCA_009377385.1 Actinophytocola sp.
GCCGTCCCAGTCGGTGACCGCGTACTGAATCGCTTGCCCAGTAGGGATCGCGAAGAAGATCACGTAGAGCACCAGCGCGGGTACTGGGAACAGGTAGAGCGCCGGGTGTACATGCGCGCCGCCTCCGGCCTGGCCGAGCAGGCGGGCGAGCCGGGACCGTCCACGCCGGGACGTGGGCGGTCCCGGAGCGGCACCGCGAGTCGCGGTTGGAGCGCTCACTTCCG
>WHUD01000553.1:234-603 GCA_009377385.1 Actinophytocola sp.
GGCACCGAGGTCGCGCAGGGCGATGATGTGGAAGGACCCGGTCGCCAGCATGGCGGCCTCTTCCTCGACGAACATCTGCTCGGCCGGCTCGACCTGGGTACCCGTCGAGTTCTTCTGGAAGTGCGGACGGAGCTGGGCGTACTGCTCCAGCGTGTGCACGTACCAGTCCTCGGTCACCGTGAACTCGCCCGCCTCCATCCTCGCGAACATGTCGTCGACGGGCGCGTTGTTCATCACCATCGAGTTGAGCAGGTGGCCGGCGTTGCCCGGCTCTCCGCCGGGCCAGGCGATCGGCACGAGGCCCTTCGCCTTGAGCTTGTGGCACATCGTGAGAAATCCCGACCAGTCTGTCGGCGGTTCGTCGTACCC
>WHUD01000554.1 GCA_009377385.1 Actinophytocola sp.
ATCCGGTCGCTGTGGACCCGACCGCGCACCACGTTCGGCGGCAACCACTACCAACTCACCGATGCGATCGCCGAACCCAAGCCGGTTCAGGAGCCGTACCCGCCGATCTGGATCGGAGGGCGGGGACGCCAGCGAACGCTCCGGATCACCGCACAGTACGCCGACGTCTGGAACCTGCCCGATGGCACGCCGGATGAGCTCGCCGAGCTCAGCGCCGTCCTCGACCAGCACTGCGCCGACGTCGGACGCGACCCGGCCGAGATTCGCCGGACGGCCCAGCTCCGGCTGCCGAGCGACGCCGCCGGCTCCGGGCTTGCCGGCCAACCTGCGGCGACGGACGACGTCCCGCGGCTGGTTGAGTCCTACGCCAAGGTCGGCGTCGGTGAAGTGATCCTGATCGTGATGGGCGGGACCGCCGAAGCACAGGCCGAGCAAGCCGCCGCTCTCCTCCCGCAGTTGCGCTCCATCGGCTGACTTCGCAGGTTGGGGGCAGGCGGCGGCCAGCTGACCTTATGGCGATTGTCATCCTCTTGCCACTTGTCACGTGGCGGTGGATTGTAAATCCAGATATTTCCGGTCAGCCGCAATGACAAGTGGCAGGAG
>WHUD01000555.1 GCA_009377385.1 Actinophytocola sp.
CAGGTTGAACAGGTCACCGGTGAGGAAGGACGCGCAGATCCCGGCGACCAGCACCAGGTAGACCGGGTGGAACGACAGCCGCTCCTGCTGCTCGGTCATCTGACCGAGCGCGTAGACCAGGACCGCCAGGGCCAGCAGCCCGGCCACGACTAGCAGGATGGTGGACAGCCGATCGGCGACCAGGGTGATGCCGAACGGCGCCGGCCAACCACCGATCTGGGTGGCGAGCGTGCCCTCGGCGTCGACCCGCAGCAGCAGTGCGACGCTCGCGCCCAAGGTCGCGGCGCTCGCCGTCACGCTGAGCACCCGCTGCGCCGCGTGCCGGCCGGTCAGCGCCAACGACGCCGCCGCCGTCAGCAGCGGCAGGACGATCGGCAGGGGCAGCAGGACGTTCACCGGCGTCTCCCCGTGGCCGCCTCGGCTTCGTCCCCTGCTCCAGGCTCGCCGCCGGCACGCCGCTCCCGTTCGCGCTGGTGCAGCCGGGCGATGCGGCGGTCCTCGACGTCGTCCTCCACCTCGTCCTCGCGGTGCAGCACCCAACTGCGGTAGGCCAGCGCCAGCAGGAACGCGAGCACCCCGAAGGAGATCACGATCGCGGTCAG
>WHUD01000556.1 GCA_009377385.1 Actinophytocola sp.
GTCGGTGTCGAGGGCGCGCGGCACCTGTTGGTGGGAGAGCCGTACGTGCACCGGGCCCTGACGGAGATCGTCCAGCGCACCAACCCGGCGGCGCTGCCGCTGCCCACCGAGTGGCCGTGATGCCAGCGACGGCGCGGGTCAGCCGACGGCATGCACCCGGTGCAGCTGGAGGGCGAGCTGGATCTCCAGCGAACGGTCGGGGCGCTGCCAGTCGCCGCCGAGCAGCTGGCCGACGACCATGCTCACCCCACCCATCGCGCCGAACGCCCCGATCGCCCGGACCCGGCGCGTGCCCGTCGTGGTCGCCTGGATGGTGGCGAGCAGCTGCGGCACGAGGAACGCCGCCGCTGCTCCCTGGACCACCCTGGCCGCGACCAGCACTCCCGCGCTGGGGGCAAGCCCACAGGCCAGCCGGGTGACGGTGAACGCGGCCATCCCGACGAGGAACATCCGCCGCCGGCCGAGATGGTCACCGAGCCGCCCGCCGAGAACGAGCAGCAGCGCGTATGCGACCCCGAAGCCGGCGACGACGAGCTGCAAGGTGGCGCCGCTCGCCTGGAGATCGGCGCCGATCGCCGGCAGCGCCACGTTGACCGCGAAG
>WHUD01000557.1 GCA_009377385.1 Actinophytocola sp.
TGGGCGGCGGTCGCTGACGCCATTAGCGAGCGCTTGACTGAGCTGAAGATGAAGCAGCGCGAGCTCGCCGACCGCTCGCGCGTCTCGCCAGCCACCGTGCGCGAGATTCAGCACAACTCCGCCCAGCGACATCGCAGTGACCGCACGCTCGAAGCGCTGTCCGAGGCGCTGGACTGGCATCCGCAGCACCTGAGCGCGGTGCTGCACGACCGCAAGCCGCCTGCGGTGGGCGAGCCGCACGAAGACATGACCGACCCCGTGACAGCTCGGCTCGATCGCATCGAAGGCCGCCTCGCCGCGATCATCGAGCAACTGAACGCGCTGCGCGCCGCGATGGACGAGTGGCAGCGGCGATAGGCGCGGATTTCCATGGCACCAGAAATGTCAGCCATGAATAGCTGGCGCTACTGACAGCCCCATGCGCGTAGTCGAATGCGCGAATGCCGCGAAATTGCGGCGAACGTCGGGGCGCCGCGCGTGTCCCGTACCGCGGGCGCGAGGCAGGCCTACACGGCTGTGACGTCCGCGAAGACGCAGGCACACACAGAGGCTTATGCAAAAGCCTGGTCAATTTAGCGAGGGATTGAGCGTGTCATAACG
>WHUD01000558.1 GCA_009377385.1 Actinophytocola sp.
GTAGTCGGCGAAGCCGTACTGGCCGTCGGGCAACCGCGCAAGTTCCGAGCGCACCCGGCGTTCGGTGCGGTTGAGCAACTCGTCGATGAGCTGGTGCAGTCCGTCCGGCGTGTACCGCTCCGCAAGCACGATGTACTGCCGCTCCCCGACACGGCAGGCGGCGCGCTGGGCCGCTAGGTCGCCGGCGACGGCTGCCGGAACGCGCACATTGCGCAGGATCATCGCTTGGAGCGCATCGTTGCGGATGCCCCGGTCATACAGTTTGACCGCGGGGATCTGCAGGCCCTCCTGGAAGATTTCGGTGGAGTCGACCGCGTTGCCACCCGCGACCCGACCGCCGATGTCCGGATAGTGCGCGACGCACACCGCGAAACCGATCAACTCGCCGTCAAGGTGGATAGGCTGGAACAGGAAGATGTCAGGCAGGTGCATCCCGCCCTGGCTCGGGTCGTTGAGGATGAAGACATCCCCGGGGTGGATCCGGCCACCGTAGCGGTCGAGCAGATGTTCTACAGCGTCCGGAATCGCGCCTAGATGCAAGGGCAGGCACAGGCCTTGCGCGACCACGCGGCCCGCTCGGTCGCACAAGGCGGTGGAGAA
>WHUD01000559.1:0-312 GCA_009377385.1 Actinophytocola sp.
GCCGGTGCGTAGACACAACGTGGCGAGGCGGTCGAGGGCGTGCCGGGCCGACCGCGCATGCAGGGTACACAGGGAACCCCCGTCACCGGTGGTCATCGCCTCGAGCATCGGGATCACCTCGTCGCCGCGGACCTCGCCGACGATGATCCGGGTCAGGTTGTGCCGCAACGCGTCGGTCACCAGCGTCTGCAGGGTGACCTCGCCGGCGAGGCGACCGTCCGCGGTGACTTCCTGGTTGGGTTCGCGAGCTTGCATCGCCACGACCCGCGGGTGCAGGTCGGGCATCTCGTGCAACCCGAGTTCGTATTCCTT
>WHUD01000559.1:322-598 GCA_009377385.1 Actinophytocola sp.
CCAGCGTTCATCCTGCCGGTGACGATGACGTTCTTCCGCGCCCGCACCGCGGCCCGCAGGAACGCCACCAGCAACGGGTCCAGCGTGCCCAGCTTCGCCAGGCCACGCAGATCCAGTTGGTTGATCCGGAACCGGCGGATCGTCACCACTGGGTGTGGCACGGTCGCGACCATCGCCGCCAGCCGTGACCCGTCCGGCAGCGTGAGATCCAAGGACGGGTCCGCGGTCGACAGACTCCGGCCCGACCGGGCGGCGATCTGCTGCAACAGCGCGAGG
>WHUD01000055.1 GCA_009377385.1 Actinophytocola sp.
CACGAAGGGATACGAGGGGCGGCGCTGAGACCGCCGACGAGGTGGGGAACCCGGGCTCAACGGACGCGACGGCACCAACACACCCATCGGGGCGGTCGGCACGTCGCTCGACCCCACACCGGCGTTGGCGGCTGCTCGCGACCGTCCTCGGCGTGCTTGCCACCGCCTGCGCGCTGGCGATTCCGCTACTGCCAGTGACCTACGACACGGCGCGCATCGAATGGCCGCACGCGGGCGACACCAGCCCGGTCAACGCACCGCTGACCGGTTACTGGGCGCAGCACATCGACGTCACCATTCCCTGCGACACCGTCAAGTCCCTCGACGACGACGCGGCGACCGGCGGCGTGTTGCTCTCGACCGTGCCGCACCAGCGGATGGACACCGGCGCTGGCATGTACCTGCGGGTCAAGAACGACACGTTCACCACGGTGAACCGAGGCCAGCAGATCGTCTCGCAGCGACTGCCGCCGACCAGCTGCGACATCAGCTACTCGTCGACGGCCACCCGAACCGTGATCAGCATCGCCGGCACGGTGGTGTTCGACCAGGAACAGGACATCCGGCCGAGAGTCGTCGGCATCTACACCGACATCACCTCCGAACGCCACCCGATCGACGGGCTCACCGTGTCGATCACCCCGGACACCCGCTACCAGTCCGCGCCAACGGTGTGGAAGACGGCGGCCACCCTCGTCGGGACGTTGTCGCTGATCGGCTGCCTGATCGCGGTGAGCAGGCTCGATACCCGCTTCGCCCGGCGAGCGCCGCGCTGGGCTCCGATCGGCTGGTGGAAGCTCACCGGACGCGACGCGACCGTGATCGGCGCGCTCGGCCTGTGGGTGGTCATCGGCCCGGTCACCTCGGACGACGGCTACATCCTCTCGATGGCGCGGGTGGCGGACGACGCGGGCTATCTGACCAACTACCACCGCTGGTTCGGCGTCGCGGAAGCGCCGTTCGGCTGGTTCTATCACCTCACCGAGGTCATGACCTGGGTGTCAACAGCGCCGCCGTGGATCAGACTGCCGTCGTTCCTGCTCGCGGTGATCGCATGGCTGTTGATCAGCCGTGAGATCCTGCCCCGGCTCGGCACCCAGGTGCGCAACTCGACCGCCGCGGGCTGGGCCGCGGCCGCCGTGTTCCTGGTGTGGTGGATGCCGTTCAACAACGGTGTGCGCCCTGAGCCGGTGGCCGCCGTCGGCGCGCTGCTTGCCATCGCGGCGGTCGAGCGCGCGCTGGTCACCCGGCGATTATTGCCGGTGTGTCTTGGCGTGATCGCAGCGGCGTTCGCGCTTGCGGCGACGCCGACCGGGCTCATCGCGATCGCGCCGTTCATCGTGGCCGCGAAGCCGCTGTTCCAGTTGCTTCGCCAGCGCGCGGGGACCGGCTGGATCGGTGTGCTGACGCCGATCGCGGCGTCAGGCGTCGCTGTGCTTATGGTGGTCTTCGCCGACCAGACGCTGGCGACCGTCGCCGAGGCGACGCGGCTGCGCACCCAGGTGGGGCCGAACCTGGCGTGGTTCCAGGAGTTCACCCGCTACGACCTGCTGTTCGGCGGCGGTGGCGGCGCGGGGGACGACTCGCTGACCCGCCGCTTCCCTGTGCTGCTCATCATCCTGTGCACCATGGCCTGCCTGGTGGTGATGCTGCGCAGGGGCAGGATTCCCGGCGCGGCACTCGGCCCGAGCCGCAGACTGATCGGCACGGTGGCGCTGTTCTTCCTGCTGCTCGCACTCACGCCGACGAAGTGGACGCACCACTTCGGCGCGTTCGCCGGGGTCGGCGCGGCGATGGCGGCGCTGACGGCGCTGGCGACGAGCCAGTCGGTGCTGCGTTCCGCCCGCAACCGCAACGCCTTCCTCGCCGCGCTCCTCGTGGTCGCCGCACTCGCGACGACGGGACCGAACTCGTACTGGTTCGCCTCGCAGCTTGGCGTGCCGTGGTCGACGTCGGCGCCTGCGATCGGCCCGCTCAAGGTGTCAACGATGCTGCTGCTCGCCGCCGTGGTCGCGGCGGTGGTGGCGCTGGTGCAGAACGTCCGCACACAACGGCCGGGCGCGCCGCCCCGACAGCCGGAACGCCGTTCCCGCGCGCTGGCGCTCAGTTCCACGTCGCTGACGATCGTGTGTGGACTGTTCGCGCTGTCGGAGTTCGCCACTGTCGCCACCGCGGGCTACCACCAGCGCGCCAGCTACAGCCTCGCGGCGGCCAACATCGACCACCTGATGAGCTCGAGCTGCAACATGTCCGACCACGTCCTCGTCGAGGAGGACCCGGTGGCGAACGTGCTGGCCGCGTACCCACCCGAGCGACAGCGCACCCTGCCACCGGACGACGACAAGAAGGACACCGGGGGCAACGCCACGCAGGCGAGCATCACGAGCAACGGGGGCAAGCTCCGAGACACCAAGAAGGACGACAGGAAACGCACCGGCGGCAAGACGGTACTCGTCGAGAAACCCGACGAGTACCGGATGTCCACCACCGGCTTTCACAACCAGTCGGTCGGACGTGACGACCCGCTCGGCGCACCGCCACAGGGCTTCAGCCCCGAACTGGTGCCGATGTGGAGCAGTTACGATCACCCGCAAGGCGCGACCGGCACGTTGCGCTCGCAGTGGTTCCAGCTCAGCGAGGAACAACTGACCAAGCAACTCGTCGTCTCGGTCGCAGGCGGGCAGGGCGTCGGCATCTCGCTGTCGGCCGAGTACGGCAAGCGCACCCCGCGCGGCATCGATGTCCTCGAACGCAAGCAGATGCCCGTGCCGTTCGACGCCGCGAGGAGCTGGGAGGACGCCAGGATCTTCCAGGACGACGTCGACAGCGAGGCGAGCGCGGTCCGCATCGTCGCCACCGACAACGACCTCACCGACGAGGGTTGGATCGCCGCCACCGCGCCGAGGGTGCCGTCGCTGACGACGCTGACCGCGCGGATCGACGCGGAATCGGCGTACATGGACTGGCCGACGGCGTTCGTCTACCCGTGTCTGCGGCTGCCAACGACCTACAACGGCATCAGCGAGGTGCCTGCCTACCGCATCACGGCGGGCGAGCTGGCCGCGGAGGCTGGTTGGTCGGACAGCAGCGGCGGCGGGCCGCTCGGCTGGCTGGATCTTGTCGCCGATCAGTCCGAGGTACCGAGCTTCCTCGCGGGCGAGCCGAAACAGTCCTGGGGCCAGCTCAAACAGATCGAACCGCTGGAGCATGGCGTCCTGCCGCACGTCATCGAGGGCACCGAAGTGCATCCCGGCTGGTGGTCACCGGGCCCCGGCCCGATGCAGCCGGACGGCATCACGCCCACGCGGTGACACAGCAGTGACACCGCGCGGTTACATGGGGACAGTAGGATTGTGACCCCGCACGGGAAATGCTCGTTTCCCACAAGAAAGCGTCGCAGCGAGGCGGCGCACCACGTCCACCGCGTTCGCCAGCACCCCGTCCCCACAACACAAGGCGGTTCGCCGATGCAACTCATGCCGGTCACCGACTCGATGTTCCTGCTCATGGAGTCGCGGGAACATCCGATGCACGTCGGCGGGCTGCAACTGTTCAGCAAGCCGGACGGCGCTGGCGAGGACTACGTCGCGTCGATCTACCGCGATCTGCTCGACCGCGCCGAGGTGGCCCGGCTCTTCCAGAAGAAACCGATGAGCCCGGTCAACTCGCTCGGACAGGCGCTCTGGTCGGAGGACAACGAAATGGACCTCTCGTACCACGTGCGGCGTTCGGCGCTGCCCACCCCTGGCAGGATCAGGGAGTTGCTCGAACTGACGTCCCGCTGGCACGGGACGCTGCTCGACCGGCACCGGCCACTGTGGGAGACACACTTCGTCGAGGGGCTCTCTGACAACCGGTTCGCGATCTACACCAAGGTGCACCACGCCCTGCTCGACGGCATGTCCGCGCTGCGGCTGATGCAGAACGCGCTCACCGATGACCCGTCCGCGCGGGACTGCCACGCGCCGTGGGAGCTGCGACCCGGCAAGAAGCGCCCGAAGACCGGCGGCGGCTCGCTGTGGCAACGGATGACGGGGCTGGCAAGCGACTTCGCCGGCTTCGGGCCGACGGCGGTGCGAGCGCTGAGCGAGGCGATGCGGGAGCACTCGGTGCCGCTGCCGATGCAGGCGCCGCGCACGATGTTCAACGTCTCCATCGGCGGCGCGCGACGCTTCGCGGCGCAGTCGTGGCCGATCGAGTCGTTCCGCCGCATCGGCAAGGCCAGTGGCACCACCGTCAACGACGTCGTGCTCGCGACGTGTTCCGGCGCCTTGCGGGACTACCTGATCGAGCACCGCGCGCTGCCCGACGCGCAGCTGACCGCGATGGTGCCGGTCTCGCTGCGCAGCAGTGATGCGGCGGCCGAGGGCGGCAACGCGGTCGGGGCGATCCTGTGCGATCTTGGCACGAACGAGTCGGACCCGGCGCGCAGGCTCGCCAGGGTCGCGGCCTCGATGCGAGGTGGCAAGCGGCTGTTCGCGGGGCTGAGTCCGATCCAGGTCATGCTGCTGTCGGCGCTGAACGTCTCACCGCTCGGGCTGACGCCGATCCCCGGCGTCGCTGATCACACCCGGCCCGCGTTCAACCTGGTGATCTCCAACGTGCCGGGGCCGAGGCGACCGATGTACTTCAACGGGGCCAAGCTCGACGGCGTCTATCCGGCATCGATCTGCCTCGACGGCCAGGCGTTGAACATCACGCTGACCAGCAACAACGGCATGCTGGACGTCGGCATCACCGGCTGCCGCAACAGCGTGCCGCACCTGCAGCGGATGCTGGTGCACCTCGACACCGCGCTGTCCGAGCTGACCACCGCCGTCGGCGCGAACTAGTTACGCCGCTTTCCTGAGGACACCACCGTATTCGTAGACCTCGGTGTTGGTCTTGGTGACTCCGACGTAGGGGTGCAAGGCTGTCGGAACCGGCTCTAGTGGCGGCTGGGCGGGGTCGGGGCGCCAGTCCTTGAGGTCGACGAGTCCCGGTTCGACAGGGTGTAGCCCATCGAGCAGCGCGTCGACTTCGGCGGGAGTGCGGGTCTGCCAGGGAACACCAAAGCCGTTGAGCGTGGCGGACATGTGAGCGCCTCGGTCGGGGTCGTCGATGACGACCTGGGAGACGGCGAGGTGGCTGCCAGGAACGGCAAGGTCATCGATGATGTGGCGTAGCGCGTGGCGGGGGCCTTCTCCCGGATCGCTGTCCTGGAGGTGGTGGCCGACGGACAGGAACAGCACGGCGACCGGCTCGCTGAAGTCGATGAGCCTGCGGGTGTCCGGGTGTTCGAGGATCGTCTCCGGCTCGCGCATGTCGGCGGTGATGACGGTGGTGGCGGAGTCCTTTGCCAGCAGCGCCCTGCCGTGGGCGAGCACGATGGGGTCGATGTCGACATAGACGACGCGGGTTTCGGGGTTGAACTGCTGCGCGACCTGGTGGACGTTGTTGTCGGTTGGCAGGCCACAGCCCATGTCGATGAACTGCGTGATTCCCGCGTCACGGACCAGGTAGCGCACGGCGCGGTAGAGGAACTGCCGGTTCTGCCGGGCGATGTCTACGCACCCGGGGAATTCCTGCACGACGGTCTGAATGCTGTTGCGGTCGACCTCGTAGTTGTCCTTGCCGCCAAGCATCCAGCCGTAGGCACGTGCGGATGTGGGCTTGTCAAGCGGGACATCGATCTCGGCGGGGTGGTCGTTGGTTGTCATCGCGCCCTTCGTTCGCCGCCATGTTCGCGGGGTGAGTTTTCGTGTGACCATAGCGGCAACGGACCGTCGCCAGGAACCCACCCGGCGTCGCTAACTGTGCCGGTAGATACCAATCCGACCGAAAGTAAGCCTGACTGGCTGGTCGAACGAGTATGCCAGTCGTCTTACTTTCGGTCTTCTTGCTAACTGGAGATGTTGGCTGGCGTCCACACCGTGCGCCGCGGTGCGGGTGCCGAGTCGCCTGGCAGCTCGAGCGGGTCGTGTCCAAGCTGCCAGCGGCCATAGTGCTTAAGACACAAACCTCGGCCGATCGAGTCCTGCTGGCACTGTCGGCGGCGGCAGCGTGCCGGTGACTCCGCGGCGGGTGTTGGCGTGGACATGGTCGGTTCTCCTTTCGGCCGTGGCCAGGTGGATGTCCCGCTGATCGGGTTCGGGTGAGTCGGGTAGTCGATGACGTGGCGCCCCGACGAGTCGCGGGCGGGCTGCGGCGTGCATTGCGCCGGTCTTGGCGCGGTACATGGCCCTGTCGGCATCGGCGAGCAGATCTTCGATGCGGTGCGCGGGCTGGATGGCGACGCCGACGCTCGCGGTGATGGTGATGTGCCGGTGGTCGGCGATGTGAATCCTGCCGATGCTTGTGGTCAGCTCGTCCGCGAGCCATCGGGCGTAGCGGCCCGCCTGCGCTGCATCGGGGTAGCTGTCGAGTAGGACGACGAACTCGTCGCCCCCAGCCCTGGCGATGCAGGTGGTGCGCGCCCGCACCGCTGTGATGCGGCGGGCGATCTGTACCAGCACCTGGTCGCCGACCGGATGGCCGTAGTGGTCGTTGATCGGTTTCAATCCGTCGACGTCGAGTGCGAGCGCCGCGACGTGCTCGTCGCGGTCCGTGGCGGTGCGCAGCTCATCGATCGCGCGCCGCAGGCCGGCACGGTTGGCGAGCCCCGTCAGCCAGTCGGTCTGCGCGGCGCGCTCCGCGGCGCGCAGTCGCTGTTCCAACGCGCGGCCACGACGTAGCGCGACCATCAGCCAGCACGCGAGAGCGCCGATCACTCCCAGCGCTACGGCCATGCTCATGCCTAGCCTCCCCCGGATCGCCCCGCGCCTGCTGCGTTGTCCATCCCGCTGCTACTGTGCCGAACGAACCTTGCAGATGCAAGAACGTTCGCAAGAACAGACGTAAAATCGCCCGGCGCGACTAGCGCTGCCGGCATGCCACGAAAGGCAGCATCCATGGCGACAGACAGAGCCGACGCTGACCACACCCGCTGGCCTGGCGTGATCTGGCGCAAGAGCTCGCGCAGCAACCCAAGTGGGAACTGCGTGGAACTGGCACAGTTGCCGACCGGAGAGATCGGCCTTCGTAACTCCCGCGACCCGCAGGGTGTCGTGTTGGTCTACACCCGCAGCGAGATCGGCGCGTTCATCGCGAGTGCGAAGCAGGGCGACTTGGACGACCTCGTCGGCTCGTCATGACCCTCAGCTGACCGTTGCGTCACCATATGGCCCGCATGGCACACTAGTGGCTCGTCTGTCGAGGAGCGCACGCATGACCCCATCAGTAGGCCAACCACCAGCTGACGAGCCGCTGCCGCTCGCTCCGGCTGGCGGTGGCCCCACGGTGCTGCGCATCACGCTCGGCGGCCAGCTTCGCCAGCTTCGACAGCGGCAGGGAATCAGCCGGGAAGCCGCGGGCGACGCGATCCGCGCCTCGCACGCCAAGATCAGCCGGCTGGAACGCGGTCAGGTCGGGTTCAAGGAACGCGACATCCGCGACCTGCTCACCCTCTACCAGGTCACCGACCCCGACCAGCGCGGGGCCCTGGTGGCGCTGGCCCGCCAGGCCAACGAGCCGGGTTGGTGGCACAAGTACAACGACCTGCTGCCGTCCTGGTTCGAGACCTACCTCGGGCTCGAACAGGCGGCCCGCGTCATCAGGAACTACGAGAACCAGTTCATCCCCGGCCTCCTGCAAACCGCCGACTACGCTCGTGCGGTTACCCTCCTCGGCCACGCGAACGAGCCGGCTTCCGAAGTCGAACGGCGGATCGACCTGCGGATGCACCGCCAGCAGATGCTCACCGGCGACAACCCGCCTACCCTGTGGGCGATCATCGACGAAGCGGCGCTACGCCGAGCCATCGGCGGCTCAGACGTCATGCGCGCCCAGATCGACCACCTCATCGCGGCCACCGAACTGCCCAACGTCACGGTGCAGGTGCTCCCCAACTCCGTCGGCGGGCACGCCGCAGCGGGCGGCCCGTTCAGCCTCCTCCGCTTCCCCGATACCGACCTGCCCGACATCGTCTATCTCGAACAGCTCACCAGCGCCCTCTACCTCGACAAGCGCCAAGACATCGAGCAGTACCTCAAGGTCATCGACGTCTTGTCCGTCCAAGCGGCGACCCCGGAAAAGAGCATCGATCTCCTCACCACGCTTCGCGCGGAGCTCTGACCCCGGACAGTCCGGTCTCGGCCCCACCATTTCGGATACTGTCAGTATTTCGATACGCTGGGGATGACAACGGTGACAGCAACGGCGCTGGAGGACGGCGATGGGCAGGCGGCACTGGTGGCCGAGGGTGGCGCTGGAGGGACTACATCGACCGAAGGCCACCCTCGGTCGGTCACGCGGGCGGCTGAGCTACCGGTCGCGGGCGCTGTACGCGGCATGCTGGGCAACGGGGCATTCGGTGTTCCGACTCGGAACGCTGTCCCCGAACAGCATCGCCACGCTGCAACGCCTCGACCGGCTCGCCGCGCGGGCGCCAGCCCCGCGCAACGCCACGATCACTCCGGTGTCCTTCGATGGTTTCGAGGCGGAGTGGGTACGGGCGCGCCGCGCGGATCAACCGCACACCGACGGCGCGATCCTGTACTTCCACGGCGGCGGGTTCTTCTTCTGCGGGCTGAACACCCATCGGCGCGGCATCGCTGCGCTGTCGTCGTCCACCCGGCTGCCCGCGCTCTCGGTCGCCTACCGGCAGTTGCCCGAGACGCCGATCCCCGGTTCGGTCGCCGACTGCCTCACCGCCTACCAGCATCTGCTCGACGACGGCGTCCCCGCCGAGAAGATCGTGTTCGCCGGTGACTCGGCGGGTGGCTACCTGGCCTTCGCGACGGCGCTGCGGGCCCGCGAGACCGGGCTGCCGCTACCGGGCGGCATCGTGGCCGCGTCCCCGCTGCTCGACATCGACTCCACCGCGCGCATAGCGCATGCCAACTCGCGGCGCGACACCTACATCCCGGTGAACAAGCTCGCCGACCTGACGAATTTCTGGCGCGGCGACCCAGAAAGCCCCGAGCCGCCGATCTCGCCGGTCAACGAAGACCTCACCGGCATGCCGCCGTCGCTGATCATGGTGGCGGAGTCCGAGGTGCTGCTCTGCGACGCCGAGGTCATGGCCGAACGGCTGTGGGCGGCAGGCGCGCCCTGCAAGCTCCAGGTCTGGCACGGCCAGGTGCACGCCTTCCCCGTGCTGGGCTATTTCTCCCCCGAAACCCGCGCCGCACTACGGCAGATCGCGGCGTTCACCCACGACGCCATCGGAGCCTGACCGGACTCAGTGCACCTCGCCCGCCGGGATGTCCATGCGCCAGGGGTGCACCTCCTGCACCAGGCGCGCGACGGCCAGCACCAGGTCGTCCGAGTGCCGGGGTCCGACGATCTGGAGGCCCGCGGGCAAGCCGTCCGAGGTGAACCCGATCGGCACGCTGATCGCGGGCTGCTGGGTGAGGTTGAACGGGTAGCTGAACCGCGTCCACTCCCACCACTTGGTGTACGGCCCACCTGGCGGCACGTCGTGGCCTGCCTCGAACGGTCGGATCGGCATCATCGGCGTGATCAGCACGTCGTAGCGGGTGTGGAACTCACCCATCTGCGTGCCGAGACCACGCCTGGCCTGATCGGCGGCGAGCCAGTCCATCGCCGAGTAGGTCAGGCCCTCCCGCCACGCGGTGACCAACCCGCGGTCGATCTTCTCCTCGGCGCCCTCCGGGAAGGTATTGAGCCATTTGGCGGCGCCGGTGTACCAGAGGAGCTCGAACGTGTCGGCGGGGTCGTCGAAGCCGGGGTCGGCGTTGTCGATGAACAGCCCGGCTTCCTGCAGCGTGTGCACGGTGCGCGACACCAGATCGGCGATTTCGGGGTCGACGTCGATGTAGCCGAGGTCGGCCGAGAACGCCACGTTCAACCCGCGGACGTCGCGGCGGACCGCCTCCCGGTAGCTGGCGGTCAGCGGTGCGAGCGCCCCGGGATCGCGATGGTCCCGCTGGGCGAGCACGTCCATGAACAGCGCGACGTCGTCGACCGAGCGCGCCATCGGTCCCGCGTGCGCGAGCGCGCCGAACGGGCTGGCCGGGTACATCGGGATCCGGCCGAAGGTCGGCTTGAACCCGACGACACCGCAGAACGAGCCGGGGATGCGCACCGAGCCACCCGCGTCGGTGCCGACCGACAGCTCCCCCATGCCCGCCGCGACGGCCGCCGCGCTGCCACCGCTTGAACCGCCCGCCGTCTTGCTGATGTCGTACGGGTTGCGGGTGATGCCCGCGAGCCTGCTGTCGGTGGTGGCCTTCCAGCCCAGCTCGGGCGTGGTGTTCTTGCCGAGCACGACCAGCCCCGCCTCGCGCATCCGCGCCATCACCGGGCTGTCGACCTCCCACGGCTGGTCGGGGTCGACGCACAGCGAACCGCGCAGCGTCGGCCAGCCCTCGGTGAGGAACATGTCCTTAATGGATGCAGGCACGCCGTCGAGCCACCCGATCGGATTACCTTCCCGCCAGCGCTCCTCGGACGCCTTCGCCTGCGCGAGCGCGTTGTCCGGGTCGACGAGGCAGTACGAGTTGATGTCGCCGTCGCGGCGCTCGATCGCATCGAGTGCGGCCTTCGTCGCCTCAACGGGTGACACCGCGCCCTGCGAGTACGCGACCGTGAGCTCACTCGCCGTCAACAACGTCCCAGCACTCGCGGTCATGCGTTCCTCCCGGCACCCATCGGCACGTAGCCCAGTTCCTTGTCGACGACGTTGTCGAGCCGCTCCCCCGCCAGCCACTTCTCGAAGTTGGCGACGAACACCTCGACCAGCGTGTCCTTCCAGCCGACGACATCGCCCGACATGTGCGGCGAGAGCAGCACGTTGTCCATTGTCCACAATGGGCTCTCGGCGGGCAGCGGCTCGGTCTCGAATACGTCGAGGGCGGCACCGGCCAGCTCGTCCGCGCGCAGCGCGTCGACCAGATCTCCGGTGATCACCAGTTCGCCCCTGCCGACGTTGATGAACCGTGCGGTCGGCTTCATCGCGGCGAACACCCGCCGGTCGAACATGCCCTTGGTCTTCTCGGTCAGCGGGGCCACCGCGACGACGAAGTCCGCCCAGCCGACGTGCTCGGCGATGTCGTCGGAAGCGTGCACGGTGCCGAAGTCATGGTCGCCATCGCGGGCGCGCCTGCCGACGCCCGCCACCGACAACCCAGCCGCGGCGAGCATTCGCGCGATGGTCCTGCCGATCGGGCCGGTGCCGACGATCAGCACGCGCTTGCCGCCTACCCGCTCGGTTTCCCTGTGCCGCCAGGTGCCCGCGCGTTGCAGGTCGAGCGAGCCGGCGAAGTCCTTGGCGAAGGCGATGACCAGCCCGAGCACGTACTCGGCGATCGGGTTGTCGAACACACCGCGCGAGTTGGTGAGCACGACGTCACTGTCCCGCAGGCCGGGGAACATCACCGGGTCGACGCCCGCGGCGGCGATGTGCAGCCAGCGCAGCTGGTCGGCAGAAGGCCAGGCGTCCGGCACGGCGGTGGAGAGGAAGTCCCAAACGAAGAGGACGTCGGCGCCGCGCAACGCGTCCGGCAGTTCGGCGGCGTCCGCGTAGCGGACGGTGGCTGCTTCCTCGACCGGCTCCATTCCGCGCGGCCGGTCCTGCCCGCATAGGACGGCGACGACAGGGGCACTCTCAACGCGGTCACCGGCTCCCATCACGTTGACACGGTATGAGTTGATCGTATGATTGTCAACAATCCGAGGGATCCCCCGGGGCAAACGCGAAACAGCCTTTTCCGACGACCAACGAGGGGGTGAGCCTTGGACCTGTCCGGACTGGACTTCCCGTTTGGCGAGGGGCCACTGGCCCAGCGCGGCATCGGGATCATCGCGCCGTTCGACCTCGCGCTCGAACGCGAACTCTGGCGCTGGGTGCCGATCGAGGTCTCGTTGCACCTGGCCCGCACACCGTACGAGCCGGTACCGGTCAGCCTCGACATGGCGAGCCTGGTCAGCAACAGCAGACACGTCGCGGCAGCCACCCGCGACGTGCTGCATGTCGAGCCGGAAGTCGTCGCGTACCTGTGCAGTTCGGGCAGCTTCATCAACGGCGTCGACGGCGAACGCAAACTGCGCAAGGTCATCTGCGACGCTGGCGCGCCGGACGCGGTGACGACGACGGGCGCGCTGGCCGAGGTGCTGCAACGGCTCAACCTGCGCCGCATCGCCGTGCTCACCCCCTATGTCGAGGACCTCACCCAAAAGCTGCACGACTTCCTCGCCGAGATCGACGTCGAGACCGTGTCCAGCGACCACCTCGGCCTCGGTGGCGGCATTTGGAAGGTCAGCTACCGCACCATCGCCGAGCACATCATCCACGCCGACCACCCCGACGCGGAGGCGATCTTCGTCAGCTGCACCAACCTGCCCACGTTCGACATCATCGACCCGCTCGAAGAGTTGCTCGGCAAGCCGGTGCTGACCGCCAACCAGCTCACGATGTGGGCCTGCATGGTCCGGATGGGCCTGCCGGTGGTCGGGCCCGGCAGATGGCACAGCGAGGTTGCCTAACCCGAACGGTGTATCTTTTACTAGGATTGTCAACAATCCTCACGGAGCAAACCGCCCGGTAACCCGAAGGGCGGCTAGGAGGTGCCGGTGACACGGATCGGTTTCATCTACCCCGACCACGCGGCCGAGGACGACTATCCGCTCGCGCAGCGGCTCCTCGGCGACGTCGCTGAGCTGTCGGTCACCCACATCTACGGCACCGACCTGCACGCCGTCGCCGAGCTCCTCGACCTGGGCAGCGAGCAGCGGCTCGCCGAGGGCGCCGCCCAGCTCGCGCCGCTCTCCCCCGACGCGGTGGTGTGGGCCTGCACCAGCGGCAGCTTCGTGTTCGGCTGGGACGGCGCCGCCGAGCAGATCACCAAGCTCGCCGCGGTCACCGGGACACCGACGTCGAGCACATCGTTCGCATTCACCAGGGCGCTGCGCGCGCTCGGGCTGAAGCGGGTCGCCATCACGGCCAGCTACCCCGACGACGTCGCCACGCTGTTCAGGGGGTTCCTCGCCGCGGAAGGCGTCGACGTCCTCCAGCTGTCCAGCGCGGGCATCGACACCGCGGCCGAGGTCGGGCAGCTCCGGCCGGACGAGGTCGCCGAGCTGGTCACCCGAGGCGATCACCCCGAGGCTGACGCGCTGCTGATCCCCGACACCGCGATGCGGACGATCGCGCTCATCGACCCCATCGAGCAGCGCATCGGCAAGCCGGTGCTGACAGCCAACCAGGTCACCATATGGGAGGGGCTGCGGCTGGCTGGCGCACCGACAAGGGCGGACGGCATCGGCAGATTGTTCCGCGAGGGAGACGCCGATGCTGTCTGACATCGAACCGGTGAACCGGGAGTCGACGGCGTCGATCATCGCGCGGCAACTGCGCGACGCGATCATGACGGGCGCGCTGCCGCCGGGCACGCAGCTCGGGGAGGCGGAACTGGCGGCGCGGTTCGAGGTCTCGCGCGGCCCGCTGCGGGAGGCGATGCAGCGACTGGTCTCGGAGGGCCTGCTTCGCAGCGAGCGGCATCGAGGGCTGTTCGTGATCGACCTTGAGCCCGGCGACGTCTACGACATCTACGCATCGCGGGCGGCGATCGAACGCGCGGCGGCCATCCGCATCATGCGGGGCGACACCGAGAGCGCAGTCGTCGAGCTGAGTGAAGCGCTCGGCGGGATGGTCGACGCGGCCGCCGATCCCGACCCGAACGCACTGCCGGAGGCTGACCTGCGGTTCCACGAGGCGCTGGTGCGGGCCTCCGGCAGCCGCAGGCTGGTGCGGATGGCCCACACTCTGCTGATCGAGACCAGGATGTGCCTGGCCGCGCTCCAGCGCACCGACCCGGACACCGACGACAGGGTCACCGAACACACCGAGATCATCGAGGCGATGAAGGCTGGCGACGAGCAGCGCGTGCTTGAGCTGCTCGACGCGCACATGGAGGACGCGATCACCCGGCTGGCGCCCGGCAGCAGCCTGCACTCCGGGCCGCCGCCCTCGGTGCCACCGGATGGCGTCGACATCGCGGGCTGAGCGCGTCAGGGCGTCGCGGATCTGAACTGTATTCACTCTTTCGAGTGACGCTTCCCTGTTGTGCTCGTTACACGGAACGAATCCTTCGGGCAGACAGAGGAGAGTTCCGTGCGAGTCACGAGCAAGCTCACGGCGGTCGGCGCTGCCATCGCCACCTCCGTCGCCGTTGCCGCCACCGTTGTCCTGACGCAACCCGCTCAGGCCATCGTCGGCGGCGAGCAGGCGGCAGAGGGCCAGTACCCGTTCATGGCGTCGCTGCAGGATGGCGACTTCCACTTCTGCGGCGGCAGCGTCGTCGCGCCGGAGTGGGTCCTCACCGCGGCCCACTGCGTCGAGGACGCCAAGCCGTCCGACCAGGACGTCGTCGTCGGCAAGACCGACCTGGCCGCCGAGGGCGGCCAGCGCGTCGCTGTCGCCGAGATCCACGTGCACCCTGACTACGACGGCACCAACGACGCCGCCCTGCTCAAACTCGCCGAGCGAGTGTCGGTGCCCGCCATCCCGCTGGCAGGCACGAGCGACGACGACCTCGAAGCCGAGGGCACGCCGCTGACCGTGGCGGGCTGGGGCACGGAGTTCTTCGGCGCACCCACCACGCCGAGCCACCTCAAGCGCGCCGACGTCCGGGCCGTCGCCGACGATCGATGCCAGAATATGAGCGGCAACGCCCTGGTGGGTTTCGAGCCGGACACCGAGATCTGCGCGGAGGAACTGCTCGCCGACTCCTGCCAAGGTGACAGCGGTGGCCCGCTGTTCCACGAGATCGACGGCAGGCTCGTGCAGATCGGCATCGTCAGCTACGGCGTCGGCTGCGCGTTCCCCGGATTCCCCGGCGTCTACGCCGAGGTGAACGCGCCAAGCATCCAGGAGTTCATCACCGCGACGCTGAGCGGCAACACCACGACGTCACCGGATGACGGCGAACCCAACAGCAACAACGGCAACGGTCCGAAGCAGTAGCCCCGGCGCGCGCCTGCCGACCCTGGACGTCGGCAGGCGCACCGGGCGTCAGCTCAGCCCGACCGCGACGTACTTGGTCTCGAGGAACTCGTCGATGCCGACGGTGCCGCCCTCGCGGCCGAGGCCGGAGTGCTTGATGCCGCCGAACGGCGCGGCCGGGTTAGACACGATGCCCTGGTTCAGCCCGACCATGCCCGCCTCCAGGTTCTCCGACACGCGCAGCGCGCGGTTGATGTCCTGCGTGTAGAGGTAGCTGACCAGGCCGTACTCGGTGTCGTTGGCCTTGGCGACGGCCTCATCCTCGGTGTCGAAGACGTTGATCGGCGCCACCGGCCCGAAGATCTCCTCGTGGGTGATCCGGGCGTCCTGCGGCACCTCGGTGAGCACGGTCGCCTGGTAGAAGTGCCCAGCGCCGTCCACGCCAGCGCCGCCGGTGAGCACCTTCGCTCCCCGGTCGACGGCGTCGCTGACCAAGCTGGTCACCTTCTCGATCGCGGCCTGGTCGATCAGCGGCCCGATCACGACGCCCTCCTCGGTGCCGCGCCCGATCGGCTGCGCCGACATCCGCTCGGTGAGCCTGCGGGCGAACTCGTCAGCGACGCCGCGCTGCACGTAGAACCGGTTCGCCGCAGTGCAGGCCTCGCCGATGTTGCGCAGCTTGGCGAGCATCGCGCCGTCGATCGCCGCGTCGATGTCGGCGTCATCGAAGACGAGGAACGGCGCGTTGCCGCCCAGCTCCATCGACGTCCGCAACACCTTGTCGGAGCACTGCTCAAGCAGCTTGCGGCCCACCGACGTCGAGCCGGTGAACGACAGCTTGCGCGCCCTGCCGTCGCGGATCAGCGGCTCCATCAGGCCGCCGGAGTCGCTTGTGGTGAGCACGTTGACGACGCCTTCCGGTAGCCCGGCCTCTGCCATGATCCCGACAAGGGCCAGCATCGACAGCGGCGTCTGCGCGGCGGGCTTGATCACCGAGGTACAGCCAGCGGCGACGGCGGGGCCGATCTTGCGGGTGCCCATCGCCATCGGGAAGTTCCACGGCGTGATCAGCAGCGACGGCCCGACCGGCTGCCGGTGCACCAGGAACCGGCCCTTGCCGTTCGGCGCGACCGCGTAGCCGCCGTCGATGCGCACCGCTTCCTCGGCGAACCACCGGAAGAACTCCCCCGCGTACGCCACCTCGCCGCGCGACTCGGCGAGCGGCTTGCCCATCTCCAGCGTCATCAGCAGCGCGAGTTCCTCGTTGCGCTCCATGAGCAGTTCGTAGGAGCGCCGCAGGATCTCACCCCGCTCGCGCGGCGGGTGCTTGGCCCAGCTCGCCTGCGCGGCGACGGCGGCGTCCAGTGCTTCCTTGCCGTCGGCGGGTGAGGCGTCCGCGACCTCGCACAGCACCTCGCCCGTCGAAGGGTCGTGCACCGGCAGCGTCTTGGCGCCGCTGGCAGGCCGCCACTTGCCGTCGATGAAGAGGTCCTTGCCCACCGCGTCGACGACGCTGGACTCGCTGGGTGTCGCGTTCATGTCTGCGCTCCTTATGGGGAAGCCACGGGCCGGTTCCGACTTGATTGCTCGGCGATCTGAGGCCATGCTA
The DNA here is from genome assembly GCA_009377385.1 of Actinophytocola sp. GTDB lineage: Bacteria > Actinomycetota > Actinomycetes > Mycobacteriales > Pseudonocardiaceae > Haloechinothrix_A. Next base: position 16,593 of record WHUD01000055.1, read on the forward strand.
TGAGTATTGTTGACAATCTACAAGCGTGCCGCCGTCGTGCCCATGGCCACCCGCGTTGGGCGATCCCCGAGCAAAGGAGTACCCCCATGTCCCAGCTTTCTCCCCTGCTCAAGCAAGCGACTCCGGTCGTGGTCGACCACGGCGAGGGCGTCTACCTCTACGACGTCGACGGCAACCGCCACCTCGACTTCACCGCTGGCATCGGTGTCACCAGCACCGGACACTGCCACCCGCGCGTGGTCGCGGCCGCGCAGGAGCAGGTCGGCAAGCTGATCCACGGGCAGTACACGACGGTGATGCACCAGCCGCTGCAACGGCTGACCGAACGGCTCGGGGACGTGCTCCCATCGGGTCTGGACTCGCTGTTCTTCGCCAACTCGGGCAGCGAGGCCGTCGAGGCGGCGCTGCGGCTGGCCAGGCAGGCGACCGGACGCCCCAACGTCGTGGTGTTCCAGGGCGGCTTCCACGGCCGCACGGTCGGAGCCGCGTCGATGACCACGAGCGGCACCCGGTTCCGCACCGGCTACGAGCCGATCATGGGTGGCGTGCAGGTGGCGCCGTTCCCGTTCGCCTACCGCTACGGCTGGGACGAGCAGACCGCGACGAAGTTCGCGCTGCAGGAGCTGGACTACCTGTTCGCAACGATGGCGCCCGCCAATGACGTCGCGGCGTTCTTCGTGGAGCCGGTGCTTGGCGAGGGCGGCTACGTGCCAGCCAACACCGAGTTCCTCGCTGGACTCCGGCAGCGCGCCGACGAGCACGGCATCCTGCTCGTGTTGGACGAGGTGCAGACCGGCTTCGGCCGCACCGGCAAGTTCTGGGGTCACGATCACTTCGACGTCCGGCCCGACGTCGTGATCACCGCGAAAGGCCTCGCCAGCGGGTTCCCGCTTTCGGCGATCGCCGCGTCGACCGAGCTGATGTCCAAGGCATGGCCAGGCTCGCAGGGCGGCACCTACGGCGGCAACGCCGTCGCCTGCGCCGCCGCGCTGGCCACATTGGACGTCATCCAGGAGGAGCGACTGGTCGACAACGCCGCCGAGCAGGGCAGGCGGCTGATGGACGGCGCCCGCTCCGTCGCGGCCAAGCACCCCGAGATCGGCGACGTGCGCGGGCTTGGCCTGATGGTGGGTTCGGAGTTCACCACATCGGACGGCAAGCCGGACCCGGAGACCGCCAAGGCGGCGCAGCAGGCGGCCGCGCAGAAGGGCCTGTTGCTGCTGATGTGTGGCGCGCACATGAACGTGGTGCGGATGATCCCGGCGCTGGTGGTCAACGCCGAGCAGATCGACACCGCGATCGACATCTGGGCGGACGTCGTCTCCGAGGTCACCTCGTGAGCCGCTACATCACGATCAGCCTGGACAAACGCGGCGTCTCGTGCCGGGCGGTCCTGCTCGACGAGCAGGCGCCCCGCACCTGCGACGCGGTGTGGCGCGCGCTGCCACAGGGCGATCAGGCCTACCACGCGAAGTACGCCCGCAACGAGGTGTACACCTTGGTGAGGCCGTTCGCCGATCCGGAGCCGGGGCGGGAGAACCCTACGGTGACGCCGATCCCCGGCGACGTCGTGTACTTCGCGTTCGAGCCGTGGGAGATCGGCAACCCAGCCTACGGCTACGACGCGGGCAGCGAGGCGCACAGCGCGGCAGGCGCGACCGACCTGGCGATCTTCTACGGCCGCAACAACCTGCTGATCAACGGCGACGCTGGCTGGGTGCCTGGCAATGTCTTCGCCAGCATCGTGGAAGGCCTGGACGACATGGCGGCCGCGTCCCAGGACCTCTGGCTGTGCGGCGTGGAGGGCGAGACGCTCAGCTTCCGCCGCGCGGAGTAGCCCCCGGCGCCCCCGCGCCGTGTCCCTCGCTCGCGACGCCGTGTTCGCCACCCAGGAAGCCATGTTCGTCAGCCCCGCGCCTTGGGGCGAGCGCGCAAATGCGCCCGTTCGCCTTGCTTACCAAATAGGCTGAGGAACTCGACCGGATCGGCGTCGGCGGCGCCGAACCAGTGCGGGACGCGCGTGTCGAACTCGGCGGCTTCGCCGGGCGTCAGCACCAGATCGTGCTCACCGAGAACCATGCGCAACCGTCCATTGAGGACATACAGCCACTCGTAGCCCTCGTGGGTCTGCGGGTCGGGTTCCTTCGGCGGGTCGCTACCAGGGATCACGAGCTTGTACGCCTGGATGCCGCCTGGCCGCCGTGTCAGCGGCAGCATCGTCATACCGTGCCGGGTGACCGGGCGCAGGTGGACGCGCGGGTCACCGGTCGGCGGGGCGTCGACGAGCTCGTCCAGCGTGACACCGTGCGCCTTGGCTAGCGGCAGCAGGAGTTCCAGGCTCGGACGGCGAGCGCCGGACTCCAGCCGGGACAGGGTGCTCACCGAGATGCCGGTCGCCGCCGAGAGGTCTGCCAGCGTGGTCTGCCTCTCGCTGCGCAGCGTGCGGAGGCGGGGACCGACGGCGTCGAGCGCGTGGTCGAGATCGTTCATACCCACCAGTTTGCCATAACGGCAAAACAGTTTGCCGATATCGCGCGGAGGTTCGCACAGTGGTGGCGGAGGTGGTCTGAGTGACCGATGAGCTGAACGACAGCTACGACGTGGTGGTGATCGGCGGCGGCGCCGCAGGGCTGAACGGGGCATTGATGCTCGCCAGGAGCCGACACTCGGTGGTGGTGATCGACGCGGGTGCTCCGCGCAACGCGCCTGCTACGGGCGTGCATGGGCTGCTCGCCCGCGAGGGCATCCGCCCATCGCAACTGCTGGGACGCGGCCGGGCGGAAGTGCGCGGCTACGGCGGCCAGGTTGCGACCGGCGAGGTCTACACCGTGATTCGCCAGGACGCCGGGTTCGTGGTGACGCTGACCGATGGGAGAACGACCCTGGCGCGCCGACTCCTGGTCACCGCCGGGCTCACCGACGAGCTGCCGGACATCCCGGGCGTGTCGGCGCGGTGGGGCCGGGACGTGCTGCACTGCCCGTACTGCCACGGCTGGGAGGTCCGCGACAAGGCGATCGGCGTGATCGCCACCGGGCCGATGTCGGTGCATCAGGCGTTGTTGTTCCGACAGCTCAGCGACGACGTCACGTTCTTCGCTCACGCGCTGCCGCCGACCGGCGAGCAGGCCGAGCAGTTGGCCGCACGGGGCATCACGGTGGTGGACGGCGAGGTGACGTCGCTGGAGATCGCCGACGACCGGCTCACCGGCGTGCGGCTGCGCGACGGCACCGTGGTCAGCCGCGACGCGCTCGTCGTCGCACCCCATATGGTCGCCCGCGCCGGATTCCTGGCGGACCTCGGACTGAAGCCGGTGGAACACCCGTCGAGCATGGGCGAGCACATCCCCGCCGACGCGGCCGGACGCACCGACGTCCCCGGCGTGTGGGTCGCGGGCAACGTCACCGATCTGGCCGCCCAGGTCGGCGCGGCTGCCGCGGCGAGCGCGTACGCGGCGGCGCAGATCAACGCCGACCTGGTCACCGAGGACACCAGCCAGGCCGTCGCGGCATACCGGACGGCAGACCACTTCGACAAGGCGTACTGGGAAGATCGCTACCGAGACCACACCGGGACCTGTGGGCGGGAACCGAACCCGCACCTGGTAGCCGAGACAGCGGATCTCGCGCCGGGCACGGCCCTGGACGCCGGCTGCGGCGAGGGCGCGGAGGCCCGCTGGCTCGCCGAACGCGGCTGGCAGGTGACTGCGGTGGACATCTCCGCCACGGCGTTGCGCCGCGCACGGGAGCACGCAGACAGCCTCGGCGAGGTCGACTGGGTCGAGGCGGATCTGAGCAGCTGGACGCCGCAGGAGGGGCACTTCGACCTGGTCGTCAGCCACTATGTGCACGCGACGACGTCGAGCGCAGCACTGGTCCACACGCTGGCGGCGGCGGTCGCGCCTGGCGGCATACTGCTCATCGTCGGCCACCACCCCTCGGATCCGAACACCGCCGCGCACGGCGACGTGCACGTCACCGCCGAGGAGATCGTCGCAGGCCTCGACCCCGTGCGCTGGGAGGTGCTCGTCGCCGAGACCAGGACCCGCTCGGTCGCCAGCACCACTCTGCACGACAGCGTCTTGAAAGCCCGCAAGCGCCCCTGATACGAGCGCCGCTCACCTTTCTCCGGCTACCCGTGGGTACTACGCTGCGATCAACTCCGGCGAAAGGTGAGGTGCGCAGTGGACGCGGACGTGATCGTGGTGGGTGCCGGGCTTGCGGGACTCGTGGCGGCGGCGGAGCTGGCCGACAACGGCAAGCGGGTGATCATCGTCGAGCAGGAGCCGGAGGCCTCGCTCGGCGGACAGGCGCACTGGTCACTCGGCGGGCTGTTCTTCGTCGACAGCCCGGAGCAGCGCAGACTACGCATCCACGACTCCCGCGAGCTGGCCTGGCAGGACTGGCTCGGCACCGCGGGCTTCGACCGCGACGAGGACCGCTGGCCGAGGCGCTGGGCCGAGGCGTACGTCGACTTCGCCGCTGGCGAGAAGCGCGCCTGGTTACACGAGCAGGGCATGCGGTGGTTCCCGGTGGTCGGCTGGGCCGAGCGCGGCGGCTACAACGCCACCGGCCACGGCAACTCGGTGCCGCGCTTCCACGTCACCTGGGGCACCGGACCCGGCGTCGTCAAGCCGTTCGAGCGCCGGGTCCGCGCCGGGGTCGAGGCCGGCACCGTTGAGTTGCGGTTCCGGCACCGGGTGGATGAGCTCACCGTCACGAACGGCGCCGTCGACGGCGTGTCCGGCACTGTGCTGGAGCCGAGCACCGTCGCGCGCGGGCAGGAGAGTTCCCGCATCGACGTCGACACCTTTTCGCTGCGCGCACAGGCCGTCGTCGTCGCATCCGGCGGCATTGGCGGCAACCACGACCTCATTCGCAAGAACTGGCCCGACCGCCTTGGCACCCCGCCGAAGCACATGATCACCGGCGTGCCCGCGCACGTCGACGGCCGGATGCTCGGCATCAGCGAGGCGGCGGGCGCGAACCTCATCAACCGCGACCGGATGTGGCACTACGTCGAAGGAGTGACGAATCACGACCCGATCTGGCCGCAGCACGGCATTCGGGTGCTGCCGGGGCCGTCGTCGTTGTGGCTGGACGCGCGCGGACGTCGACTGCCCGTGCCGCTTTACCCCGGTTTCGACACCCTCGGCACGCTGGAGTACCTGCGCACCACCGGACACGACCACTCGTGGTTCATCCTGACCGAGAAGATCATCGAGAAGGAGTTCGCGCTGTCGGGCTCCGAGCAGAATCCGGATTGGACGGCCAAGAGCGTCCGGGAGACCGTCAAGCAGCGGGTGCTGTCCGGGCCGCCGTCACCGGTGCAGGCGTTCCTGGACAAGGGCGAGGACTTCGTCACCGCGGACACCCTCAGCGAGCTGGTCGCGAAGATGAACGGGCTCACCGACGAGCCGCTGCTCGATGCGGACGACGTCGAGCGCGAGGTGCTGGCGCGCGACCGCGAGCTGGCCAACCCGTTCACCAAGGACATGCAGATCACCGCGATCCACGGCGCGCGCAACTACCTCGGCGACAAGATCGTCCGGGTCGCCAGCCCGCACCGGCTGCTCGACCCGAAGGCAGGCCCGTTGATCGGCGTCCGGCTCAACATCATCACCCGCAAGACCCTCGGCGGACTGGAAACCGACCTGTCCGCGCGGGTGCTGCGCTCCGACGGCGAACCGCTGCCCGGCCTGTACGCGGTCGGCGAGACCGCCGGATTCGGCGGTGGCGGGGTGCACGGCTACCGCGCGCTGGAAGGCACGTTCCTCGGCGGCTGCCTGTTCTCCGGACGTCAAGCTGGCCGCGCCCTGGTGGAGGCGCTGTGAACGGCGCGCAGTCCCTGCTCCGCACGCTGGTCGACGCCGGTGTCGATGTGTGCTTCACCAACCCGGGGACGTCAGAGATGCACTTCGTCGCCGCGCTGGACCCGGTGCCCGAGCTACGTGGCGTGCTGGGCCTCGCCGAGGGCGTCGTCACCGGCGCGGCTGACGGCTACGCGCGCATCGCGGACAAGCCCGCGGCGACGCTGCTGCACCTCGGGCCGGGACTGGGCAACGGGCTGGCGAACCTGCACAACGCGCGGCGGGCGTTCACCCCGGTGGTCAACGTCGTTGGCGACCACGCCACCTACCACAAGAAATTCGACGCACCACTGGAGTCGGACATCGAGGCTGTGGCCGGGTCGCTGCGCGGCTGGGTGCGTCGCAGCGAGCATCCCGCCGACGTGGGCGCGGACGCGGCGGCGGCCGTCGCGGCGGCGATGGACGCACCAGGCAGGATCGCGACACTCATCCTGCCCGCCGACGTCTCCTGGGGCGAGGGTGGCGTCGCGGTCGAGCCGGTGCCGCCGCATGCGCCTCGGTCGACGTCCGATGCGGCGATCGACGCTGTCGCACGCGTCTTGCAGGGCGGCGAGCCAGCGGCGTTGCTCATCGGCGGGGACGCCTGCCGCGAGCGTGGGCTGCTGGCGACCAGCCGGATCGCCAACGCCACCGGCGCGAAGGCCTTGGTGGAGACATTCCCGGCGCGGCTGGAGCGCGGCGCCGGGCTGCCCGCGTTCGACCGGCTCGGCTACCTCGCCGAGCAGGCCGCCTACCAACTCGACGGCGTCAAGCACCTGATTCTGGTCGGCGCGAGGGCACCTGTCACCTTCTTCGCCTACCCGGACAAGTCGAGCGACCTGGTGCCCGAGGGCGCGCAGGTGCACACGCTGGCTGACCGCGAGCACGACGTCGCCGCCGCGCTGGAGGCGCTGGCCGAGCGGGTCGCGGCGGACGTCGAGCCGACGCTGGCGCCGTCGCAGCCGCCCGCGGTGCCATCCGGTGAGTTGACGCCGCAGAACTGGGTGGAGGTCATCGGTGCGCTGCTGCCCGAGAGCGCGGTCATCTCCGACGAGGCGAACACCTCGGGCCTGTTGCTGCCCGCCGCGACGGCGAACTCGCCTCGGCACGACGTCCTGACGCTGACCGGGGGCTCAATCGGCCAGGGCATGCCGGTCGCGACCGGTGCTGCGATCGCCGCACCGGACCGGCCGGTGATCAACCTGGAGTCCGACGGCAGCGCGATGTACACGCTGCCTGCGCTGTGGACGCAAGCGCGGGAGAACCTCGACGTCACAACGGTGATCCTGAACAACAACGCCTACGCGATCCTGCGGATGGAGATGCAGCGGGTCGGGGCCGATCTGTCAGGTCCGACGGCGAAAGCGTTGCTCGATCTGTCCTCGCCGGCGATGGACTTCGTGAAGATGGCCGAGGGCATGGGCGTGCCCGCGTCCCGGGCGACGACGTGCGAGGAGTTGGCGGAGCAGTTCGCGCGCGCCGTGGCGGAGCCGGGTCCGCACCTGATCGACGCCGCCGTGCCGCCGTTGTTGTGACGGCGGCTCGCTGACGGGACGCTGAAAAAGCTGTCGGGGGCGGCCGCTATGGTCGTCCCCGAAGTCATGGGCGAAGGAGACGCGGGCCCACACGAGTCGGCGCCTCCTGCCATGCTGGCGCCGACTCCGTCCACGCGAACACCTCTGGAGGGAACCGATGGGCAAGGCGAATCGGCTGAAGCGGGCTGCTAAGAAGCGCAAGCGCACACGTACGGGACCGACCCCGCCACGAAACACCGAACCGTACGGACCTCACGGGCTCGGGTTCGACTGCGATGAGGACTTCTGGGAGCCGCACGAGGAGGAAGAGGTCTTTGATCCGCCAAGCGAGGAAGATATCGCCGACGAGGTCCTGCGTTATGCGCGGCTGGAGGCGTCGGGGCACAGGGCCGCTGCGCTGGGCGCGGCCGCGCTGGCCGATGAGGACTTCCCAGAGCATCAGCGCGCGGTGGAGATCGGAGTCGCGATCGCACTGGCCAGCGTGCTCGAGCGGGTCTGGCAGTCCGGGTGGATGCCCGCCGACCTGTGGCACATCGCCCAGCGCCGTGCGGATGCCTCAGCGGCGACATTGCTGGCGGACGCGATCGCCGCGGACACCGAGCGGCACCCGACGGCGACGGTGCATCGGCGTTGGGCAACCCAAGTCGCCCAGCTCAGCAACGGGTCATGGTGGGACACGAGCCGCCCACACCTCGGGCAATGGGCCGAACACGAAGGTATCGGCATGGCCGAGGCACTACTCGCCGCGATCACAGCGGTCGCACTGCTGATCACACTCCCGGCACTGCCCCGCATCGTGCCGCCACCCGGTACCGCCCACCACACCGCAGCCCGGACCAAAGGCGTCGACCAGAAGGTCCTGGGACGGGTCCGCGCTCTGCTGGCCAAAGCGGAGTCGACCCAATTCCCCGAGGAGGCCGAGGCGCTTTCTGCGAAGGCGCAGGAGCTGATGAACCGGCACGCCTTCGAGCGGGCCATGCTCGACGCCGACACCCACGCCGACCAGGTAGCGACGTCGTCCCGGATCTGGCTGGACAGCCCATACATCGACGCGAAGTCACACCTGGTGTCGGCCATCGCGGCGGCAAACCGCTGCAAGGCGGTGTTCTACCCGCATCTCGGGTTCGTCGGCCTGGTCGGCGAGGAGCTTGACCTGGAGATCACCGAGTTGCTGACGACGTCACTGCTCGTGCAGGCCACCAGGGCGATGCTCGCCGAAGGGAGCCAGACCACGTACACCGGCGTGTCCCGCACCCGCTCATTCCGCCGCTCCTTCCTGGTCTCGTACGCCACTCGCATCGGCGAGCGGCTCACCGAAGCCGGGAAAGTCGCGAGTGAGGAAGCCTCGGATGAGCGGCTGCTACCCGTGCTCGCCAGCCGCAGCAAGGCGGTCGAGGCCAAGTTCGAGGAACTGTTCAGCAACACCGTGCAGCGCCGCACCACGATCAACAACGGCGCGGGTTGGCACGCGGGCCGGCTCGCCGCGGACCGGGCCGACCTCAGCATCGAGCGCGAGGCGGTGGAGACGTGACGCGCTAGCGCACGGCCGGGTCGGGCGCCGATCGCGGTTTCGACCTCCTCTACCGGGGTGCGGTTACGGCAATGCCGCTCGCGCTCGCGGTGACGGCGAGTCGCTGGTCGTAGGTGAGCATCACGTCGACGTCGCGACCGAGCATGATGGCGGTGGCGAGGTGGATCGCGTCGAGCGAGCGAAGGTTCGGCTCCGGAATTCGGCTCGCCGAGCCTATGACCGCGTCGGTGATATCCACCAGCCCAACGCGTTCCAAGGCGAGGTCGACGCGTGGCAACGCACCGCCGCCCGTGCGGAGAGCGGACCGGCGCGCTTCAAGCGCTAGCAACTTGCTCGAGATGTGCTCAGCCTCCGCGCGGGCGGTCAGGTACTCCCACAGCGCTGCGGATTCCTTCTCCTCCCAGACAAGCTTGACGAATGCCGAGGTGTCCAGGTAGATCACCAACGCTCCTCGTCGCGCAGCTTGGCTAGGGCCTCGCTCAGCGGAACAGTGCCTTCGGGCGCCCGCTGTGGTGGCCCGAGTTCGAGGAGGTTCTCCACTGGCGGCCGATACTGCCCGGCAGCCTCCAGCCGTTCCAGAGTCGAACCAGGTTGCTCGGCGGCAACCAGGTACGCGACCCGCTTGCCGCGTTCGGTGACAGCGACTCGACTGCCGGCCTTGGCCATCGCCACGTAGCGCGATGCGTGCTGCCGCAACTCGCGGATGCCCACGGATTCCATACTCGAGATTGTAGCACAAAAAGTGCTACACAGCGGGCAGTGGAGCTGTCGCTTCGTGGACCGACACCTGTGGTGGTATGTGCGGTTCGGCCGCGGCGGTGGAGACCCGCGCGGCCACCGGGTGGCCGGAGGCAGCGGCCTCCAGCAGGTCGGCAGTCTCGGCCGCGCTCGGACGTTCGGCGGGCTCCGCACGCAGCATGCGCATCAAGGTGGCGGTGAGCGTTCCCGCGTAGCGCGGCGGAGGAACGTGGCCCACCGCGGCCCGGCGCAGCACGGTGACCGGGTCGTCCGTGCGATCACCAAACGGGGAGATGCCTTCGACAGCCGAATACAACGTGGCGCCAAGCGAGAAGACGTCCGAGGGTGGTGCCGGTTCGTGGCCGGTGACGATCTCGGGCGCCAGGTAGGCAGGCGTTCCGATCACCTCATCCGACCGCGTCGGCTGTTCGCCGCTGATGTGGGAAACTCCGAAATCGACAAGCTTTACCGTGCCGTCGTCACAGACGAGGATGTTCGCGGGTTTGACGTCCCGGTGGACGATTCCGACCGAGTGCGCCGCCGCGAGCGCGGCCGCGACCTGGGCACCGATCCGAGCCGCCTCGGCTGGTTCCCGCGTACCTTGCCCGGCCAGGATGCTCGCGAGGCTGCGAGCGGGCAGGTACTCCATGACCAGCACCGGAAAGCCGTCGTGGACGTCGACGCCGTATACGACAACGGCGTTCGGATGGTGCAGTCGTGCCGCCATCCGCCCTTCCCGCCTCGCTCGTTGGCGCGCACGGTCGGCGTTCTCGGTGTCCGCATCGGACGGCAGGAGGAGTTTGACCGCGACCGATCGGTTGAGACGCTCGTCCATCGCCTGCCAGACGATGCCCATCGCGCCGTCTCCGATGCGACGTTGCAGCCGGTACCGTCCTGCTAGCACATCACCCACGTCGCTCATGGTTCGCTCTTCCTGCGACCGCCGTCCTTTCAGGTAACTCTCGATTACCCGGATCACGACGAACTCACACAAACTCAACGTTTTCCGGCTCTTCTGATCGATCCGTGGGCGTGTTGAGCGCGCCGTGACGAGCGCACGCCGTTTCCTGCATAGGTTTCTGAGCTGTCTAGGTCCAGAACCAGCGAGCAGGAGAACGGCGTGCGTGATGTCAGTCTATGGCGTGGCTTGTTGGGGGTCGAGAAGACGGTCATCGAGCGGCTCGAGTTCGATGAGAGCGCGGAGCTGTTGGTGGCTCATGTTCGGCCGACGAGCCGGGCGCGTGGCCGGTGCGGTGTCTGTGCTCGTCGCAGTCCGGGTTACGACACCGGTGAGGGCCGACGCACGTGGCGGGCGCTGGACCTGGGCACGGTCCGCGCGGTGCTGGAGGCCGACGCGCCCCGGGTGACCTGCCGCGAGCATGGGGTGGTCGTCGCCAGTGT
>WHUD01000560.1 GCA_009377385.1 Actinophytocola sp.
CGATACGCGCGGTGACCGTTTCGCCTGGCCGCGACCGGCCATCGCCGTGCGGGGCAGGGGTGGTGTCCGCGGCCGGTCCGGTGGTTGTCGGTGCCGGGCGATGAAAGAGGGTGGGCCTTGTGAGCGTCACCGACGAAGCCATCCTCAGGATCAAAGAGCTGATCATGTCGGGGGAGCTGCGCCCCGGCGACCGCCTGCCGCGGGAGAAGGAGTTCGCCGGCCAGCTCGGCCTGTCTCGCAACTCGCTCAGGGAGGCGATCCGTGCGCTGTCGCTCATCCGCGTGCTCGACGTGCGCCACGGCGATGGCACGTACGTCGCCAGCCTGCGGCCTGAGACGCTGCTGGAGTCGCTGTCGTTCGCTGCCGAGGTCGCGCAGGACGAGGCGATCGCGGAGCAGTTCGAGGTGCGCCGGCTGCTCGAGCCGGCTGCCACGGCGCTCGCCGCGACGCGGATCAGCGACGAGCAGCTCGCGGAGCTGGTCTCCTGCATCGACCGGATGGAACGGGCGGACACCCCCGAGGACCTCGTCCGCGACGACATCGACTTCCACGACACGATCGTCGCGGCCGCCGGCAACCAGACGCTCGCCTCGCTCT
>WHUD01000561.1 GCA_009377385.1 Actinophytocola sp.
CCTACCACCTCTGCCGTGGGCTGCAGCGCGACGACGCGAAGGTGCTGCGGGAGGGCATGCAGACCGGCATCATCCGGCGGCACCAAGACGGGCACATGGTCGACGTGCACCAGCCGCTCGCTACCAGCGACGGGGAGGCGACGCCGCTGCGCTACGCGGGCACCCCGGTGCCGAAGAGACCCAACGACATCGGGCTGGCTGGGTCACCGGTGCCGGGCGGCATGCTCCGGCCCGATCCGCCGGAGGCCGAGGAGCGACGCGAGGACGGTGACGGCTCGTCATGACGCGGCGAGAGTCCCAGGAGGACCGGGTGGCACCCGGTCTGTTCGCCGGGGCCTTCGGCGGTCTGCTGTTCCTCGCGGGCGGCTTCGTGATGGCGTTGGTGCGCGGTCCGAACCCGATGTACGTCTACGTCAGCGCCGCGGCCGTGGTGCTCTTCGCACTCGGCATCGCGGCGGCGCTGCTCCAGCGGCGCAAGGGCAAGCGCCACCGCGCTCAGGACCCGCCGTAGCGCTGGACGTTGCGCTCGCGCCGCATGCGTGGGCTCATGTGCGGGTAGTGCAGCTCGAACGACGGCCGCTCGGAGCGGATGCGCG
>WHUD01000562.1 GCA_009377385.1 Actinophytocola sp.
CGTCGCCGTACTTGTTGACGCCGCTCATGCCGGTCAGGCTGCCGTCGCCGGTTTCGGTCAGGTAGCGGATGCCGTTGGCGTGGAAGGCGGCGTCCCAGTCCTGCGGGATGGCGTCGAGCCTGCCCATGCCGTGCAGCACCGTGTAGAGCCCGATCGCCGCCGCCGCGAGCACGCAGCCGATCACCGCGATGTGCGCCGTGGTGCGCCATGGTCCTGGCTGCTCCGCGGCGGCCTGTCGCCGCCCGGACCTGCGCCGGTGCAGCAGGCCGAGTCCGAACGCGACGCCGGCCAGCACCGCGGTGGCGAGCGCGAACGAGGTAAGCGTGAACGACACACCGATCGCCGCGAGCCACGGACCGGTCAGCCCGGCCATGGCGTAGCTGAGCAGCGGTGCGGCGCCCGCCAACAGCCAGCCGCGCAATCCGGCGGCATACCCCGCGACGCCGCCGGGCAGGAACAGCACCGCGAGGTAAATGGCTAAAGTGGCCGCCGTCGCGATTGGACTCATCACTGTCGGCAACGCGACTCCATGCCAGCGCTCCTCCCTTGTGTGCGGCGCCAGTCTGCCCTATCCCGGCGGCGGATTGCGGACATG
>WHUD01000563.1 GCA_009377385.1 Actinophytocola sp.
AGTTCCCCGCGAACCTGGCGTCCGTGGTCACTGGTGTGCTCGTGATCGCCCTCGGCATGGCCGCGTTGATGTGGTGGGTCAGCGGCTCGGATGCCCCGGGTTCGCAGGCCAAGCCGGTGAAGACGCTGAGCGCCACCGAACTCGTCGAGGCGACGACGCACACTTCGCTGCGGGGTGCGCCAGCCGATCCTGACCCTCAGGCCCGCACCCACGGCGACATCGTCCGGCCGAAGCAGGTCATCGCCATCCACGACCGGCCGGCGGGCAGCACCATCGGCAAAGTCGGCCCGGACCAGATCGGCGAGACCTGGCTCCCGGTGATCAACCAGCAGCAAGGCTGGACACAAGTGCTACTGCCGTCCAAGCCCAACGGCTCGACCGGCTGGCTGCGCGACGCGCACCTGGACCACAAGCGCACGCCGTATCTCATCAGCGTTCATCTGAAATCCATGAAACTGAAGTTGTTCCACGAAGGCCGCAAGACGGGCGAGTGGACCATCGGTATCGGTAAACCTGACACACCGACGCCAACGGGACGAACCTTTCTACTCGGGTCTATCGTTGACCCCAATCAGCAGTACTCCCCGATCATCCT
>WHUD01000564.1 GCA_009377385.1 Actinophytocola sp.
TGGGTGAGCCGCAGCACCGTGGTGACGTTGACGTCCAGCTGGGCCTGCAACTCGTCCCGGTCGGCGTCGACGAACTCATCGGACAGGGCGAACCCCGCGTTGTTCACCAGCAGGTCGACCGGCGCCGGCGTCTCGTCCGCCAGCCGGCGCTCGACGGCCTGCCGCTGGGTGGCGTCGGCGAGATCGGTCGGCAAGGTCTCGGTGCGCACGCCGTGCCGGTCGGCGGCCAGCGCGGTGAGCCGCTCGGCGTCCCTGGCCACCAGCACGAGGTCGTACCCGCCGGCGGCGAGCTGCCGGGCGAACTCGGCACCGAGACCGGCCGTCGGGCCGGTGATCAGGGCGGTGGGCATGGCGTCCGACGCTACTGCGTGGGATCGGCTCGCTCGCCACCGCCTCGCACCGTGCTGCCCTGGCGCTGGTCGAGGGAGTAGCGCGGCGCGGGCGGGTCGACGGGCGGACCGCCGGGCCGGTCGTCCGGTGCCCGCCCGCCGGCGGGGGCCTCGCCGCGGGCCTGGTCGGTGTCGGGTCCGGGAGGCGGCTCCACTTCGCGGTGCGGCTCGCCGTGGCCGGTCTGCTCAGGGTGGTTGGCCCG
>WHUD01000565.1 GCA_009377385.1 Actinophytocola sp.
CTTCGGCGCGTTTGCGGTCGTAGAAGGTCTTGGATTCGGGGTCGCGCAGCGACGCGAACGCGGCGAGGAACATGGCGTTCTTGAGGCGGTGGTTGCCTCGTCGGCTCTTGGACTCGGTGTTGAGAGAGCTGCCCGATTGCCGGGTGACGGGGGCGAGTCCGGCGTAGCTGGCCAGCTTCGAGCCGTTGGTGAAGCGGCTGCCGTCGCCGATCTCGGCGAGGATCCGGGCGCCGGTGCGTGGTCCGATCCCGGAGAGGCTGACCAGGAGTTCACCGAAAGGGTGGGCGAGGAAGACCTCCTCGATCTCGCCGGCGAGGGTGTCGCGTCGCTGGTGGAGTCGGTCGAGTTCGCCGGCGAGTTCGGTGATGACCCGCCCGAGCGTGGCTTCTGCGGGCAGCGTGACGGTCTGTGCGTCGAGCGCGGACAGCACCGCGTCGGTGACCTTGTCAGCGAGGCGGGGCGAACGCGCCTTGATCGTCGTGGTGATCCGGGCTCGTCCCGCGTGACGCAGCGCGGTCGGTGTCGGGAACTTGGCGATCAAGTCCCGCACGCCGGCGTGCGCAAGCCGAGAACCGATGACTCGCTCGAC
>WHUD01000566.1 GCA_009377385.1 Actinophytocola sp.
GCCGACGACGCGGCCGTTGGCGTCGACGAGCGGACCGCCTGAGTTGCCCGGGTTCACGGCCGCGTCGGTCTGGATCGCGTCGATGACGGCGCTCTGCTGCTCGCCGCCGAACGGGTTGCCACCGGACCCCCCGGTACGTACCGGTCGGTTCACGGCACTGACGATGCCCGAGGTTACGGTTCCGGACAGGCCAAGCGGTGACCCTATCGCCACCACGGGCGCGCCGACCTGCAGCGCATCCGAGTCGCCGAGGCTCGCTGGCTGCAGTCCTGAGACGCCGCTGGCCTCGATGACGGCGAGATCGCTGGACGGGTCAGTGCCGACGACCTCCGCCGTTGCGCGCTTGCCGCCGTGGAACGTGACCGTGACGTCGCCGCCCTGCTTCGCGCTCGCGACGACGTGGTTGTTGGTGAGGATGCGCCCTGACGAGCTGATCACGACGCCGGAGCCCTCGCCTTCCGCTGTGCCGCCTTGCGTGCTGATCGAGACCACTCTGGGCAGCACCTTCTTCGCGACCTCGGCCACGCCGCCCGCCGGTGCCTGGGCGTTGCTGCCCTTGGTGGGTGGGCCGCTCACCGTCGTCTCGTCC
>WHUD01000567.1 GCA_009377385.1 Actinophytocola sp.
CCGAGAGCGTCGACCAGGTGCCGCTCCAGGGCGGTGTTGTAGGCCTCGGATGCCGCGACGGTGGCCTTGAACAGCACCCGGCCGTCGACGGCCAACCACTTCCCGTCCAGCGTCTGCACCTTGTTCGCGACCGCCACGTGGGTGTGCAGGTCGGGGTCGCCGGCCCGGGAATCGCGATGGGTGAACGCGGCCGCTACTAGGCCCCTGACGTTGACCTGGCGGACCCCGTTGGTGCCCATCCGGGTGAACAGGGCCTTCTGCTCGAGGAAGTCGAGGGCGTCCTTGATGGCCGCCTCGTGGGCCCGTTCGATGGTCGCGGCGGTCTTCGGGTCGGCCACCGCCCACAGCGTGGAGACGCTCTTGACCGGGCTGAACGTCAGGTCGTAGCCCGCCACGGCCTTGGTCGTGGGGCGGGAGTGTTTGGCGATCGTCGCGGCGAGCTCGCGGGCGTCGGCGGGGTCGCGGCCGTGCTCGGCGCGGAAGAAGTCCCGGGCGACCTCGGTGCGGATCTTCGCGCGCTCGGCGGTCGGGACCGGCCAGTCGCCGGGCAGGCCGGCGGTCTCGTTGACCGCCGCGATCCGCTTGGCG
>WHUD01000568.1 GCA_009377385.1 Actinophytocola sp.
CCTCGCTGGCGGCGAACACCGCAGCCGGGGCGGCGCCCTCCAGCGGCCGGCAAGCCCGCTGCCCGGCGACGTCACGGCACCAGACGACCGCGGCAGCGCGCATCTGCTCGAGGCTGGTGAACTCCCGGCCACGCCAGAACGAGTCGCGGACATACGGCATCGGCCGCTCCACCCGCGGCTTGTCCTTCGGCGCGCGCACCCGAGCCGGGTCAGTAGCGAACCCGCAGTGCTGGGCGTAGTCCAGCCAGCCGACGGTGAACCTGGGGTTCGTCGCGTCGGCGTCGGCGATGATCGCGGTGGCGTTGTCCGAGACGAGCACCCGAAACACCCCGCCGAAGAACCGCCACCCGGCCTCGCAGCCGGCGATCAGCGCGGCCAGGGTCTGGGTGAACGTCAGCCACACGAACATGTGCCGGGAGTAGACCGCGGTGAGGATCAACGCGTGCACCACCCGACGCCGCCCCGCCGAGGCGTCATAGACCATGCCCATGCGCGCGAAGTCGAGCTGGCACTCCGCGCCCGGGTCACCGTCGGCAACCCGCACCGTCGAGGCGCCGCGGCCGAACCCGCAGCGTTCCTCGCAGAAC
>WHUD01000569.1 GCA_009377385.1 Actinophytocola sp.
CCTCACCGCGGTCTACTCCCGGCACATGTTCGTCTGGGTGACGTTCACCCAGACCCTGACCGCGATCGTCGCCGGGTGCGAGGCGGCGTGGCGGTTCTTCGGCGGCGTGTTCGGTGTGCTCGTCCCGGACAACGCCTCGGCGATCGTCGCCGCCGCGGACCCGGTCAACCCCAGGTTCACCGTGGGGTGGTTGGACTATGCGCAGCATTGCGGGTTCGTCACCGACTCGACCCGGGTCCGGTCGCCGAAGGACAAACCGCGGGTGGAACGCGCGGTGCAGTACGTGCGCGGGAACTTCTTCGCCGGGGAGGAGTTCGCCTGCCTCGCCGACGCGCAAGCCAGGGCGCAGCAGTGGTGCGCGACCACCGCGGGCCTGCGCGTGCACGGCACCACCCAGGCCCGACCAGCAGAGGTGTTCGCCGCCTCGGAGGCTGGCCTGTTGCTGCCGGTCCCGGACACTTATGACGTGCCGATCTTCACCACGGTGAAGGTGCACCGCGACCATCACGTCGAGGTCGGCAAGGCCTTGTACTCGGCGCCGGCGGCGCTGCTCGGCGAGCGCGTGCAGGTCCGCGCCGACACGCA
>WHUD01000056.1 GCA_009377385.1 Actinophytocola sp.
GTGGCCCAAGCGCATCCAGATCCACATCGGCAAGCCGCTCGACTTCTCCCGCTACGACGGCCTCGCCGGCCACCGGTTCGTCGAACGCTCCATCGCCGACGAGGTGATGTACAACCTCATGGAGCTCTCCGGGCAGGAGTACGTCGACATCTACGCCGCGCGGGCCAAGGAACTCGCCGACGCCGAGCGAGCCGGTGCCACCGTCGCTGTGCCGAGGCAGGAGCAGGCGCGCGACGCCGCCCGCACCCCGGAGACCGAGGCGAGCTGAGCGGCCCCAGTCCCGCCAGGGACGGTCACGCTTCGTAAGGTTGCCCGGAGGGTTGTTCACACGCCGGTTGGCGGGGGCGCCCGTAGGGTGGCTCGCGACGACCGGCTGCTGGCGACGGGCGAGATCGAGGTGACATGGCTGGTGTGAACGGCCCGACTTATGAACTGGGACGACAGTGAGATTCTTCTACGACACCGAGTTCATCGAGGACGGCAGGACGATCGACCTGGTGTCCATCGGCGTCGTTGACGAACGTGGCCGCGAGTTCTACGCGGTGTCCACCGAGTTCGATCCGGACCGTGCGGGCTCGTGGGTGCGCGAGCACGTGCTGCCGCAACTGCCGTCGCCTGCCAACTCCGCGTGGCGCAGCAGAGAGCGGATCAAGCAGGACCTGCTCGATTTCATCGGCAAACCGCACGGCGGCGTGCAGCTCTGGGCCTGGTTCGCCGCTTACGACCACGTGGCGCTCGCGCAGCTCTGGGGCGCGATGCCCGCGCTCCCGCGCCAGCTACCCCGGTTTACCCGTGACCTCCGGCAACGCTGGGAGGACCTCGGCAAGCCGCAGTTGCCGCCGCCGCCCGCGAACGCGCATGACGCGCTCGCGGACGCGCGGCACAACCTCGCCAGGTGGCAGGCGCTGGAGCAGGAACGCCGCAGGCGCGGGCTGCCCGGCTGAGCAGTGCGGCGTGTCCGGGTGGGGCGAGTTCCGATGCGGGCCGAACGGGGCGTTCGGCCCGCATTGTGCACCGAACGCCCCGTTCGGCCCGCCCCCACTCAACGCCGTCAGCGGCGGGCGCGCACGGCGGCTGCGAGCCGGTCGAGCAGTGCGCTGGTGGTGTCCCAGTCCATGCAGGCGTCGGTGATGCTGCGGCCGTAGTCCAGCTCGTCCCGCTTGCCGAGGGTGAGGTCCTGACGGCCTTCGGTGAGGAAGCTCTCCAGCATGAGGCCGGTGATGCCGCGCTCGCCAGCAGCGACTCGCTCGGCGATCTTGGTGGTGACCTCGGCCTGCCGCTGGTGGTCCTTGCCGCTGTTGCCGTGGCTGGCGTCGAGGATGACCCGCTCCGGCAGGCCCGCCTTCGCCAGCCGCGCCAGGGTGTCGGCGACGGTGGCCGCGTCGTAGTTCGGGCCTGCCGCGCTGCCGCGCAGGATGACGTGGCAGTCGGCGTTGCCGGACGTCGTCAGCAGCGCGGCGAGGCCGTCGTCGTTGATGCCGGGGAAGACGTGGCTCGCGGCGGCCGCGCGGGTGGCGTCCACGGCGACCTGGACGTCGCCCTCGGTGGAGTTCTTGATGCCGATCGGCATGGACAGCCCGCTGCAGAGCTGCCGGTGCACCTGGCTGGCCGCGGTCCGCGCGCCGATCGAACCCCAGCTCACGGCGTCGGCGATGAACTGCGGGGTGATCGGATCGAGGAACTCACAGCCGACCGGCAGGCCGATCTCGGAGATGTCGAGCAGCAGCTTGCGGGCGATACGCAGGCCCCGGTTGACCGCGAAGCTGCCGTCCAGGTCCGGGTCGTTGATCAGGCCCTTCCAGCCGAGCGTTGTGCGCGGCTTCTCGAAGTACACCCGCATCACGACGTGCAGGTCGTCGCGCAGCCGCTCGGCCTGCGCGGCGAGCTTGCGCGCGTAGTCGAGCGCGGCGTCCGGGTCGTGCACCGAGCACGGTCCGACCACGACGAGCAACCGGTCGTCGTCACCGTTGAGCACGTTCACGGTGTCGGTGCGGCCCTGGCTCACGGTCTTGGCTGCTGCCGGCGCCAGCGGGAGCTCCTGGCGCAGCAGCGCGGGCGACAGCAACGGGCTGACGCCGGTGACACGTTGATTGTGTAGCTCAAGAGTGGACGCTTCGCCTCTGCCTGCGGTGGGCGGCATGGTCACTTCCTTTCTCCAAGCCGCCCCGGGCCCTCCGAGCCGGCTTGTGTAGGTCCGGCTCGGGGTGAGAGGTCAGCGCATGGTTTGGCTGCCGCGCCCACCCAGGGCCGGCTTCCTAAACCAGAAATAGCGCTGCATGCCGCTGAGCGTAGCAGCTTGGATGCCTTGCTCCGTCCGGTGTCGCGGGATCACGCCGGGGCGGCTGCACCGATCCAGGTGTCGTGACTAGGCTGAACGAAGCCGATGTGAGGCCTGGCACAAGCGGTAGTCGCGTCCGCACCGTGGGACGCGAGCCGGGACCCCACCGGAGACACCAGTGACGTGGGAACTCGGAGGACTTCATGCGTGTTGGCTTGCTGACCGGCGGCGGTGACTGCCCGGGACTGAACGCCGTGATCAGGGCGGTGGTGCGCAAGGGGATCGAAGTGCACGACTGGGACCTGGTCGGCTTCCGGAACGGCTGGCAGGGGCCGATGACCGGCGACAGCAGGCCACTCGGGCTTGACGATGTCGAGGACATCCTGGCGCGCGGCGGCACCATCCTCGGCTCGTCGCGCACCAATCCGTACAAAGAGGACGGCGGCGCCGACAAGATCAAGAAAATGCTCGCCGAGCAGGGCGTCGACGCGCTGGTCGCCATCGGCGGTGAGGACACCCTCGGTGTGGCGAACCGGCTCACCCAGGACGGTGTCAACGTCGTCGGCGTGCCGAAGACCATCGACAACGACCTTGACGCCACCGACTACACCTTCGGCTTCGACACCGCGGTGCACATCGCCACCGAGGCCATCGACCGGCTGCGCACCACGGCCGAGTCGCACCACCGCGCGCTGGTCGTCGAGGTGATGGGCAGGCACGCGGGCTGGATCGCGCTGCACTCCGGCCTCGCTGGTGGCGCGAACGTGATCCTGGTGCCGGAGCGCGAGTTCGACGTCGCGCAGGTCGTCGAGTGGGTGGAACGCCGGTTCGAGCGGATGTACGCGCCGATCATCGTTGTCGCCGAGGGCGCGGTGCCGGTCGGTGGCGCCGAGGTGCTGCATTCCGGGGAGCGGGACGCGTTCGGCCACGTCCGGCTCGGCGGCGTCGGCCAGTGGCTCGCCGAGGAGATCGCGGACCGCACCGGCAAGGAGTCCCGCGCTGTCGTCCTCGGCCACACCCAGCGCGGCGGGCCGCCGACCGCCTACGACCGGGTGCTGGCGACCAGGTTCGGGCTGCGCGCCGTCGACGCCGTCGCCGAAGGCGACTTCGGCACCATGGTGGCGTTGCGCGGCACCGATATCGTCCGGGTGAAACTCGCCGACGCGACCGCGAAGCTCAAGACGGTGCCGGAGGACCGTTACACCGAGGCGCAGGTCTTCTTCGGCTGAAACGCCCCATCCCGGGGCCGAGTGAGCACGGTCGCGCCGGTAACCTTCGGCGCGTGTCCATGGGAAGTGCTGGGTCGATGACAAACTGGCGTCCGAGCAAGACGGTTCCGGTTCCGGTGACCACCCTTGTCGCACGCGCGGATGGCCGCCTCATCCCAGCGGCGGGCGCCGATCCCATCGACGAGACCAGGGTGACCGGAGCGGCGCTGCGGGCGCAGCAGGTGCGGCCAGGCGACCTGTTCGCCGCGCTGCCAGGCGCCCGCGCGCACGGCGCCGACTTCGTGGACCAGGCGCTCGCCTCGGGCGCGGCGGCGGTGCTCACCGACCCGGAGGGCGCGACGCGGCCGAGGCTGGTCGACGCCGAAGTCCCGCTGCTGGTGCACGACGACCCGCGCGGGGTACTCGGCGACATCGCGGCCTGGATCTACGGCGAGCCCTCGCTCGAGGTCGCGGTACTCGGCATCACCGGCACATCGGGCAAGACGACGACGGCCTACCTTGTCGAGTCCGGCCTGCGCGCCGCTGGCAGGACGACAGGGCTGATCGGCACTGTGGAGACCCGCATCGCAGGCGAGCGACTGGCCAGCGCGTTCACCACCCCCGAGGCGCCCGACCTGCAGGCGCTGTTCGCGCTGATGGCCGAGCGGGGCGTCACACACGTGCCGATGGAGGTCTCCAGCCACGCGCTCTCGCTCGGGCGGGTGAACGGCATCCGGTTCACGGTCGGGGCGTTCACCAACCTCTCGCAGGACCACCTCGACTTCCACCGCGACATGGAGGA
This sequence comes from Actinophytocola sp., assembly GCA_009377385.1. Classification (GTDB taxonomy): domain Bacteria; phylum Actinomycetota; class Actinomycetes; order Mycobacteriales; family Pseudonocardiaceae; genus Haloechinothrix_A. The sequence continues at coordinate 4,289 of WHUD01000056.1, forward strand.
GTACTTCGCGGCGAAGTCGCTGCTGTTCGACGGCCGCTCCACTACCGAGGTCGTCGTCATCGACACCGCGTGGGGACAGACGCTGGTCACCCCGCAGACGATCACCGTCGCGCTGGATGCGGGCACCGGCGCCGCCTGGACCGCGAGCGACCTCGGCTCGACGCCGACGGGGGAGCAGTCGTTCACGCTACACGGGCCGGACGGGCTGTCGATCCGCACCAGCCTGCCGCTGCCCGGCGAGTTCAACGTCGTCAACGCCCTGCTCGCCGCAGCGATCCTGGACGTCACCGGCGTCGGGCAGGACGAGATCGCAACCGGGCTGGCCTCGGTGCGGGTGCCAGGCAGGATGGAGCGCGTCAACGAGGGCCAGGCGTTCACCGCCGTCGTCGACTACGCGCACAAGCCGGCGGCCGTCGCGCTCGCGCTGGACGCGCTGCGCGGGCAGACGGAGGGCAAGGTCATCACCGTGCTCGGCTGCGGCGGCGACCGCGACGCTGGCAAGCGTCCGCTGATGGGCGAGGCCGCCGTGCGCCGCAGCGACGTGCTGATCGTCACCGACGACAACCCGCGCAGCGAGGATCCCGCCGAGATCAGGGCCGCCATGCTGTCCGGCGCCAAGGCCGTCGCGCCTGAGCTCGGCGGGGAGATCGCCGAGATCGGCGACCGCAGGGAGGCCATCAGGCACGCCGTATCGCTTGCCGCGCCGGGCGACGCCGTGCTCATCGCGGGCAAGGGCCACGAGACCGGCCAGGACATCGCCGGGGTGGTGCACCCGTTCTCCGATCGTGACGAACTAGCCGCCGCGTTGCGCGCCTCGGTGGAAGGAGCCCGGCTGTGATCAGCATGAGCCTGGCGCGACTCGCCGAGATCGTCGGCGGCACGCTGCACAACAGCGACGGCAGCGAGACCATCACCGCCGGTGTCGAGTTCGACTCCCGCCGCATCGAAGCGGGCGGGCTGTTCGTCGCGCTGCCAGGAGAGCGGGTCGACGGGCACGACTTCGCGGCAGGAGCCGTGGCCAAGGGTGCGGTGGGCGTGCTCGCCGCGCGCCCGGTCGACGCGCCAGCCGTGCTGGTGCCGCCGCTGCCACCCGGTGCGGTCAACGCGGGCTCGGTCGCGCTATCCGGCGACACCGACGGCTCCGGCGCCGCCGTGCTGGCCGCCCTCGGCGCGCTCGCCAGGCACGTGGTCGCCGAGCTGACCGAGACCGGGCTCGCCGTGGTCGGCGTGACCGGCTCCTCCGGCAAGACGTCAACCAAGGACATCATCGCCCAGCTGCTTGAACCGATGGGCCCGACCGTGGCCCCGCCCGGCTCCTTCAACAACGAGCTGGGGCACCCGTGGACCGCGCTGCTCGCCGACGCCGCGACTCGGCACCTGGTGCTCGAGCTGTCCGCGCGCGGCCCTGGCCACATCGCCGAGCTGGCCAGGATCGCGCCGCCCCTGCTGGGCGTCGTGCTCAACGTCGGCACCGCCCACGTCGGTGAGTTCGGCTCACGGGAGGGCATCGCCGCCACCAAGGGCGAGCTGGTCGAGGCGCTGCCGCACGCCGACAACGGCGGGGTTGCTGTGCTCAACGCCGACGACCCGCTTGTCGCCGCCATGGCCGAGCGCACGAGCGCGAAGGTGGTGCGGGTCGGCGAGTCGCCCGACGCCGACGTCATGGCGGTCGACGTCCAGCTGGACGAACTCGCGAGGGCGTCGTTCCGGCTGGTCAGCGCGCACGGCGAGACCGAGGTGACGCTCGGGCTGCACGGTGAGCACCACGTCGGCAACGCGCTCACGGCCGCCGCCGTCGCGCTCGAGCTCGGCGCGTCGATCGAGGAGGTCGGCGCGCGGCTGAGCACGGTTGAGCGCCGTTCCGAGCGCCGGATGCATGTCACCACCCGCTCCGACGGGCTGGTCGTGCTCAACGACTCCTACAACGCGAACCCGGAGTCGACGCGCGTCGCGCTGAAGGCGCTGGCGTCGGTCAGCAGGGAGCGGCGGTCCTGGGCGGTGCTCGGCGAGATGGCCGAACTGGGGGAGGACAGCGTCACCGCCCACGACGAGATCGGCAGGCTCGCGGTGCGGCTCAACATCAACCGGCTCATCGTGGTCGGGGAGCGGGCCGCCGCGATGCATCACGGCGCCTGCCACGAGGGCTCGTGGGGGGACGAGTCGATGCTCGTCGCCGACGCCGAGGAAGCCATCGCTGTGCTCACCGAGCAGGCAGGGCCCGATGACGCCGTGTTAGTGAAGGCGTCTAAGGTGGCCGAGCTTTGGCGAGTCGCCGACGCGCTGCTCGGGGCGGAGCGCGCGGCTGGGACCGCGAGCGCCGCGAGCACGGTCGGCACAGGGAAACGGGATGGTGGTATCGCGTGATCAGCATTCTGATCGCCGCTTCGGTTGGTCTGCTCGTCTCGATTCTGCTCACGCCATACCTCATCCGCGTGTTCGCCAAGCAGGGCTTCGGCCAGGAGATCAGGGAAGAGGGTCCTGAAGGGCACCGGTCCAAGCGCGGCACGCCGACCATGGGCGGGGTGGCGATCATCGTCGCGATGGTCACCGGCTACTTCCTTGCTCACCTGCTGCGATGGGCCTTCGCCGACGGCGTTGGCCCATCGGCGACCGGTCTCGTCGTGCTGTTCCTCGCCGTCGGCCTCGGCGCTGTGGGGTTCCTCGACGACTTCATCAAGATCCGCAGGCAGCGCAACCTCGGGCTGAACAAGACGTCCAAACTGGTCGGTCAGCTCGTCATCGCGGTCAGCTTCGCCATCCTGGCGATCAACTTCGCCAACGAGAACGGGCTCACGCCCGCGTCGCTGCAACTGTCCTATGTGCGCGACCTCGCGCTGATCACCTTCCCGGTGCCGGTGTTCATCATCTTCTGCTACCTGCTGATCTCGGCGTGGTCGAACGCGGTGAACTTCACCGACGGCCTCGACGGTCTCGCTGGCGGCGCGTCGGCCATGGTGCTCGGCACCTACGTGGTGATCTCGTTCTGGCAGGCACGGCTGTCGTGCACGCCCGTCCCGCAGGACGCCTGCTACCACGTGCGCGACCCGCTCGACCTCGCCGTCGTCGCCGCCGCTGCCACCGGCGCGTGCATCGGCTTCCTGTGGTGGAACGCCGCCCCAGCGAAGATCTTCATGGGCGACACCGGCTCACTCGCGCTCGGCGGCCTCGTCGCGGGGCTGTCGGTGACGACCCGCACCGAGCTCCTCGCCATCGTCATCGGCGGGCTGTTCGTGGTGGAGATGGTCTCGGTGGTCATCCAGATCGGGGTGTTCCGCACCACCCGGCGCAGGCTGTTCCGGATGGCGCCGTTCCACCACCACTTCGAGCTGGCAGGCTGGGCCGAGACCACGGTGATCATCCGGTTCTGGCTGCTCGCCGGGATCTGCTGCATGTTCGGGCTCGGGCTGTTCTACAGCGAGCAGCTCTCTGTCGTGGGAGGCTAGGTGGACCTGCGCGGTCGTGCGGTGCTCGTCGCGGGGGCAGGCGTGACGGGACGGTCCGTGGTCACCACGTTGTGCGACGCCGGCGCGCTGGTCACGGTCACCGACGCCAACGCCGACCGGCTCGCTGCGCTCGCCGACACCCCGGCCACGCTGGCGCAAGGGCTGGCCACGCCACCTGAGGGCATCTCGCTCGTGGTGACCAGCCCCGGCTGGCGACCGGACTCTCCTTTGCTCGCTGCCGCCGCGGACAAGGGCATCGAGGTGATCGGCGACGTCGAGCTGGCGTGGCGCATCGGTGGCGACCGGCCGACGCCGCCGGTGTGGCTCGCGGTCACCGGCACCAACGGCAAGACAACGACCGTCGGGATGCTCGCCGCGATGCTGCGCGCGTCAGGGGCCAATGCCGTCGCCTGCGGCAACGTCGGTTTCGCCGTGCTCGACGCCGTTCTCGCCGGGTACGAGGTCCTCGCGGTGGAGCTGTCCAGCTTCCAGCTGCACTGGTCGCGCAGTCTCGCGCCGCTGGCGTCCGTTGTGCTCAACGTCGCCGAGGACCACCTCGACTGGCACGGCGACCTCGACGCCTACGCCGCCGCCAAGGGCACGCTGCACGCCGCGTCGGGGGTGGTCGTCGCCAATGCGGACGACGCGATCTCGACGCGGCTCGCCGGTGAGTACGCCAGCGCTGACGCGCGGTGGGTCGGCTTCACGCTCGGGGAGCCCAAGCCGGGACAACTGGGCGTCGTCGACGGCGTCCTGATCGACGCATCTGGGGACGCCCCGGTGCCGCTGGCCGACGTCGCCGACGTCCGGCCGGAGGGCGACCACAACGTCGCCAACGCGCTGGCCGCCGCCGCGCTTGCCCGCGCCTACGGCGTCGCCCCCGAGGCCATCCGGGCCGGGCTGCGCGCCTTCACACCGGGCGAGCACCGCGCGGCCGAGGTCGCGACGGTGGCCGGGGTGCGCTACATCAACGACTCCAAGGCGACCAACCCGCACGCGGCGTCCGGCTCGCTGCTGTCGTACGACCACGTGGTCTGGATCGCTGGTGGTCAGCTCAAGGGCGCCGAGGTGTCGTCGCTGGTCGCCGCTGCCGCCGACCGGCTGCGCGGCGTCGTGTTGCTTGGCGCCGATGCGGATGTGATCGCCGACGCGGTTTCCCGACACGCGCCGAATGTCCCGATGACCACGCTCGATCCGGGTGACGATGACCCCATGGGTGCGGCGGTGAGTGCGGCGAGCGCATGGGCACGACCGGGAGATGTCGTGCTGCTCGCCCCTGCCGCTGCTTCGCTGGACATGTTCCGCGACTACGCCCACCGGGGTGAGGCGTTCGCCGCCGCGGTGCGTGCCCTTGCGGGGGAGCCGGCAGATGGCAGCGCTTGACCAGGTCGAGCAGGCTGGAAAGGCTGGACGCACGGCACGCCGTACGCCGGCGCGAACACCACCCGGCGCCACCGGCTCGCGACAGGGCATGTCCCGGAAAAGCAGCGGAAAGGGCGGGCTCGCCGCTGCGCTTGCGTCGCTGCGCAGCGCGCTGACGGCGTGGCTGTCCCGGCCGCTCGCCTCGTTCCACCTCGTGCTCGCGCTATGCGGCATGCTCACCGTGATCGGCATGGTCATGGTGCTCTCGGCGTCCTCGGTCGAGTCGACATACCTCACAGAAGGCGCGACCGCGTACTCGCTGTTCAAGAAGCACATCGTGTTCGTGCTCGTCGGCATCGTGGTGTTCTGGACAGCGCTGCGGATGCCGCTGCGGGTGATCAGGAGCGCGTCGAGCACGCTGCTGTTCGCGGGCATCGCGCTGCTCGTCGCCGTGCTGACCCCGGCAGGCGACGTCGTCAACGGCTCGCAGGGCTGGATCGTCGTCGGCGGGTTCTCGTTGCAGCCGGTCGAGATCGCGAAGGTGGCGCTCGCGCTGTGGGGTGCGCACATCCTCGTGCTCAAGGCGCGGCTGGCGCACCTGTGGCGGCACGTGCTTGTGCCGCTGGTCCCGGTGGCGCTGGTGATGTTCGCGCTGCTGATGGCGCAGCCCGACCTCGGCGGAACGGTCAGCCTCGGCGTCGTGCTCATCGCGCTGCTGTGGTTCGGCGGCGCGCCGAGGGGGCTGTTCGCCGCCGTCATCGCTGGCGGCATCGTCGGGGTGATCGGCCTCGCGCTGATCGCCGACTACCGCCTCGCCAGGGTGCTGTCGTTCCTCTCGCCAGCCAGCGACGCCGCTGGCGCCGGCTACCAGGCGCAGCAGGCGCAGTACGCGCTCGCAGACGGCGGACTGTTCGGCACGGGCCTCGGGCAGGGCGGCTCGAAGTGGCACTACCTGCCCAACGTGCACCACGACTTCATCTTCGCGCTGATCGGCGAGGAGCTCGGCTTCATCGGCTGCACCGTCGTGATCGCGCTGTTCGCCGGGGTCGCTGTCGTCGGGCTGCGCATCGCCACCCGCAACGTTGACCCGTGGATCAGGATCGTCGCAGGCACACTGACGGTGTGGCTCGTCTCGCAGGCCGCCATCAACATCGGCTACGTCGCCGGGTTGCTGCCCGTCACCGGGGTCACGCTACCGTTGATTTCGTACGGCGGTACCTCATTGGTGGTCACGTTGGGGCAGTTCGGCATCCTGGCGAACTGCGCGCGGCATGAACCGGAGGCGGTCGCCGCGTTGCGGACCCAGGGACCAGGCAAGTTCGGCACGATCTTGCGGCTGCGCCCGCCGGAGTCCTACCGGCCGCCGACGAAGCGGACGGCGGGCAGGCGGCAGCCGAGGCGTGGCAGGCCACCGGCGCGCAACGCGGCGGCGGCGCGGAGTCGCACCCAGGCGCGCCAAGGCAGGACCGCGCGGGGCGCGCAGCCACGACGTGGAGGACGAAGGTGAGCGACTCGGTAACCGTCAGGGAACCGACGGTTGTTGTCGCCGGTGGCGGGACCGCGGGGCACATCGAGCCCGCGCTCGCGCTGGCGGACGCGGTGCTGCGGCTGCGGCCGCGCTCGCGGGTGGTCGCGCTCGGCACCGAGCGCGGCCTTGAGAGCACCCTGGTGCCCGCACGTGGGTACCAGCTCGAACTGGTGCCGCCGGTGCCACTGCCGCGCAAGCTCACCCCTGAACTGCTGCGGATGCCGGGCAAGGTGCTCGAGTCGGTCAAGCGCACCCGCGATGTGCTCGACAAGGTCGGCGCCGACGTCGTCGTCGGCTTCGGCGGCTACGTGTCGCTGTCGGCGTACCTCGCGGCGCGCGGCAGGGTGCCGATCTTCGTGCACGAGGCGAACCGGCACGCCGGGCTGGCGAACAAGGTCGGCGCTCGGTTCGCGGAGCGGGTCTTCTGCGCGGCGGACGGCACCCCGCTGCCGAGGGCGGAGACCATTGGCATCCCGCTGCGGCGCAGCATCACCGCGCTGGACAGGGAGGCGCTGCGCAAGGAGGCCCGCGCCGAGTTCGGGCTCGACCCCGACGCGCCGACGCTGCTTGTGTTCGGCGGCTCGCAGGGCGCGCGCTCGCTCAACGACGCCGTGTCGGGGGCGGCGCGGGAGCTCGCGGAAGCCGGCATCGGTGTGCTGCACGCCCACGGTCCGAAGAACACCCTCGCGGTGCGCGAGTTCGCGGGCGTGCCCGCCTACGTTCCGGTGCCGTACCTGGACAGGATGGACCTCGCCTACGCAGCCGCCGACGCCGTGCTGTGCCGGTCGGGCGCGATGACGGTGGCCGAGGTGTCGGCCGTCGGGCTGCCGGCCGTGTTCGTGCCGCTGCCGCACGGCAACGGCGAACAGGCGCTCAACGCCGAGCCTGCCGTCAAGGCCGGTGCCGCCGTGATGGTCGACGACTCGCGGCTGACGCCGGACTGGGTGGTCGACCACGTCATCCCGCTGGTGTCCGATACGTCGCGGTTGGCGACAATGGGTGCCGCTGCGGTCGGTCTCGGGCATCGGGAGGCCGACGAAGTGCTCGCCAAGATCGTGCTGGAGGCTTGCGGTGGCTGAGAACGGCGTTCCTGATGTGCTGCGCCGCGCGCATCTGATCGGCATCGGCGGCGCGGGTATGAGTGGTATCGCGCGCATCCTGCTCGCGCGCGGCGCATCGGTGTCCGGCTCGGACGCCAAGGACTCGCGCAGTTTCCTCACGCTGCGCGCGCAGGGCGCGGAGATCGCCGTCGGGCAGCGCGCGGAGAACATCGACCAGCTCGGCGAGCCACCGTCCTCGGTGATCATGTCGACCGCGATCCGCGACACCAACCCCGAGCTCGCCCGCGCCCGTGAGCGCGGCATCCCGGTGCTGCATCGCGCCGAGGCGCTTGCCGAGCTGATGACCGGCGACACCGTCGCGTGCATCGCGGGCACGCACGGTAAGACGTCCACCACGTCGATGCTCACCGTCGCGCTGCAGCACTGCAGGCTCGACCCGTCGTTCGCCATCGGCGGCGACCTCAACGAGTCGGGCGCGAACGCGCACCACGGCACCGGCGCGATGTTCGTCGCTGAGGCGGACGAGAGCGACGGCTCGTTCCTCGCATTCCAGCCGACGGTCGCGGTGATCACCAACATCGAGCCGGACCACCTCGACCACCACGGCACCGCGGACGCCTACTCCTCGGTGTTCACCGAGTTCGTCAGCCGGGTCACGCCGGGCGGCACGCTGATCGTGTGCGCCGACGACGCGCCCGCTGACGAGCTGGCCACCCGCGCCGCAGCAGACGGGCTGCTCGCCGATGGTGTGCGGGTGCGTCGCTACGGCCGCGCCGCCACCGGTGAGGACGATGTGCGCGTGCTGGACTACACGCCGTTGCCGGACGACGGCGGCGTGGTGCGGATCGCGCTGCGTGGCGCCGAGACCGAGATCAGGGTGGCTGTGCCCGGCGAGCACATGGCGTTCAACGCGATCGCGGCGCTGCTCGCAGGTGAGGAGCTTGGTGCGCCTGCCGAGTGCCTCGCCGAGGGCGTCGCCGCGTTCGGCGGTGTGCGCAGGCGGTTCGAGTTCAAGGGCCGCTCCGGCGAGGTGCGGGTGTACGACGACTACGCCCACCACCCCACCGAGGTGGCGGCGCAGCTGCGTGCGGTGCGGCACTCCGCAGGCGACGGCAGGGTCGTCGTGGTGTTCCAGCCGCACCTGTACTCCCGCACCAAGGCGTTTGCCGCCGAGTTCGCCGACGCGCTCGGGCTGGCCGACGAGGTGGTGGTGCTTGACGTCTTCGGCGCCCGCGAGGAACCGGAGCCAGGAGTGTCCGGCGCGCTGATCGCGGACCGGATCACCGGCGCGAAGTGCCACTACGAGCCCGCGTTCGACCGGGCGGCCACCCTCGCCGCGGGCATCGCGCGGCCGGGTGACCTGCTGGTGACGATGGGCGCTGGCGATGTCACGCAGCTCGGTCCGGAGATCATCAGGGAGCTGGACGACAGAGGCGGCACGGCGACCCCGGGGGAGTAGCGGGTGGCCCCGACACAGCAGAAACGGCAGGCGCGGCGAGGGAAGGGCGAGCCGCACTCGGTTCGGGGCAGGCGACCGGCCACCGCGAAACGGCCCAGCAGGCGCAAGACCAGTTGGAAGATTTTGCGCAGGCGTGTCGTGGCCGTGCTGAGCGTGCTCGCGATCATCGGCCTCGCCGCGGTGCTGTTGTTCACCCCGCTCGTCGGGGTCAGACAGGTCACGGTCACCGGGATCGACCGGATCGACCGCGCGGACGTCATCGAGCTGGCGCGGATCCCGATGCGGTACTCGCTGCTGCGTATCGACACTGAGGCCGCAGAGCGGGCCGTCGCCACGTTGCCGCAGGTGGAGAGCGTGTCGGTGTCGCGCTCGCTGCCCGCCACGGTGCGGATCGAGATCACAGAGCGCACCTCGGTCGCGTACTTCACGGCTTACGACGGCATCCGGCTGGTCGACCGGGAGGGTGTGCCGTTCCATCGGGTCGGCGGCCCGCCGAAGAAACTGCCCGAGCTGCGGGTAGACACCGTCGCCGCCGACGACGCAGCCACCAGGGCCGCGACGGCGGTGCTGACCGGGATCCCTGACCGGCTCGCGAGCCGGGTCGCGACTGTGTCCGCGCCCAGCTCGGTCGACGTCGAGCTGCGGCTGCGCGGCGGCAAGGTGATCCAGTGGGGCGACGCCGAGCAGATCGAGCGGAAGTCCCAGGTGCTGGCGGCCCTGCTCACCCGGCCGGGCAAGGTGTACGACGTCTCAAGCCCTGGGCTGCCCACGGTGTCGAGGTAGGCAGGAGGCCTGCTTGGTGATCTTGGTGGGGTGGTTGTCACAAACCCTACGACACGCGGCGTGGCTGCTGGATTCGTCGCGACGTGGTGCTTACCGTCCACAGGCAAGGCCAGAAGTTGACATAACTCTAACCTTCATGTAGAGATTTAGGGTTTTCGGGGGAGGCAACCACCCGATGCGGGCAACTTTTGCCGGTGCCACCTTGCAGTAGCTAGTCACGATCAGGAAGGCGGACCCGATGACGCCCCCGCACAACTACCTCGCGGTGATCAAGGTCGTCGGTATAGGCGGCGGCGGTGTGAACGCCGTGAACCGCATGATCGAGGTCGGCCTCAAGGGTGTCGAGTTCATCGCGGTGAATACCGACGCGCAGGCCCTGCTGATGTCCGACGCCGACGTCAAGCTGGACATCGGCAGGGAGCTCACCCGCGGTCTCGGCGCGGGGGCCGCGCCGGACGTCGGCCAGAAGGCCGCCGAGGATCACCGCGAGGAGATCGAGGAGGTCCTCAAGGGCGCCGACATGGTGTTCGTGACCGCTGGCGAGGGCGGCGGCACCGGTACCGGCGGCGCGCCCGTCGTGGCGCAGGTCGCTCGCAAACTCGGCGCGCTGACCATCGGCGTCGTCACCCGGCCCTTCTCCTTCGAAGGTAAGCGAAGGGGTAAGCAGGCGGAGGACGGCATCCAGCAGCTGCGCAACGAGTGCGACACGCTGATCGTGATCCCGAACGACCGGTTGCTGCAGCTCGGCGACATCGGCGTGTCGCTGATGGACGCCTTCCGCTCGGCCGACGAGGTGCTGCTGTCCGGTGTGCAGGGCATCACCGACCTGATCACCACCCCCGGTCTGATCAACCTGGACTTCGCTGACGTCAAGAGCGTGATGTCGGGCGCTGGCAGCGCGCTGATGGGCATCGGCTCGTCGCGGGGCGAGGGCAGGGCGGTGCAGGCCGCCGAGAAAGCCATCAACTCGCCGCTGCTCGAAGCATCCATGGACGGCGCGCACGGGGCGCTGCTGTCCATCGCGGGCGGCTCCGACCTCGGGCTGTTCGAGATCAACGAGGCGGCGTCGTTGGTGCAGGAGGCCGCCCACCCCGAGGCCAACATCATCTTCGGCACGATCATCGACGACTCGCTCGGCGACGAGGTGCGCGTGACGGTGATAGCGGCCGGGTTCGACGCCGGCGCGCCAACCCACAAGAAGCTCGACCCGCCGACGGTCGGCTCCCGCGGGTCCACGGCGTCCGCCGAGGCGGGATCTGTCGGCGGCGCGCGGGAGAACGGGCAGGTCGCTGGCCAGCAGCAGCCGCCGCAGCAAGCGCCGCCGCAGCAGCCTGCCAACCCGACGCCGGGCGTCGCGCGGCAGCAGCCGCTGCCGCCGCAGGGGTCCGGTGGCACGCAGAGCCCCGGCGGCGGTTACTCCAGGGGCGCCCCGCCGCAGCCGAACCGGGGCAGCGGCATGGGCGCGCCGCCGAGCCGGGGCAGCCTGCCCAACCGCGCCGTGCCGGTCGACGACACCGATGACGACGAGGTCGACGTCCCCCCATTCATGCGCCGCTGAGCGCTCCCCGCGCGCACGGCCCGGAGTGCACTCCCGTCAGGGGCATCCGGGCCGTGTGCGACGCTGGGTCGGTATTCGGTGCGGGCGGCCTGCGCAGTTTGACGAGGACGGGAGGACACGCGGGGTGCGGATTCGTCGGGTGGTCACCACACGCGCTGGCGGCTGGTCACGCGAGCCGTACGACTCGTTCAACCTGGGTGATCACGTCGGGGACGACGCGGACGCCGTCGCGGCCAACCGAACCCGGCTCGCCACCGAGCTTGGCGTCGACCAGCGACGGTTCGTCTGGATGGAACAGGTGCACGGCCGCACCGTCGGCGTCATCGACGAGCCCGTCAGCGGGCCGGTGGAGGCCACTGACGCACTGGTGACCGCGACGCAGGGCCTCGCGCTGGCCGTGCTTGTCGCCGACTGTGTCCCTGTGCTGCTCGCCGACCCCCACGTCGGAGTCGTGGGTGCGGTGCACGCTGGCAGGGTCGGTTGCCGCGTCGGCGTGGTACCCGCCGCCGTGAAAGCCATGATCGAGCTCGGCGCGGAACCGGCAAGGATGGAGGCGCTGCTCGGGCCTGCCATCTGTGGCGAGTGCTACGAGGTGCCGCCGGAGATGGCCGCCGACGTCGCCACCCACCTGCCCGCCAGCGCCACCAAGACCCGCTCCGGCACGACAGGCATCGACCTGCGGGCCGGGCTCTGGGAGCAGCTCGCCGAGCTGGGCGTCGGCAAGGTCGGCGTCGACCCCCGCTGCACCGTCGAGGACGACACGCTGTTCAGCTACCGGCGCGACGGCACGACTGGCAGGATCGCCGCGGTGACGTGGACCGAGCCGGAATGACGCGCATGACAACCGAACGCATCGACCAGCTCAGGGAGTCACTGGACGCGGTCACCGCGCGCATCGCCGACGCCTGCGCCGCGGCTGGCCGCGCTACGGGCGATGTGCGGCTACTCGCCGTCACCAAGACCTTCCCCGCCGCCGACGTCGCCGCCCTGATCGACCTCGGGCTGCGCGACTTCGCCGAGAACAAGGTCCAGGAGGGTGGCGCGAAGGCCGCCGAGGTGGCCAGGCTTCGCCCCGACGCCGATGTCCGCTGGCACATGGTCGGCAGACTGCAGCGCAACAAGGCGCGCACCGTGGTGCGCTGGGCCGACGAGGTGCAGTCCGTCGACTCGGTGCGGCTCGCGGACGCGCTCGGCCGCGCCGTGGCGAACCAAACCGAGCGCGGGCCGCTGGACGTCCAGGTGCAGGTCAGCATGGACGCCGACCCTGCGCGCGGCGGCTGCCCGATCGAGGACGTGCCCGCACTAGCCCGTCACATAGGCCAAATGAGTGAACTATCACTCACAGGTCTGATGACCGTCGCGCCGATCGGTGCCGATCAGGACGCGACGTTCGCCCGGTTGAAGCGACTGTTTCAGCAGGTCCAGCGGGGTTACCCCGGAGTGGTCGAACTCTCGGCCGGGATGAGCGGTGACCTGGAACGTGCCGTCGCGCACGGCTCCACCTGTGTGCGTGTCGGAACTGCGCTGCTCGGGGGTCGAGAGCTAGCCTCGCGGGAGTGATGACGGGACATGCCGGGAGTGAGGGAGAGGCATGAGCGCGCTGGAGAAGCTGAAGGCCTACTTCGGGATGGTCCCGGCTGATGACGGCATCGACGAGATCGATGACCGGTACGACTACCGGCACGGGGATCGGTACGGCCGCGGCTACGAGGACGAGTACGACTATCCCGAACGCCCGGTGAGCCGTGCCGCGCTCCGTCGCGCGTCCTACCGTATCGGCGACGACATCGACGACGACGCCTACCCCGTGCGGGGGCGGGGCAGGAACCGGCCGGAGCCCGCCGTATCCGGCGCGCTGGCGATGGATCGCCAGCCGGAGCCGGTCCGGCAGTTGCGGCCCGTCGCGGAGTCACAGCCGTCCGTCGGGCGGGATCCACTCAGCCGGATCGTCACGCTACACCCGACTGGGTACAGTGAGGCGCGTGACATCGGTGAGGCCTTCCGTGATGGCAATCCGGTGATCATGAACCTTACCGAAATGGACAACGCGGACGCGAAGCGGCTCGTCGACTTCGCTGCCGGGCTGGCATTCGCGTTGCGCGGTGCGATGGACAAGGTAACCAGCAAGGTGTTCCTGCTCTCACCGCAAGACATCGACGTCACGGCGGAAGATCGAAGGCGCATTGCCGAGGGTGGTATGTTCCTTCGTCGCTGATCAATGGTGATCAGCCCGCTGCGCGCGGAACGGCAGGACCGATACGTAAGGAAGCGGAGCACGGGCACACCATGAGTGGCCTGCGCTCTGAATCGAGCACTATGGCAGAGTGGACCCGTGGATGCCGTCCGGATCGTTGTGTACTGGGTGCTGTTCGCCCTGTGGCTGTTCATCTTGTCAAGGCTGGTGGTCGAACTGGTGCGATCGTTCTCGCGCGAGTGGCGTCCCGCAGGCGGGGTTGCGGTGACGCTGGAGACCATCTACACAGTGACCGACCCACCTGTTCGGTTGTTCCGTCGGATCATCCCGACGGTGCGAATCGGCAATGTGGGACTGGACCTATCGATTATGGTGCTGCTGTTGGTTGTGTTCATAATGATGCAACTGGCATATCCCGGGTGATGGAGCCTGGGTACCCTGCAGGCCTGGAGTGCGTGAGGTGATCAGATGTCCTTGACCCCCGCTGACGTGCACAACGTCGCGTTCAGCAAGCCACCGATAGGCAAACGGGGCTACAACGAGGACGAGGTGGACGCCTTCCTCGACTTGGTGGAGACCGAGCTTGCCCGCCTGATCGAGGAGAACAACGAGCTGCGGCAGCAGGTCGAGCAGCTCGACGCCGAGCTGGAGGCCGCGCGCAGCGACGCGCAGTCGTCCGCACCGGCGCCGAGCGCGCCACCGCCGCCCGCGCCGCCCGCGCGGCACGAGGAGCCGCCACGGCGGCTGGCGTCGGTGCCGAACCCGCAGACGGCGCTTGAACAGACGCAGGCGCACGCGGCCGCGCTGGCAGGTCAGGCGTCCGGTGACTCCGGTGAGCCGAACGTGCAGGCCGCCAAGGTGCTCGGCCTCGCGCAGGAGATGGCCGACCGGCTGACCGGCGAGGCCAAGGCCGAGTCGGACGGCATGCTTTCCGAGGCGCGCGCCAAGTCCGAGCAACTGCTCTCCGAGGCGCGCTCGAAGGCCGACGCGATGGTCAACGAGGCCCGCACCAGGGCGGAGACCATGCTCAACGACGCGCGGACCCGCGCGGAGACGATCGAGCGGCAGTCGCGCGACAAGGCGACGTCGATGGAGCGCGAGGCGCAGCGCAAGTACACCGAGTCCATGAACAACCTCAATGCTGAGAAGGACGCGCTCGGCAAGAAGATCGACGAGCTACGCACGATCGAGCGGGAGTATCGCACCCGGTTGCGTGGTTTCCTCGAATCGCAGCTACGCGAGCTTGACGACCGTGGTTCCGCCGCGCCTGCTTCCGCGGCGGCGTCCTCAGGGGGCGCCGAGGGTGGCCACGCCGGCGGCAACCAGGGATTCTCGTTCGGCCCGCGCGCGGAGGCGGGCTGACGCGACGCACAGACCTCACGCTGGTTCCGGTCTCCCGTGTCGGGGGACCGGAACCAGGCTTGTCACCGCTTTTTCCTGCCACTCGCGGCGGAGGGTGCTGCCCCTCCCGGGTGTCTTGGACCCGTCCGCGCTGTCGTTTGTGATGTAATTCGTCGTGCTATCTCTCGTGTTGATCTTGGTGCTTGGGGCGCTCGCGCTGCTGGTCACGGCACTGATCACCGCGTCATCGCTGTGGGCGTGGTTCTCCATCGGCGCCTCGGCGCTCGCTGCGGTGGTGCTGTTCCTCGACTGGCTGCGCAGGCGCGGGCGGGAGCGCAAGGCCGTCGCGGCTGAGGGGGCGGAGGAGACGTCCGACGAGGCGGATGACTCCGCCGCGACGGGAGACGAAGACACTGCGGACACCGCGGATACCGGCGCCGATGAGACCGACACCGCAGACACCGCCGAGCCGACGCCAGTGCCTTCTGAGCTCGAGCCCACCGCCGTCACCTGGCACGACGACCCACACAGCCCACCGGGCGAGGAGGACACCGACGCCGCCGACCTGCTGTTGGTGTCCGAACTCGACGACGAGGTGCTCGTCATCGACGAACAGCCCCGGTACCACCTGCCGGAATGCGGTTGGCTTGTCGACAAGGACACCATCCCGATCACGGTGTCCGAGGCGCGCGAGCTCGGCTTCACCCCGTGCGCCCGCTGCGGCCCGGACGCCGCGGTGGTGGCACGCGCCAGGAAGAAGCAGAAGCGCTCGCTGGGCAAGTTCGGCCGGGAGTAGCGAACCCTCGGAACAACGCGGTTGCCCGGCAGCGTTAACCTGGAGTCACCACGGCAGCGATCCGGCCATCACCGGGGAGCCATCCGGAAGAACGGGCAGCCAGGCTGCCTCACTAGACCCGGACGGGAGCGGCCCGTCACAGCCGCGCGACGAGCGGTCCGTGCTGTGCGCGCGGACAAGCGGGGTGGTACCGCGGAGCGCAGGCCAACCGGTGTGCGCGTCGTCCCCGCGTGGATCAGCGATGATCACATGCGAGCACGACACCCGCGAGGAGCACGACCCATGCCGTACCCGAAGGTCAGCCACGGCGGAACCGACGCCGTTCCCGCGCAGCCGTCCTTTCCTGCCCTTGAGCAGGACGTGCTGGCGTACTGGTCCACGGACAACACGTTCGAGGCCAGCGTCGAGGCGCGCGAGCCGGGCGAGCACGGCGGCAACGAGTTCGTCTTCTACGACGGCCCGCCGTTCGCCAACGGCCTGCCGCACTACGGTCACCTGCTGACCGGCTACGTCAAGGACGTCGTGCCGCGCTACAAGACCATGCGCGGGCGCAGGGTGGAGCGCCGTTTCGGCTGGGACTGCCACGGCCTGCCCGCCGAGGTCGAGGCCGAGAAGCAGCTCGGCATCTCGCACAAGAACGAGATCGAGGCGATGGGTGTCGCCGCGTTCAACGACGCCTGCCGCACCTCGGTACTGCGCTACACCGGCGAGTGGCAGGACTACGTCACCCGCCAGGCCCGCTGGGTCGACTTCGACAACGACTACAAGACGCTCGACCTGGACTACATGGAAAGCGTCATGTGGGCGTTCAAGTCGTTGTGGGACAAGGGCTTGGTCTACGAGGGCTTCCGGGTGCTGTGGTACTGCTGGCGCTGCGAGACGCCGCTGTCCAACACCGAGACCAAAATGGACGACGTCTACCGCCAGCGGCAGGACCCCGCCGTCACCGTCGGGCTGCGGGTCACCTCGGACAACCCTGACCTGGACGGTGCTCGCGCGCTGGTCTGGACGACGACGCCGTGGACCTTGCCGTCGAACCTCGCCGCCGCTGTGCACCCCGATGTGGAGTACGTCGTGGTGCGCGGCTCGGACGGCGAGCGCTACCTGCTCGCCGAAGCGCGGGTGGCCGCGTACGCGCGCGAGCTTGGCGACGAGCCGGCGGTGCTGGCGCGGTTCACCGGCACCGACCTGCTCGGCACCCGCTACGCCCCGCCGTTTGACTTCTTCGCCGGGCAGCAGGCCGCCGCGCACCAGGTCCTGCTCGCCGACTACGTGAGCACCGACGACGGCACCGGCATCGTCCACATCGCACCCGCATACGGTGAAGAGGACAAGGTCGTCACCGACGCGGCTGGCATCGAGCCGGTCACCCCGGTCACCTCGCGTGGCGAGTTCGACGCCCAGGTGCCGCAGTACGAGGGGCAGCAGGTCTTCGCCGCCAACAAGGCGATCATCGCCGACCTCAAGGCCGAGGGCATCGTGCTGCGGCACGAGACCTACGACCACCCGTACCCGCACTGCTGGCGCTGCGACAACCCGCTGATCCAGCGGGCGGTGTCGTCCTGGTTCGTCGCGGTCACCAAGTTCCGCGACCGGATGGTCGAGCTGAACCAGCAGATCAACTGGGTGCCCGGCTACATCCGCGATGGCCAGTTCGGCCGGTGGCTGGAGAACGCTCGCGACTGGGGCATCTCCCGCAACCGGTACTGGGGCTCGCCGATCCCGGTGTGGGTCTCGGACGACCCGGAGTACCCGCGCGTCGACGTCTACGGTTCGCTGGACGAGCTGGAGCGCGACTTCGGCGTCCGTCCCACCGACCTGCACAGGCCGTACATCGACGACCTGACCCGGCCGAACCCGGACGACCCCACGAGGAAGTCGACCATGCGGCGGGTGCCCGAGGTGCTCGACTGCTGGTTCGAGTCGGGCTCGATGCCGTTCGCGCAGGTCCACTACCCGTTCGAGAACGCGGACTGGTTCGAGTACCACTACCCTGGCGACTTCATCGTCGAGTACAACGGCCAGACCCGGGGCTGGTTCTACACGCTGCACGTGCTGGCCACCGCGCTATTCGACCGGCCTGCGTTCCGTAACTGCGTTGTCCACGGCATCGTGCTCGGTGACGACGGGCAGAAGATGTCCAAGTCGCTGAAGAACTACCCGGACGTCAACGAGGTGTTCGCCCGCGACGGCGCCGACGCGATGCGCTGGTTCCTGATGGCAAGCCCGATCCTGCGCGGCGGCGACCTCATCGTCACCGAGCGGGGTATCCGGGACGCGGTGCGCCAGGCGGTGCTGCCACTGTGGAACTCGTACTACTTCCTCGCGCTCTACGCCAACGCCGATGGCGTCGAGGGCAAGGTCCGCACTGTGTCCACGGCTCAGGCCTGCGAGCAGCCTTCGCGCAGCACGCATGTGCTGGACCGCTACATCCTCGCCAAGACCAACGAGCTGGTCACCGACGTCGAGTCGGCCATGGACGGCTACGACATCGCGCGAGGTTGCGCGCTCGTCCGTGAATTTCTAGAGCTGCTAACGAACTGGTACGTGCGGCGCTCCCGCGACCGGTTCTGGGCTGGCGAGCCCGACGCGATCGACACGCTGCACACCGTGCTGGAGGTGACCTGCCGGGTGGTCGCGCCGCTGCTGCCGCTGACGGCGGAGGCGGTCTGGCGCGGGCTGACCGGCGAGCGCTCGGTGCACCTGGCCGATTGGCCGCGCCTCGACGAGCTGCCAAGCGACTCCGCGCTGGTCAGTGCGATGGACCGGGTGCGGCAGGTCGCCTCGTGCGCGTTGGCGCTGCGCAAGGCCAACACGCTGCGGGTGCGGCTGCCGCTGGCGCGGCTGCTCGTCGCCGCCGAGGACGCCGACCGGTTGCGCGACTTCGCCGACATCATCCGCGACGAGGTCAACGTCAAGTCGGTCGAGCTGACCACGGACGTAGCCGAGCACGGCGGGTTCGAGGTCGTCGTCAACGCCCGCGCGGCTGGCCCGCGCCTCGGCAAGGACGTGCAGCAGGTGATCAAGGCGGTCAAGGCTGGCGAGTGGTCGAACACGCCGGACGGCGGCGTCGTCGCTGCTGGCATCGAGCTGCACGAGGGCGAGTACGACCGCAGGCTGGTGTCGAAGGGGCGGGCGGGGGACGTCACTGCCGCCGAGGCGCTGCCCGGCGGTTCCGGTCTCGTCGTGATTGACACCGACGTCACGCCGGAGCTCGCCGCCGAGGGCATCGTCCGCGACCTGCTCCGGGTGGTGCAGCAGGCCCGCCGCGACGCAGGGCTGGACGTCTCCGACCGGATCACCCTCACCGTGGACGCCCCGGAGGACGTCGTGGCCGCCGCCAGGGCGCACGAGGAGTTCTTGGCGAGCGAGACGCTGGCGCACGAGGTGTCCTACGGGGCCGTCGAGGACAGCGGCGCGTTCGCTGGGAGCGTCGGTGACGGCGTCAAGGCCAGGGTGCGGGTCGCGAAGGCCTAACGACGCGATGCGGTTCGCAGCAGGGACAAGCTGCTTGAGCTTGGCCCTGCGCCGGACGACGCCGCCGACCGGCTCGCGGCGCTGCTGACGCGCCGCTGATCACAGGAACGGGCCGCCGGCGATGTCATAAGCGAGAATGTGGCCGAATGGCAGGCGTGACTGGGAGGTGTGGTGGAGCAGCTCCCGATCATCCTCGGTCTCGGCGCCGCCGTGCTGCTCGCGGCCGTCCTCGCCGTGCGGGTGTCCATCACGCTGGGCTTCCCGTCACTTGTGCTCTATCTCGGCATCGGGGTGCTGCTCGGCGAGGAGGGCATCGGGCTGCGGCTCGCCGATCCGGAGCTCACCCAGTCGCTCGGGATCGCCGCGCTGGTCATGATCCTCACCGAAGGTGGGCTGACCACCCGGTGGAGTGACGTGCGGCCGTCGTTGGGGCCGGGTATCGCGCTGTCGACGTTGTCGGTGGGGGTCAGCGTCGCCGTCATCGGGGCCGCGATGCACTGGCTGATCGGGCTGGACTGGCGGATCGCGCTGCTGTGGGGCGCGGTGGTGTCGTCAACCGACGCCGCCGCTGTGTTCAGCGTGCTCCGTGGCGCCGGTATCAGCAGGCGGCTCGGCGGCACGCTGGAGCTGGAGTCCGGTCTCAACGACGCTCCGGTGTACATCCTGGTGGTGCTGCTCGCCGCCGCCGAACCGGTGACCTGGCTGTTCCCGCTGGAGCTGCTGTACCAGCTCGCAGCGGGCGGACTGATCGGCGTCGCGCTCGGCTTGGCGGGCGCGTGGACACTGCGTCGCGCCGCGCTGCCTGCCACCGGCCTGTACCCGCTGGCGACCGTCGCGGTGTGTGTGCTGGCGTTCGCCTGCGGGCAGCTCATCGAGGCTTCCGGTCTGCTCGCGACGTACCTGTCCGCGCTGATCCTCGGCAACACCCGGTTGCCGCACCGCTCGGACACCGTGTCGTTCGCCGAGGGCCTTGGCTGGCTCGCCCAGATCGGGCTGTTCGTGCTGCTCGGCATCTTCGCCGCGCCGCAGCGGCTGCTGGACGCGATCGTGCCCGGCCTGATCACCGGCGCTGTGCTGCTCCTGCTGGCGCGGCCGCTGTCGGTGGTGCTCGCGTTGCTGCCGTTCCGGGTGCCGTGGCGGGAGCAGGTGTTCGTGTCCTGGGCTGGGCTGCGCGGCGCGGTTCCGATCGTGCTCGCGTCGATCCCGCTCGCGGAGGGCATCGGCGGCGCTGACCTGCTGGTGGACACCGTGTTCGTGCTGGTCATCGTGTTCACCCTGGTGCAGGGCGCGACCATGACACCGCTGGTGCGGCTGCTCGGGCTGACCGAGCGGGCCGAGCCGATAGAGCTGGAGGTGGACGCGGCGCCCTTGGACCAGTTGGGTGCCGAGCTGCTGCAGGTCAGGATCCAGCCTGGGTCGCGGCTGCACGGCGTCTACCTGGCAGAGCTGCGGCTGCCGAAGGGTGCGTCGGTGAGCCTGATCGTGCGGAGCGGCAAGGGATTCACACCGCAGGACTCCACCCGGTTGCAGGAGCGCGATCAGCTCTTAGTGGTCGCGACGGCGCCGGTGCGCGCGGCCGCCGAGCGCCGCATCAGGGCGGTCGACCGGGCGGGCAGGCTCGCTCGCTGGAAGGGCGAGACCGGTGGCTGAGCCGCGCGAAGAGCACGTCGGGTGGCCGGGCGCTGCCGCGCGACGTCACGTAGTGGACAATGGCGACGTGAACACCGAGCAGCAACCTCGGCGCAGGGGCGGCCTCGTCGCCATCATCGCGCTGATCGTCCTCGGGCTCGACGTCGCGACGAAGATCCTCGCGGTAGGGGTGCTCGAAGGACAGCAACCCGTCCGCGTCCTCGGCGGCGTCGTGTACCTGCAACTGCTGCGCAACCCCGGCGCGGCGTTCTCGATGGCGACCGGGATGACCTGGCTGCTCGCGATCATCGCGATCGTCGTCGTCGGTGCGATCTGCTGGATCGCGCCCAAGCTGCGCTCGACGGGCTGGGCGGTCGGGCTCGCGCTGGTGCTCGCGGGCGCGCTGGGCAACCTCGCCGACCGTATCTTCCGCGCGCCGGGCGTGCTACAGGGCCACGTGATCGACTTCTTCTCGGTGTTCGCGCCCAATGGCGAGGTGTGGCCGGTCTTCAACGTCGCCGACTCCGCCATTGTCTGCGGTGGCATCCTGATCGTGGTGCTGACACTGCTCGGCAGGGAGTTCGACGGCACGGTGTCGAAGCGGCGGCAGCCGACGGCGGCCGAGGAATGAGCGTGCGGATGCTGCCGGTGCCCGACGGGCTCGATGGTATGCGCGTTGACGCGGGCCTTGCCAAGCTGCTCGGGCTGTCCAGGACGGCGGTCGCCGAACTGGCCACGGCGGGCGACGTGCTGCTCGACGGTGCGCCCGCTGGCAAGTCGGACCGACTCATGGCGGGCGGGCTGCTCGAGGTGACGCTGCCGGAGCCGCAGCGCCAGGAGCCGGTGGCCGCAGTGCCGGTCGATGGCATGCGGGTGCTGCACGAGGACGACCACATCGTCGTCGTGGACAAGCCGATCGGGGTCGCGGTGCATCCCAGCCCCGGTTGGAGCGGGCCGACCGTCATCGGCGGGCTCGCCGCGGCTGGCATCCGGATCTCGACATCGGGTGCCGCCGAGCGGCAGGGCGTTGTGCACCGGCTCGACGCGGGCACCACCGGGGTCATGGTCGTCGCCAAGAGCGAGCACGCCTACAGCGTGCTGAAGCGGGCGTTCAAGGAACGCACCGTCGACAAGGGCTACCACGCGCTGGTGCAGGGCCATCCGGACCCGAGCAAGGGCACCATCGACGCCCCGATCGACCGTCACCCGAAGCACGACTACAAGTTCGCCGTCGTCGCTGGCGGGCGGGAGAGCATCACCCACTACGAGCTGATCGAGGCGTTCCGCGCGGCGTCACTGGTGCAGGTGAAGCTGGAGACCGGCCGTACCCATCAGATCCGGGTGCACTTCGCGGCGCTGCGCCACCCGTGCGCCGGGGACCTCACCTATGGCGCCGATCCAGCGCTGGCGCGCAGGCTGGGGCTGACGCGGCAGTGGCTGCACGCCCGCTCGCTCGGGTTCGCCCACCCGGAGGACCGCCGCTGGGTCGAGTTCGTTTCGGAGTACCCGGACGACCTGGCCGACGCGCTGGAGCGGCTGCGCGCGGAGCGGTGAGGGCGCGTCACTCCGCGAGGGACCAGGTCAGGGTGCGTTCGTCCGGTTCGGGGCGGGGGCTCCAGCGCACCGCGTGCACGGTAGTGGTTTCCGGGAGCACGTAGACCGTGTGCCCACCGAGCGTCTCGCCGGGCTGGACGCCGATCCGGTGCGGTGGCCGCGAGGTCAGCGAGATCGCAGCCTTGGTGACCGGTGGGTCGTCGTCGGTGAGCAGTTCGAGGTAGTTGTCCGGCAGCGAGGCGAACGGCAGCTGCCCGATGTTGGTGATCTCGGTGTGGACGACGATGGCGCGCTCACCCTCGTCGAGCCGGTAGCCGGCCGCGCCGAACAGGTAGTCGGCGGGGTCCTGCACCTCAAGCAGTTGCAGCCTGAGTTGCTCGCCTTCGAGGCCCTGGGTTTCGAGCGCGTCGCCGATCCGGCCGGTGCGCTGCCCCGCGACCGCGGTGGCGGGCGCTTGGTCGCCCCGCGCCCACGACGCCGTCTGTGGCGGCCCCCAGGTGCTGATCACCGGATCGGCCGGCGCGGGGGAGTGCGGCGCTGGGGCGTGCGGCCACGACGCGGACGGAGACTGCGCCGCGGACGCGCCCTG
>WHUD01000570.1:0-335 GCA_009377385.1 Actinophytocola sp.
TGTAGCAACCGTGCACACAACCAGTTACTGGCCGGTCCGGCGGCGGTACGGAATCGAAGCTCAGCCCGCGAACCGCGCGCCTTCACCACCTTCCCTGCGCGAAGTCTGGCGCCCGGCCCGGTGTTGACCGTCATTCGGCGGGGCGGACTCTGATCAGTGGATGAGGAAGGTGAGCCGGAACTTGCCGATCTGGACCTCGTCGCCGTGGGCAAGCACAGCTTCGTCGGTCGGGTGGCGGTTGACGTAGGTTCCGTTGAGGCTGTCGACATCGCTGACCAGGAACTCGCCGCCCGAGCGAATGAACTCCGCATGGCGACGGGACACGGTGATGTCGT
>WHUD01000570.1:345-580 GCA_009377385.1 Actinophytocola sp.
CGAGGAAGATGTCACTGTCGGGGTGGCGGCCCACGCTGGTGATGGCGGTGTCCAGCAAAAACCGCGACCCCGCATTGGGCCCCCGCTTGACCACCAGCAGCGCCGACCCCTTGGGGATACCGACCTCGACGGCGTCCGCTGCGGCAGCCGGCTCATCCGTGGCCGCGACGTCACCGACGTCCGGCCGAAAATAGGAGGTGGACTCCGATCTATCCTCCTCGGGACCTCCCCGCGG
>WHUD01000571.1 GCA_009377385.1 Actinophytocola sp.
GGCGTCCCGGCAGAGACCGCAGGGTGAGCGCGTCTCCCGACACCAGGGCGCGGCCGGCCGGGGCGGAACGGGCGACGACCGCCGCCCGGCGCCGGCGACTGATGGAGCTGGTGCGCGGCGGTGCCGGTGACGTCCACCGGCTCGCCGGCGACCTCGGCGTCTCCGTCTCCACGATCCGCAGGGATCTGGCCGCGCTCGCCGGGCGCGGCCAGGTGATGCGCACGTACGGAGGCGCCGTCCACTCCGACGCGGTCGTGGAGAAGTCCTGGCACGACAAGGAGCTCGCCTACCGCGCGGAGAAGGCCGCCATCGCCCGTCGCGCCGCCGAGCTGGTGCAGCCGGGTGACACCGTGCTGCTCGACGCCGGCACGACCGCGGGACGGCTCGCGCACTACCTGAAGGACAGGGACGACGTCACGGTCGTCACCAACGGGCTGTCCGCGCTCTTCGTCCTCGCCGATTCCACCGCCGACGTGATCGTGCTCGGCGGCGGTGCACGTGATCCGTACACGTCAGAAACGAGAGGTACACCATGGCAGAGCAGCAGTACGACGTCATCGTGATCGGTGGCGGGTCCACC
>WHUD01000572.1 GCA_009377385.1 Actinophytocola sp.
CAGCAGGTGCAGCGGGAGCTGTCCAGGATGCGCGGTGAGGGTAGTGGTCCTGGTCAGCTGCAGACACGGCAGGCGTTGGCCGGCTTCGACGCGAACCTGCGCGCTGGTGTTCCGCAGCGGTTGACGGTGTCCGCGTCGGACCTGGAGGTCTACAACCGTGCGGCGACGACGGCGACCGCTGGTGAGTCGACTGCGGTGGTGGCCCGCTCCGGCAGGCCGCCGTTCATCTGGGCTGCGCTGGGGATGAACTTCCAACCTGCGACGTCGAACAGGGTGCAGGGGCCGACGTGGCAGCCGCTGGTGTCGCAGCCGGCCACCGCTGAGGGTGGAACCAAGCCTGAGATGGTCGACAGTGTGCTCGACGACCAGGAGTTGGCCCCGTACGGGGTGACCTATGACATCTCCGACCAGGTGGCCCGCTTCGGTGTCGGTGAGACCGCTGTGGCCGACCGTCTGGCTGCAGAAGCTGTGTTCTCCGTCAACGGCGGCGTCGTCAACAGGTTCGAGACGCACGGCGCTGAGATAGCGTTCGTCGATGACGCGGCGACGTCGTTGGATACGGCTATCGCCGAGGTGG
>WHUD01000573.1 GCA_009377385.1 Actinophytocola sp.
ATGAGTGGTGGGCCCATGGTACGACGTATCGAGTCCCAGTGGTACGACCTGCGAAGGAACCGCTGGGCGCCTCGTGCCGTCCGTTTGGGGTCTCCATTCCGCCAGCGGGCCGTAGGGTGAATTCAACTGGTCGTCGCAACACCTCGACGTTGAGGAGTTGCGATGGGACCGAAGAAGCATCGTGCGGCAGATCGTGCCGGACGTGCTGCGATGCGTTCGCCGGGGCGTCCATCGGTGGCGCGGCGGGAGCATCGGCAGCGGTTCTGGTTGGCGATCGCGGAGGGTTTGTCGAGTGAGGATGCCGCCGCCGCGGCCGGCGTGTCTCAGGCCGTCGGGACACGCTGGTTTCGTGAAGGCGGTGGCATGCCAACAGTCAGCCTCGCCCCGCTGTCGGGGCGGTATCTGTCGTTTGCCGAGCGCGAGGAGATCGCCATCCTGCGCGCGCAGGATGTCAGGGTTCGCGAGATCGGGCGACGGTTGGGCCGTGATCCGTCGACGATTTCCCGGGAGCTGCGTCGCAACGCGGCGACCCGCGGTGGGCGCCTCGACTACCGGGCCTCGAACGCTCAGTGGCACG
>WHUD01000574.1 GCA_009377385.1 Actinophytocola sp.
GGGGTTGCGGACCAGTTGGATCTGCTCGGCTGTGACACCAGCCTTGAACCGGCGGCCCGCTTCGGCGTTCGCCGCCCGCGCCGCATCCACGTCGGCGTATTCCTGTTCGAGTTCGGCGTGCTCGGCGGCGTTCAGCAGCGGCCGGCGCGGGTCACGCTTCCGCGCTTGAGCGGTCACGCGGTCCTCCACCTGGCCGGCCCGCAGCCGCGCTGCCCGCAGCGCCATCCGCGCGTCCTGGACCGCGGCCACGTTGGCGTCCCACGCCTGGGACACCAGCGGCGCCTCATCAGGCTCGACAGCCCGGACCGTGCCGTCCGCAGCCCGAACGTAGTTATCAGGCTCGACAGTCGGACCGTCGAAGTTTTCGGTGTCGCTCATCTCATCCCCATACCGCGTCCACTCCCCATGCGCTTGTCCCCCAGATCCACACGTCGCCGAGGTCGGCGGTGGACAGCCGCAGCGACGTGCGCCACGCCACTCCCTCAACCTGGTGTGAGACCCCTTCGACGAACAGCTCGTTCGTGATCGCAGCACCGGTCTGCTGCGGGTGGCGGCGGACGGTCACCAGATCCGATG
>WHUD01000575.1:0-267 GCA_009377385.1 Actinophytocola sp.
TCCTGACGGCGGCAAGCGATGGAGACCAGCAGTGACGCGTTGCTCCCCACCAAAAGAGTTGCCCGAGCTCCCGCGGTCGGAGTGGGGAATGCTCATCGGCGACAAGTGGACGCCGGGCTCCTCCGGCGAGACGGACGACGTGCGCGACCCCGGCACAAGTCGCGTCATCGCGCGCGTTCCCGCGGCCAATGTCGTAGACGTCGATAAGGCGGTACGGGTCGCGCGGCAAACGTT
The DNA here is from genome assembly GCA_009377385.1 of Actinophytocola sp. Lineage (GTDB taxonomy): Bacteria > Actinomycetota > Actinomycetes > Mycobacteriales > Pseudonocardiaceae > Haloechinothrix_A. Next base: position 235 of record WHUD01000575.1, read on the forward strand.
CTCGGCGCGCGACTGGTTGGATCTGCCGGCACC
>WHUD01000575.1:277-574 GCA_009377385.1 Actinophytocola sp.
GAAGCTGGCGCCGGCTCTGGCTGCTGGCTGTAGCTGCGTGTTGAAACCGGCGGAGGAAACGCCGCTGAGCGCCTTGGTCCTCGGCGAGTTGATACTCGAGGCCGGCGTTCCTGCCGGCGTGGTGAAATATCGTGACCGGCCGGGGCGAGACCGTCGGAGCCAGGCTTGCGGAGCATCCCGACGTCGACAAGATCGCCTTCACCGGCTCCACGGAGGTCGGCCGATCAATCGTCCATGCGGCGACGTCGAACTTGAAGAAGCTTAGTCTCGAGCTCGGCGGCAAGTCACCGGTGGTCG
>WHUD01000576.1 GCA_009377385.1 Actinophytocola sp.
CGTCGGCACGGTTCGGCGCGTCTGCACGAGCTCACCGGCAAGGTCCCGGACCCGACCCCGGCGCTGTACAAGCTGCACTGGTTGAACGAGCACGAACCCGGCTTGGTGGCGAGGGCGCACCGTGTCGTCGACGTGCACGGCTACCTGGTCGGTCGGCTGACCGGGCAGTGGTGCACGAGCTGGGCGAGTGCCGATCCGCTCGGGCTGGTCGACATGAAGAGCCTCGACTACTCCGACGAGGTACTCGCGGGCGTGGGTGTCCAGCGGGCCCAGCTGCCGACCCTCGTCGCGCCCGGCGAGACGGTGGGCGTGCTCACGCCCCAGGTCGCCGAGTCGGTCGGCCTCCGTGGCGACATCCCCCTCATCGCGGGCGCAGGGGACGGGCAGTGCGCCGGACTCGGCGCCGACGTGACGGCGTCCGGGAGCGCCTACCTCAACCTCGGCACAGCCGTGGTGTCGGGCATGCACAGCAGCCAGTATCTGTGGGACCGGGCGTTTCGTACGTTGGCCAGCCCGCTTCGCGGCGCGTACACGCTGGGCGCTTACGGCAGAGCGATCGACAAGAAGTTGTCT
>WHUD01000577.1 GCA_009377385.1 Actinophytocola sp.
CGCCTACATCGTCAGCGCCGACGAGGACTTCTCCCCGTTCAAGGCCACGGCCACCAACACCAGCAAGGGCACCGAGTTCACCGCCACCCCGGGCAGCGACACCCCGGGCATCCCCAGGGACGGAGCCCTGGAAGGCCAGACCGTGTTCGTCGGCCGCGCCTGCAACGGCGACCCCGCCGTCCCCGAGGGCGCTTCCGGCCAGATCGCAGTCGCCGAACGGGGCGCCTGCACGTTCACCGAGAAGGTCGCCAACGTCGAGGCCGCGGGCGGCTACGAAGCCGTGATCGTGTTCAACGACTCGTCGAGCACCGGCTGCAGTGAGCTGGTGAACATGCTGGTGGAGGGCGACATACCGGCCCTGTTCGTTGGCCGCCAGGTCGGCTATGACTTCTTCGACGTCCCGTATGAGAGAGGCGTTCGACCCAGAGCACGCCGAAGGATCGGGAGACCTGTCGGTGCACGAGGTCGCGACCTCCCACCAGCGGGACGACCTGGTCTACTTCTCCTACTACGCGGGTGGGTTCCGCGTCGCCGAGATCGTCGATGACGAGCTCGTGGAGACGGGTCACTT
>WHUD01000578.1 GCA_009377385.1 Actinophytocola sp.
GGAGAAGCTCGGGCCGACGGCGTTCCTGGAGCGGCTGCTCGGGATCGAGGTCGAGGCCACCGAGGAGCGCCGCCAGGCGAGCCGCCTGCGCTTCGCGAACCTCCCCGCCCCCTGGCGCCTGGAGGACTTCGACTTCGACGCCCAGCCCTCGGTCCGACCGGGCCCTGGTCGACGAGCTGGCCACCCTGCGCTTCGTGGCCGAGGCGGCCAACGTCCTCCTGATCGGCCCGCCCGGCGTCGGCAAGACGATGCTCAGTATCTGCCTCGGCCGCCGGGCGGTCGAGGCGGGCTACCGCGTCTACTACACCACCGCCGCCGAGCTCGCCGCCCGCTGCCACCGCGCCGCGCTCGAAGGCCGCTGGGCGACCACCATGCGCTTCTACGCCGGCCCCCGCCTTCTCGTCATCGACGAGGTCGGATACCTGCCGATGGCCGACGAAGCGGCCGCAGCGCTGTTCCAAGTCATCACCCAGCGCTACGGCAAAGGCTCCATCGCGTTGACCACCAACCTCGGCGTGGCCTCCTGGGGTCACATCTTCGACGACCCCATGGTCGCCGCCGCCATGCTGG
>WHUD01000579.1 GCA_009377385.1 Actinophytocola sp.
GGCCCTTGGCCATCGCCTTGTTGACCCCCGCCAGCCCCAGGGAGCCGAGCGCGCGGACGACCACGTCGGAGGTGAGCTTGGAGGCCCGGGTGGCGACCACCGCCCGGTCCACCAGCGGCCGGTCCGAAGGCGCCCCGGCCACCCCCAACACCGCGATCAGCACGGCGGCGCCGGCCCACCGGACCGGCTCCGGGGCCATCACCAGGCCCGCTGCCCCGGCCAGCCCCGCGGCTGCGGCGGCCCCGGCGGCGATGGTGCGGAGGCGGACCCTCGCGTCGTGCTGGCGGGACAGCCGCAGGTACTGCTCGGCGTCCTCACGGCGGACCGCGGCCAGACGGACCGCGAAGCCCTCCGCGTCGGCGACCCAGCGCACCGCACCGGCCCCCACCCGGCCGCACCCTGCGGCGCACGCCCCACCAGCCGGGCGGCATACAGCGGCACCCGGACGGCGTGATAGGCGACCGTGTGCACGCAGTGGCCGGCCGCCCACCGCAGTGTCGCCGCCAACTGCTGCCGTGATCGGGCCCAGGCCGGCACGATCGGCCGCCGCCGCGCCGACCGCACCCGGTC
>WHUD01000057.1 GCA_009377385.1 Actinophytocola sp.
GTGTAGTTCATGGTCTCCGATGCGCCGTAGATCTTGCCGCTCCCGGACAAACCTGCCAACTCGCCCGTGCCGGAACCGGGCAGCACCTGCCAGGTGCCGGTGATGCCGCCCTCATCGAACCCGACGTCGTGCCTGATCACGAAGCTGCCGCTATGGCCGTCGACACTGCCCTCGATTCGCTCGAGGCCTGGCGACGTCGTCCCGACGCTGTCCGGCTTCTCACCGGGGTAGAAGAGCAGGTAGTCACACGTCGAGGTGCCCTCGATGACACCGGAATAGGTGAACGTCGCGTGCGCGTGGGCGTAGCGGGGACCGTCCTCGCGGCCGCTGACGACGTCTTCCTGCCAGGACCGCGTCGTAAAGGTGTTGTCGCTCATCCCGCCATCCTTGCCGCTTTACCTGACAGCTATTGGCAGGTTTACTGCGACAATCGAAACATGCGCGCGAGCAGGCTGCTCTCGGTGCTGCTGCTGTTGCAGAACCGGGGCCGGATGACGGCCGATCAGCTGGCCGCCGAGCTGGAGGTGTCGGTGCGCACGGTGTACCGCGACATCGACGCGCTGTCGGCGGCGGGCATCCCGGTCTACGCCGATCGCGGGCGTGCGGGCGGTTACCAGCTCCTCGGCGGATTTCGCACCCGGCTGACCGGGCTGACCGAACCCGAAGCGCAGGCGCTCGCGCTGGCCGGGCTGCCCGAGGCCGCAGGCGAACTCGGGCTTGGGGCCGTGCTCGCCGCCGCCCAGCAGAAGGTGACCGCCGCGCTGCCCGCCGAACTGCGCGAACGCGCGGACGCCGTGGCGCAGCGCTTCCACCTCGACGTTCCTGGCTGGTTCCGCGACGTCGAACGCCCCGGACACCTTCCGGCGCTGGCCGATGCGGTGTGGCGGGACCGGACGATCGCCGTCCGCTACCGCAAGTGGGGCGACGATGACGTCGACCGCACGCTCGATCCGCTGGGACTGATCTTCAAGGCTGGCAGGTGGTACCTCGCTGGCAGGCGGCCGTCAGGGCGCGTCGCGACCTACCGCGTCGCCCGGATCAGCCACTTCACCGATACGGGGGAGTACTTCGAACGGCCCACCGACTTCGACATCGCGGCGTACTGGCGCGACTGGTCACGGGATTTCGAACATCGGCTGCACCCCAGGGTGGCGACAGTGCGGATGTCACCCTTCGCGCGCACGCTCGCGTCGTTCTACCTCGGTGCGGTCGGGGCGGCCGCGGTGCGGGACGCGACGGCCCCGGTCGACGCCGACGGCTGGCAGGTGGTGGAGTTGCCCGTTGAGGCGGGCGCGCCCGCGCTGGGCGAGCTGTTGCGGTTCGGACCGAACGTGGAAGTCTTGGAGCCCGCCGACTTGCGGCGCGAGGTCGCCGACGCGATCAGGACGATGGGAGCGACCTATGGCTGAACAGCAGGGGCCGCTCGCCGGGTACACCGTTGGGGTGACGGCGGAACGGCGCGCGGACGACTTCATCACCGCGCTGGAACGCCGGGGCGCCACGGTCCGGCACGCCCCAACGATCCGCATCGTGCCGCTCGCCGACGACGACCAGCTCCGCGCCGCCACCGATGCCGTGATCGCCGAGCCAATCGACATCGCCGTGATGACCACTGGCCAGGGTTTTCGGGGCTGGGTCGCCGCTGCTCGGGGGTGGGACGTCGGCGACGCGCTGCTGCGCCGGTTCGACGCGGCGCGGGTGATCGTGCGCGGACCGAAGGCGAAGGGCGCGGTGCGGGGCGAGGATCTGACCGAGGAGTGGTCCGCTCCTGAGGAGACCAATGCGGAAGTACTCGACTACCTGCTGGCACGCGGCGTCGCCGGGCTGCGGATCGCGGTGCAGCTCCACGGTTCGCCGCTGCCGGAGTTCGTCGGCGCGCTGACCGACGCGGGGGCGTCGGTGGTCGAGGCGCAGCCGTACCGGTGGCTGCAGCCGGTCGACGTCGCGGCCGTCGTCCGGCTGGTCGATGCCGCCATCGCAGGTGACGTCGACGCGCTGGCGTTCACCAGCGCCCCCGCCGCCGCGAACCTCCTCACCCTGGCGGACGAACACGGCAGGCGTGAGCCGTTACTGGCCGCGATGCGCGAGCGGGTGCTGTGCGCCTGCGTCGGCCCGGTCACCGCCGCGCCGTTGGTCGAGCAGGACGTCCCCGTGGTGCAGCCAGAGCGGCAGCGCCTCGGCGCGCTGGTCAAGCTGATCGCGTCCGAGCTGCCCGCGCACAGGCGTGTCGGCTGACCGCGCCTGCTGATCGTCGGCTGACGCCTTCCCGTCGACAGCGCATCGCCCAGACGTCTCCTTGCCGTCACCGGAACGCGGTAGGGTCACCGCGGCCGGTGAAAGTGAGGATGTTTCATGACTATGGATCGGCGTATGTTCCTGCGCGCCACGGTCGCGGGCGGCACGGTGCTGCTGTCCGCCTCGGCGGGTAGCGGCTTCGCCCAAGCGAGAAAGCAACGTAGAAGGGTGTGCGTCGTCGTGCTCGACGGCCTTCGCCCCGACGAGGTATCGCCCGACCTCACGCCGAACCTCACCGCGCTCAAAGCCGAGGGCACGTGGTTCGGCAATGCCCGCTCGCTGCCGATCATGGAGACCATTCCCAACCACGTCATGATGATGAGTGGCGTGCGGCCCGACCGCTCCGGCGTGCCTGCCAACTCCGTCTACGACCGCGACGAGCGGGCCGTCCGAGACCTCGATCGGCCGTCCGACCTGCGCGGCGAACCGTGTTGGACCGGCTCCGCGAGCAGGGTCTGCGCACCGGAACCGTGCTGTCGAAGGAGTACCTGTACGGCATCTTCGGTGAGCGCGCGACCTACCGCTGGGAGCCGGGCCCGATCATGCCGGACGCGGCTATCGCGGTGATCGACGAAGCAGACCCTGACCTGCTGTTCTGCAACCTCGGCGACTGTGACCGGGTGGGTCACTCCGACCTCACCGGCACCACGCTCGCCCTCGCGCGCACCGCCGCGTCCGCACGTCCGACGACCGGCTCGGCGCGATCGTCTCCCACCTCAAGGACACCGGACGCTGGCAGGACTCGGCGTTGTTCGTGCTCGCGGATCACTCGATGGACTGGTCCGTGCCGTGGCAGCTTGTCTCACTCCAACCGGTGGTCGACGACGACCCGCTGCTGACGGGCAACGTCGTCATCGCGCAGAACGGCGGAGCTGACCTGCTCTACTGGACCGGGCCCGCGCGCCAGCGTGCGGAAGCGACAAGGCGCATGCTCGCCGTCGCCACCGACGTCCCCGGCGTGCTGTCGGCCCACCGGCCAGACGAACTTGGGCTCGGCACTGAGACGGGCGAGGTCGTCGTGTACTGCCAGGCAGGCTGGCGGTTCAGCGACGCGCAGCCGTGGTCCAACCCGATCCCCGGCAACCACGGCCACCCGCGACCGAGCCGATCCCATTCCTCATCGCGGGCGGCGACCCGGTCATCCGCACAGGGCATACCAGCTCGGCGTCTGTGCACACCATCGATGTCGCCCCGACCGTCGGCGCGCTGTTCGGGCTGGGCGACCCGGCAGGCGGCTACGACGGCGACGTGCGCGCGGAGGCGTTCACCGGCGCTCCGGCCGCCACCGGTACCGCGTGAGGTCCACCCGGCCGTCCCGCGACATCACCCCCTCTTCGAGCAGCCGCGCGCACTGCTCCGTGCGCAGGTGCTTGGCCGGCGTGCCGTCCGCGCGCAGCACCCGGTGCCACGGCAGGTCCTGGCCATCCTCGCTGAGCACCCTGCCCACTAGCCTCGGCGTCGACGCCCCCGCCAGCGTCGCGATATCGCCGTAGGTCGCCACCGTGCCCTCTGGGATCGCAGCGACCGTGTCCCGCACCCGTTCGTGCAGTTCCTCGTCCACGCTGACACCGTAGCGAGGAGCACCGACATACCAAGAAGGCCGTAAGCAAGACGACCGGCACACTCGGTCTTCCCGGTCAGGCTTGCGTTCGGCCGGATTGGTATCTACCGGCATACACGGCGAGGCGGCGACGCGCGGTGTCGGAGTGGCGTGATTGCATAAAAACCATGAGCCGGAGTGCGGGACGGAGCGGACCAACACTGGTCCGCGACCCCGTCACGCCCGGCGAACCGAGGCAGTGGCCGCAGGCCGTGCGGCCGGTGCTCGACGGCGACACCGGGTTCGTGCGGGTGCTGGGCGGTCCGGGCACCGGCAAGACGACGTTGCTCGCCGAAGCGGCGGCCAGGCGCATCCTCAGCGGCGCCGACCCGGAGCAGGTGTTGGTGCTGACCGCCTCCCGGCACGCGGCGGACGCGCTGCGCACCGAGATCGCGCGGCTGCTCACCGGTGGGCCCGCGACCGAGGCACCACGGACGGTCCGCGAGCCGCTCGTGCGCACGGTCCACTCGTACGCCTTCGGCGTGCTGCGGGTGCAGGCGACCGACCAGGGATTGCCGCCGCCCCGGCTGCTCTCCGGCCCCGAGCAGGACGCCGTTGTCCGCGAACTGCTCGTGGGCGACGTCGAGGAGATCGACGCCGAGTACTGGCCCGAGGCGCTGCGACCAGCGCTGACCGTGCCCGGCTTCGCCGAGGAGCTGCGGGATCTGCTGCTGCGCGCGGCCGAACGGGGGCTCGGCCCCGAGGACCTGACCCGGCTCGGCAGGCAGCGTCGGCGGCCGGAGTGGGTGGCGGCTGGCACGTTCTGGAAGCAGTACGAGCAGGTCACGCTGCTGCAAGGAGCGGGAGGCGGTGCGCTGGCCACGCCCGCCGCCGAGGCGCTGGACGCGGCCGAGCTGGTGTCATCGGCGCTGCTGTCGCTGCACGGCGATGACGACCTGTTGAAACGGGAACGCGGCCGCATCCGGCACCTGCTCGTCGACGACGGCCAGCACCTCGACCCGCTGCAGTGGCGGCTGCTGCGGCTCATCGGCGAGGGCGCCGAGCAGTTCCTCCTGGTGGGTGATCCCGAGCAGACGGTGTTCTCCTTCCGGGGCGCCGATCCGCGCGTACTGGGCGACGCCGACGTCGATGGCGATCGCACCGTCGTGCTGGACACCGGGCACCGCATGGGTGCTGGGATCGCGCGCGCCGCGTCGCGGGTCGCGGCAGGCATGCCTGGCCCGAGGCAGATCGACGTCAGCCCAGCGGGTGACGCCGCCGTCGTGGCGCGCAAGTTCGCAACGGCGTCGGTCGAGGCCGGCTGGATCGCCGACCGGCTGCGCCGCGCCCACCTCATCGACGGCGTGCCGTGGTCGGAGATGGCCATCGTTGTGCGCTCGGCAGGCCGCACGTTTCCCGTGTTGCAGCGGGCGTTGCGTGCGGCGGGCGTGCCGATCGCCGCTGCGGCCGACGAACTGCCGCTGGCGCGCAACCCTGCGGTGCGCCCGCTGCTGGCGGCGTTGCGCGTGGCGGCCACCCCGCTCCTGCTCGACGCTCGGCTCGCCGAGGAGCTGCTGTCCTCGCCGCTGGGTGGGGCCGACCCGCTCGCCCTGCGGCGGCTGCGGCGCGGGCTGCGCAGGCGGGAGCAGGCGGGCGGCGGCCAGCGGCAGAGCGACGAACTGCTGGTGGAGGCGCTGCGCACCGGCGATCCGCTGACCGGCCTCGCGGACTCAGAAGCAGCCCCGCTGCGCCGCATCACCGACGTGCTCGCCGCCGGCAGGAAGGCCATCGCTCGCAACGCCGGGGTGGAGCAGGTGCTCTGGGAGCTGTGGCGTGCCAGCGGGCTGCAACGGCGCTGGCTGGCACTGTCCGAACGCGGCGGTTCGCTCGGCAGGCAGGCCGACGCCGACCTCGACGCCGTCGTCGCTCTCTTCCACGCCGCAGGGTCCTATGTCGACAGACTGCCGCAGGCCGGGGTAGGCGGCTTCGCGGAATACCTGCTGTCGCAACGGATCGCGGGCGACAGCCTCGCGCCGACCGCCGCCAGGTTGGACGGCGTGGAGCTGGTGACGACGCACGGCGCCGCCGGTCGCGAGTGGACAGTGGTGGCGATCGCGAGCGTGCAGGAGGGCAGCTGGCCCGACCTGCGCCCGCGCGGCTCGCTGCTCGGCGTGGAACGGCTTGTCGACATCGTGTCCGGTGTGGAGGCCAACGAGGTCTCGGCAATCGCGCCGCTGCTCGCCGAAGAACGCAGGCTGTTCTATCTCGCGGTCAGCCGCGCCCGGCGTCGCCTGCTGGTCAGCGCCGTCGAAGGCGAGGACGAGCAGCCGTCCCGGTTCATCGAGGAGCTTGCCGAGGTGGCTGGCGAGGACGCCGACGATGCCCGCCGCATCCCCACCCAGCAGGAGCCGGAACGGCCGCTGGTGTTGTCGCGCCTTGTCGGTGACCTGCGCGCCGCCGTCTGCGACGCCACCACCGATCCGGAACGACGTCGTCGCGCGGCGCGCCAGCTCGCGCGGCTGGCCGATGCGGGCGTGCCCGGTGCGCACCCCGACTCCTGGTACGGCCTCGTCGAAGTCTCCAGCGACGTACCGCTGCTCGACGACGGCGAGCCGATCTCGGTGTCACCGTCCACAGTGGACCTATTGCGGCGGTGTCCGTTGCGGTGGTTGCTGGAACGCAATGGCGGCACGGATCCGCCCCAGCTCGCCGCCATAGCGGGCACGGTGATCCACGCGCTGGCGCAGTCCGCTGCGGAGGGCGCGACCAGGGACGAACTGGCGGAGGCGCTCGACGTCGCGCTGAAGCAGATCGACGTCGGCGCACCCTGGTACACCCGCAGCGAACGACGTCGGATGAGCGCCATGGTGGAGTCCTTCCTGACGTGGCTGACCACAAGCAGGGTCGAGCTGACCGAACTGGGTGTCGAGCGCGACATCGACGTCGAACTCCCGCTCGGGGAACGGCGCGTCCGGCTGCGCGGCAGGATCGACCGGCTGGAGGCCGACAGCGACGGCAGGCTGGTGATCGTCGACGTCAAGACGAGCAAGAAGGCCGTCACCAAGGCTGAGGCAGCCGAACACCCGCAGCTCGCGACGTACCAGCTCGCGGTGTGGCTTGGTGCGGCTGGCACGGGCGCGCAGCCCGGCGGCGGCAGGCTGGTCTACGTCGCCGACGCGGTGAAGAAGACCGGCGCCGCCAAGGAACTGCGGCAGGACGCGCTCGACGACGACGCCAGGCAGGAGTGGCTCGCCGAAGTGCAGACAGCCGCGCTGGACAGCCTCGGCCCCGGCTACCTGGCGCGGGAGAGTGCCGACTGCGGCCGGTGCCCCGCACGGGCGTGCTGCCCGCTGCAGCCGGAGGGCAGGCAGGTGACGTCGTGACCACCATCGCCACGCCTGCCCGCATCGCCGAGGCGCTCGGCCTGCACCCGCCGACGCCCGAGCAGGCCACCGTTGTCGCCGCGCCGGTGGAGCCCGCGCTGGTTGTTGCCGGTGCCGGGGCAGGTAAGACAGAGACGATGGCCGCCCGCGTCGTCTGGCTGGTCGCCAACGGCGTCGTCGCCCCGGAGCGTGTACTCGGCCTGACCTTCACCCGCAAGGCGGCGCGGCAACTCGCGGAGCGGGTGCGGGCCAGGCTGCGGGTGCTGGCCGGGTCGCGGCTACTCGACGAACTCGACCCCAGCGGGCAACGTAGGGCCAGCATCGCGTCAGGCGAACCGACCGTGCTGACCTACCACGCCTACGCGGGCAGGCTGCTATCCGAGCACGGGCTGCGGTTGCCGGTGCAGCCTGGCGCGCGGCTGCTGTCCGAGACGGCGTCCTGGCAGCTCGCCCACCGCATCGTGTCCACATGGGACGAAGACATCGAGACCGACTACGTGCCGATGACGATCACCGAGTCCGTGCTGAAGCTCGCGGGCGAACTCGGTGAGCACCTGCTCACGCCGGAGCGGCTCGCGGCCTACACCAATGAGCTGACCAGCCTCATCGAGAACGCGCCGCGCGCCAAGGGCGGGAGGCAGGAGCTGCAACAGGACCTGGTCAGGGTGGTCGAGACGCAGCGGTTCCGGGTGCGGTTGCTGCCGCTGGTCGCCGAGTACCAACGCCGCAAACGCGCCGAGGGCGCGCTGGACTTCGCCGACCAGATGGCGCTCGCCGCCCGGCTCGGTGCGGAGCACCCCGAGGTCGTCGACATTGAACGCGAACGCTACGGCGCGGTGTTGCTGGACGAGTACCAGGACACCGGGCACGCGCAGCGCGTGCTGCTGCGGTCGTTGTTCGGCACCGGAGGCCGAGCGCCGATGCCGGTGACGTCGGTGGGGGACCCGGTGCAGGCGATCTACGGCTGGCGGGGCGCGAGCGCGGCCAACCTGCCCCGGTTCGCCACCGACTTCCCGCGCACCAACGGCGGCAAGCCGGTGCCCGCCCGCGACTACGGCTTGCTCACCAGTTTCCGCAACCCACACGAGGTGCTGACGCTGGCTAACGCCGTATCCGAGCCGCTGCGGGGCGACACCGCCGAGCTGCGTCCCCGCGACGGCGCGCCGCCCGGCGACGTCCGGTGCGCGCTGCACACCGACGTCGGCGTGGAGCGGGAGTGGGTTGCCGACGAGATCGCCGCCCGCTGGTTCGCCGACACTGACGACGGTCCGCCGACGACCGCGGTGCTGGTGCGCCGCCGCGCCGACATGGGGCCCATCGCGAGCGCGCTGCGGGAACGCGGGGTCCCGGTGGAGGTCGTCGGTCTCGGCGGGCTGCTCGCCGAACCCGAGGTCGCCGACCTGGTCGCCACGCTGCGGGTGCTTGCCGATCCGATGTCGGGCTCGGCCGCCGCGCGGCTGCTCACCGGCGCACGGTGGCGCATCGGCGCCGCGGACATGGCAGCGCTGTGGCGGCGGGCGCGAGAGCTGTCCGCCGAGGACAGAGGCGGCAGTCAGGGGGACCCCACCGCGATCGTCGTGCCGGAACGCGCGGAGCTGGCCGGGCTGGTCGACGCACTGGACGACCCCGGCGACGCGGCGAAGTACTCGGCGGAGGGCTACCGGCGGATCGGGGCACTCGGCGCGGAGCTGGCTGCGCTGCGCCGCCGCATCGACCAGTCGTTGCCTGAGCTGATCGCCGACATTGAACGCACCATGCTGCTCGACGTCGAGGCCACCGCGCGGCAAGGTCCAACGGGGCGGGTGCAGCTCGACGCCTTCGCCGACGTCGTCACTGAGTTCGCGGAGAGCTCGGCCAACCCGACGCTGCTGTCTTTCGTGGACTACCTCGCCACCGCCGAGCACGCCGAGGACGGCCTCGAACCCGGTGAGGTCGAGGTCGCCGCCGACCGGGTGCAAGTGCTGACTGTGCACGCCGCGAAGGGGCTTGAGTGGCAGGTCGTCGCGGTGCCGCACCTGGTTCGCTCGGTGTTTCCCGGTGATCGGCGTGGCGGCTGCTGGCTGACGGCGTTGACCGAGCTGCCTGCGGTGCTGCGCGGCGACGCCGAAGACCTGCCCGAGCTGCGAGTGAGCGCGGGACGAGACCGCAAGGAGGTGCTCGACGCCGTCAAGGAACACAAGGAGGCGTTCACCGAGCGGCATGCCGTCGAGGAGCGCAGGCTCTGCTACGTCGCACTGACCCGCGCCGAGGAGACGCTGCTGGTCTCCGGGCACTGGTGGCGCGAGACCGGCGCCAGGCCCGCCGGGCCATCGGAGTTCCTGACCGAGCTGGCCGAGCTGATCGAGTCCGATCCCGGCCTGGGCCGGGTGGTGCACTGGGAGGAGGAACCGGACGGCGACAACCCGTACCTCGCCACCGCACGGGAGACGCAGTGGCCCGCAGACCCGCTCGGTGAGCGCAGGCAGGCCGTCACCGATGGTGCGGAACTGGTGCGCGCCGCTCTCGCCGAGCGCGCTCCCGCTGACAGCGCCACAGACGAAGCCGCCCGCACCGAGAAGGAAGACCCGGACGGGTGGGCAGAGGACACCGACGTCCTGCTCGCCGAACGGGCGCGGGCACGCTCCGAACCGGAGCAGGTCGCGCTGCCATCGCAGCTCTCGGTGAGCCAGCTCGTGGAGTTGGCCGCTGACCCGAGCGCGCTCGCGCGCAAGCTGCGCAGGCCACTGCCGCAGCCGCCGAACACCGTGGCCCGCAGGGGAACAGCCTTCCACGCCTGGTTGGAACGCCGGTTCGGCAGCGCTCGGCTGCTTGAGTTCGACGATCTGCCCGGCGCGGCCGACACCAACGCCCAGCACGACTCCGACGCCGAGGAACTCCGGCGCAAATTCGAGGCGAGCGAGTGGGCCGAGCGCACCCCGTTCGACGTCGAGGTCCCGTTCGTCTGCGAGCTGGACGGCATGACACTGCGCGGGCGGATGGACGCGGTCTTCGCCGACCAGGACGGCGGTTGGACCGTCGTCGACTGGAAGACCGGCGCCGTGCCGAGCGAGGACGCCATGGCGTCGGTGCAGCTCGCCGCGTACCGGGTGGCCTGGGCCGCGCTCAGCGACGTCCCGCTGGAGCGCGTGCGTGCGGCATTCCACTACGTGCGCCACGACTACACCGCGCGCCCCGCCGACCTGCTTGACGCCGATGGCCTGCGGGAACTGCTCCGGTCGGTCCAGCCGCGTGCTGGGTCCGGTGGCTGACGCCACCCCGGCGGTGCTGCGGCAGGAGGTGTATTCGTCGGTGGATTCTGCGACGATCAAAGCGTGACCAGGCTCCTCGCACAGCTGACTCCGCGCGTGCGCGCGATCCTCGTCGCGTTTGTTGTCGGTTTTGTCGTGCTGGTATTCGCGTGGTGGATCGGTCCGGGACTTTTTTCCGGTAATGACGAACCGGAGCGCGTCGTGACGGCCTCGGTGGTCAAGCCGGTCGACTGCACGGCGTCGACCCTGGTGGAAACGGTCACCTTCACCGATGTGAATGGCAAGCAGCGGGCGCAGTTGACCGCATGCGGTCACGACAAGGGTGAGCAGCTCCAGGTCGTGCTCACTGAGGAGCAGGGGACCGGCGAGCTGACCGTACGCAGCGCCGACACCGAGGTGGGGTACAGCAACCTGCGGCAGTCCGTCGGACTGCTGCTGGTCGCGCTCTCGTGCGCGGGCGGCGCCACGTACGCGCTGCTGGTGATGCGGGGTAACTCCCGGCGGCGCGGCCTCCTGCCGGTGTAGCGGCCGCTGGCTGGCTCGATGTCCGCCAATGGCGAAACGCCGACCAGGTGCGCCCCGATCCGGGAGTGACCACAGCTGGGGCGCGTGGCTCATGGTGCGAGTGCGCCGTCACGCAGGGCGACCTCGGTGACCTGGTCCACCGGCAGTTCGAAGTCCGCCGCCACGTCGTCGATGGTTTCTCCGGCCGTTAGCTGGCCCTTGACGACGTCAAGCGGCGTACCGGTGTGCGCGAAGTAGGGGCGGCCGAAATTGGTCTCGGTGTCCGTCGCGATATCGGCGACCTCGTAGCGCGGTAGGTGAAGTCGGCGGGCATAGCCGTCGTCGTACTCGATCCGCCGCAGGTAGCGTTCGATCATCTGCCGGAAGACGTACTGGCCGTTCCGCATAACGATCAGTTCGCGAGCGCCGTGCCGCGCTTCGTCGTCGACCGCGTCGTCATTGCTGACCTCCCAGAACAGGTCCGCTCCCGCGACGTAGAGCTGCCGCGACGCCAGGCCGTGATCGATGCCCAGCTTGTGCTGCACTGCGTCCAGCGCGGGCCGGATCCGCCGGAGCAGCATTCCCGCCGAGCGCAGGGCGGACAGGAACATGCCTTCGGCAAGGCCGCCGAAGGGGATCGACGGGCCACCGCTCAGCTCGGGCGCGAGCCCGGTGACCACCGGCGCGCCGTCCGCGATCGCGTGGTGAGGGAACTCGCCCCTGCGCCCCTTGACCCAGGCGGCGAAGGTAGACGAGGGAACATCGAGATACCGGGCCGCCTCCGCCGACGTGTACAGCGGGACGGTGAACCGCACATCATGCGGGAGTTGCGCTGGCTCGGGTTCCGAAATCGCCCCGGAGTCTGACACCACATGGAGGCGGGCTTCGGGCAGCAGAGTCATACCTGCTCCTTACTGGGTGAATGCGGCTAAAACGGCAACCATGAAATCGGCGCAAGTCGCGCCCGAAAATCAGGAAGCCCGCAATCCCCCGCAGACTCAGGAGTGGCTAGGACCGCCACGAACGTATAGAACAAGTGTACGAAAGACCGCGCCAGATGGCAAGCCCCGCGCCGGCTCGGGAGATTAACGCACGGACCCGGTGCTGGCCTTGAACGTGTTGCAGTCGGAGATGCGGTTGTCCAGCGCGCCGACCCGCCACCACATCGCGTAGTTCGCGTTGCTGCCGTGCTTGTGGCCGCCGGACGTGTCGTCGCCCCGCGTCTCCTGGTCATGCCACGCCTGGTCGTATATCTCGCGGGTGATGGAGCCGCCCCTGTCGACGTGGGAGCCAAGGAACATGCCGGAGAAGCACTGCGCCTGCAGTTCCTTGCGGCGTGACATCTCCTGGCCGGTAGGGGACTCCTCGCCGACCTGGTAGATCTTGCGCCAGGCCGCGTCCATGACGCCGGACAGTTCCTGCACGTGATGGCCGTACTCGTGCGCGATCAGCGCGAGGTACACGCCGGGTTTGTTCTCGTACTGGTCGATCTGCAGGCCGTCGAACGGCAGGAACAGCTCACCTTCGCAGTAGTAGGCCGCCGTCGCGAGGCCGACTTCGATGCGTCCGCAGTCGCTGTTGAACGTCGCGCCAGCAGGGAAGTACAGCCGAGGCGGGGTGAACGGCAGGTTGTGTGCCCGCAGCAGTGGCGCCCATGCCTCGTTGAGGCAGTTCGTCGCGGCGCGGAAGAACGCCCGCGCCGCCTTCGGAGAGTTGTCCCACTTCGGCAACGTGCAGGCGCGGTTGGGTAGGCCGACCTCGCTGGACCGCAACAGCGGGTGGCTGGCGAGTTCGAGGATCTTGCCGGGCATGACGTTCGGCGTCGTCTCCGACGGCGGCCGCGCGCCAGCCGCCGATCCCTGCCCGTGGGGCTGCGCCTGGGTGGACGGTGGCTGCGCCGTCGTGTCGGTATCGCCGCCACCGGACAGCGCGGCGATGATGACGGCGACGCCGGTCGCGAGCAGGGTGATGACCGCCGCGCAGGTCACGACCACGGCGATGAGGTGCGTCCGTGGCGACTTCGCTGCGGCAGAGTCGGGGTGTGCCGGAGTTTCCGGCCGCTGCTCGTGCGGCGATGGTGTCATCGAGTCGTCGTCCCTGGGGCAGACCGGCTGGGGCTTCAGCATAGCGATCATCGCGATCTGGCCTGTCGTCACCTGCCGCCGGTGGGACGGATGGGGCCGTGAGGGTGACGCGGGTGCCACGAAGGGCATCTTTGTGGCACCACACGCCAGTAAGATGCCCTTCGTGCCACCCCGCCCCGTCGCGGGCGGCGAAGCACCCCGAGGGTGCGGATACAGTGGCTGGCATGGCCGCACCCGAAATCCATCGCTACGTCAGAGACAACGGTCTGCGCGTGGTGCTCGCCCCGGACACGACGTCTCCCGTCGTCGGCGTGAGCGTGCACTACGACGTGGGCTTCCGTTCCGAACCGGAAGGGCGCACCGGGTTCGCGCACCTGTTTGAACATCTGATGTTCCAGGGCAGCGAGAGCCTCGAGAAGCTGGCGCACTTCCGGCACATCCAGGGCAGCGGTGGCACGTTCAACGGTTCGACCCACCCGGACTACACCGACTACTTCGAGGTGCTGCCGTCCTCGGCGCTCGAGCGGGCGCTGTTCCTCGAGGCCGACCGGATGCGGGCCCCCAAGCTCACCGAGGAGAACCTCGCGAACCAGATCGACGTCGTCAAGGAGGAAATCCGGCTCAACGTGCTGAACCGGCCGTACGGCGGGTTCCCGTGGATCCTGCTGCCGCCTGTCCTCTACGACACCTTCCCCAACGCGCACAACGGTTACGGCGACTTCGTCGACCTCGAACAGGCCAGTATCGACGACTGCGCGGAGTTCTTCGACACTTACTACGCCCCGGCCAACGCGGTGCTCACCGTCGCGGGTGACCTTGACATCGAGCAAACCAAGCGGCTCATCGACAAGCACTTCGGCGACGTGCCGGTCCGGCCTGCCCCGCATCGGCGGTCGTTCGCCGAGCCGCTGCCCACTGAGGACCGCCACGACACCCATCAGGACCCGCACGCGCCGCTGCCCGCGCTCGCCGTCGGGTACCGGATGCCGGATCCCATCAACGAGCTGGACGGCTACCTCGCCAACATCGTGCTGGCCAGCGTGCTCGCCGACGGCGACGGCTCCCGGCTGCAGCAGCGCCTCGTCCACGCCGACGCGCTGGTCAGCGACATTAGCGCGGGCGCTGGGCTGTTCGGCTCGTTCGAGGCACGCGACCCGGACACCTTCGCCGTCACCGCCATCCACCCCGCCGAGGTCAGCGAACAGCAGGTGCTTGCGGCGCTCGACGACGAGCTGGACACGCTCGTGGCCACCCCGCCAGACGCAGAAGAGCTGGCGAAGGTCACCGCCCGCTGGACCGCGAACCTGCACGCCGAGCACGACCGGCTGGTGTCCCGCACCCTGGGCTACGGCTCGCTCGAACTGCTCTACGGCCAGCCGGAGCTGCTGTTCGACCTGCCGGAGCGGATCGGCAACGTCACAGCGGACGACGTCTCCGCCGCCGCCAAGGCATTGCGGGAAGGGGCAAGGGCGGTGCTGACCGTCGAGCCGAGCAGCAACCAGACGGAGGGAGCGCAGTGACCGTCAACGCAGGACACCGCAGCGCGGAGGAGATCGGCAGGACACCGCAGGGCCCCCGGTCGCTGCCTGAGCTCGGTGAGCAGCGCAAGGTCGCCGACCTCGCCGTCGCCGACACCGAACTCGGCAACGGCCTGCGGGTGCTTGCGGTGCGCAAGGCCAGCGTGCCGACCGTCGAGATGCGGCTGCGCATCCCGTTCGGCGGCACCGACCCGATGCACAGCGCCCGCGCCGAGGTGCTTGCCGAGACGCTGCTGACCGGTACCGCCACCCGTGACCGCGTCGCCATCGACACCGAGCTGGCGCTGATCGGCGGCGAGCTGGGCACCGTCGTCGACCCGGAGCGGCTCGCCGTGTCGGGCAGCGCGCTGTCCAGCGGGCTGCCGACGCTGCTCGACGTCCTCGCCGACGCGCTCACCGGCGCCACCTACGCCGACACCGAGGTCGGCAGGGAGCGGGACCGCCTCGTCGAGCGGCTGGCCGTCGCCCGCACCCAGCCCGGCGTGATCGCGCGGGAGGCGCTACAGCGCAGGCGCTACGGCGACCACCCAGCCACCCGCGAGGTGCCGCAGGCCGAGGACGTCGACCGGGTGACATCCGAGGACGTCCTCGCGCTGCACCGGGCGGCCGTGCTGCCGCGCTGCTCGGTGCTGGTGCTTGTCGGCGACATCGACCCCGACGCCGTGATCGGCGACGTCGAGAGCGCCCTACGGGGCTGGTCCGCCGACGCCGCTGCGACGCCGCTCGCCGACGTGCCCGACGTCGAGGGCGGGGACCTGCACCTGATCGCCCGGCCCGGCTCGGTGCAGTCGCAGTTGCGGCTGTCCGCGCAGGCCATCGGCCGCACCGACCCGCGCTATGCCGCGCTGCAACTGGCGAACCTGGCCTACGGCGGGTACTTCTCCTCCCGCCTGGTGGAGAACATCCGCGAGGACAAGGGCTACACCTACGGCGCCCAGTCCAGCTTCGACTTCACCGGCAAGTCGGCGACCCTCATCGTCCAGGCCGACACCGCGAGCGAGGTGACAGCGGCCGCGCTGCTTGAGACCCGCTACGAGCTGGCCAGGCTCGGCCTCGTGCCGCCAGCCGACGCCGAGCTGGAGTCGGTGCGGCAATACGCCATCGGCTCGCTGCTGATCTCGACGTCATCGCAGGGTGGGCTCGCCAGCCAGCTCGCCGCGCTCGCCAGCACGGGGCTGGACGCGGACTGGCTCGCCAAGCACCCCGACCGCCTCGCCGACGTCACCGCGGAGCAGGTGGCGGACGCCGCGCTTGAGTTCTTCGCGCCGACCCGGTTCACCGGCGTCGTTGTGGGCGATCCCGATGTCATCGGCAAGGGTCTGTCGGCACTCGGCGGTGTCGTCGCGCCGTGAGCACGCCGTTCCAGCTCGGGAGCGTTCCCGCGCTGTCGCGCTCCGACGTCGACCGCGCTGAGGAGCTGCGCTCCGACGCCGAGCGGCTGCGTGCCCGCTGGCCGAAGGCGAACGTCGTGGTGCTGGACGTCCGGGGTCGCACTCCGGTGCCGTACGACGGGGAGCGGACGTCGCCGTCGCTCGCGGTGCGGGACGCGGCGGCGTTCGGGGAGGAACCGCCCGACGGCGCGGTGTTCCTCGGCAGCACCGACGAAGGCGACTACTGGGCGATCCTCGACGCCGACGTCGCCGATGGCGAGACGCTGCGGCTGCCAGGGAGGTTCGGCGCCGTCGTTGAGGCGGTCGTCGCAGGCGGCGAGATATGGGTCGGGCTGCGCGAGCACGGCGACCAGATCGACGACGCGGGCGCCGGGCTGTTCACCACGGCGCTTGCGCTGCGCAACTGGCACCGGCGCGCGCGGTTCTGCGCGAAGTGCGGCGGCGAGACGCGCATCGCGCAGTACGGCTGGGCGTCCCGGTGCTCGTCCTGCCAGCGAGAGGAGTACCCGCGCACCGACCCTGCCGTGATCTGCCTTGTGCACGACGACGTCGGCGTCAACGGCGAGCACGTGCTGCTGGCGCGTGGCGCGAGCTGGCCGGAGGGCGCGCGGTCGGTGCTCGCCGGGTTCGTCGAGGCGGGCGAGTCGCTTGAGGCGTGCGTGCGGCGGGAGATCTTCGAGGAGGTCGGCGTCGACGTCGATAACGTGCGCTACCTCGGCAGCCAACCGTGGCCGTTCCCGCGCTCGATCATGCTCGGCTTCGCCGCGCGAGCCAGCCGCGACCAGCCGCTACGGCCTGCCGACGGCGAGATCGCCGAGGCGCGATGGTACTCCAGAGCGGAGATCAACGCCGGGTTCGCGCGGGCGGAACAGCCCGACGACGTGGAGCCGGGCGCGCTGCGACTGCCCGGCAACTCGTCGATCGCGCGGATGATGCTGCTGGCGTGGGCGCAGGCGAGGCCCTAGCGGTCGTCGCGCTGCTGGTCGGTTCGTCCCGGCACGGGGAGCGGCTGCTCTGCGGCCTCGTCCTCGGCGAGCTGTTCCGCGACCGACTTGCGGCGGGGCTTCTTCTCCTGCTGCGCGCCGTCGCGCAGCGCTCCGCCCGGCTTCGACT
The DNA here is from genome assembly GCA_009377385.1 of Actinophytocola sp. Lineage (GTDB taxonomy): Bacteria > Actinomycetota > Actinomycetes > Mycobacteriales > Pseudonocardiaceae > Haloechinothrix_A. Next base: position 17,097 of record WHUD01000057.1, read on the forward strand.
CCCGCATCGTGAAGTACAGCCAGCCTGCGAGCGCCATGATGCCGAACGCGATCCACTGCATGCTGTACGACAGGAACGGGCCTGCGTCGACGCGCGGCAACGGCAGCGGGTTCAGCACGCCCGGCTGGTCCGGGGTGAGCTGGAAGTAGCCAGGGCGCAGGTCCAGCCCGGTCTCGTCCGCCACGACCGAGGTGTCGATGGCGTAGACGTGCGGGGTGTCCGAGTCGCCAGGGGTGAACGCAGCACGGTCCTTGGGGTCGGTCTCGTCGACCCGTGCCCGCGCGGTCACCGTGACGGTGCCCTCAGGGGGCGGGGCGTAGTCAGGGACGCTGACCTTGTCGTCAGGGGCGATGTAGCCGCGGTCGATCAGCACGGTGTCGCCGGACGTCGTGCGCAGCGGTGTCAGGATCTCGTACGCCGGTTCGCCGTTGACGCTGCGCAGCCGGGCGACGACCACCTTGCCCGGCAGGTAGGTCCCCGTCACGTCGACCCGCGCCCACTCGGTGGCCTGTGATGGCGCCGCGCCGTCAGGCAGCGCCTGCTCGATCGGGCGTGGTGGCGAGGACAGCGACCGCTCGATGGCCTCGTTCTGCGCGTCCTGTTCGATGTGGCGGCCCCACTGCCACGGCGAGAGCAGCAGGAAACACGCGGTGGCGAACAGGAACACCACCAGCGTCAACGCGAGCCAGTTCGGCCGCAGGAGGAACTTCAACCGCACCCCTACAACGGTATGTCACCGGTGCGCGGCACGGTGCCACCGGCTACGCAAGCGCGAGCGCCGAACGGGCCGCCGCGACGGCCTGCCGCGCGTAGCCGCCGCCGAACAACACGGTGAGGACCAGCAGCGGGAACAGCTGGTGCAGCCCGGTCCGCTCCCGCCAGCCGTCGGCGAGCGGCGCTCCGGCGTCGGCAGCGGCCTCGGCGTAGGCGTCCAGGATCACATCGAGCAGCGGCGCCCCGAACAGCCGCATCATGGCGAGGTCGGTCTCCCGATGCCCGCCGTGGGCGGCAGGGTCGATCAGCCAGAGGGCGTCGGACGCCCAGTGCAGGTTGCCGCTCCAGGCGTCCCCGTGCAGCCGCGCGGGTGGCTCGGCTGGGCCGGCCAGGGCGTCGATGCGCTCGCACACCTCGCCGATGACGCGAGTCTCGGCAGCGTCGAGCAGGCCCTTGTCTGTGGCCGACCGCAGGTACGGCTCGATCCGGTGGGTGGCGTAGAACGTGGGCCAGTCGGGCTCCTGCGTGTTGTGCATCGGAGCCAGTCCGATCCACGCCTCGCGCGGCCCGTCAGGCGGTGCGGCGCCGAACGCGGGCGCGCCACGCAGGTGCAGCGCCACGAGGCCACGCCCGAACGCACGGGCCGCCTCCGGCGTCGGCTGCGCGGACGGCACATACTCCATCAGCAGCCACGTCTCGTCGTGGGCGTACACCTCGGGCACCGGGACGTCGCCGGTCGCCAGCCACCGCAGTCCCGCCGCCTCGGCCGCATTCGCGCCGGGGCCTGCGCCGCGCTTGGCCATCACCCGTCTGCCGTCGTCGAGGGTGACCACGCTGCTGCCTGCCGACGTCGGTTCGGCACCGAGCAGGTGCCGCACCGCCTCGCGCGCGCCCGTCACAGCCGCTCGCGCACCCAGTCGACCAGCCGGGGCATCGCGGCTTCGATCATGGCGAGCACCTCGTCGAAGCCGCCTGCCGCGCCGTAATACGGGTCGGGGACCTCGGCGTCGAGCGGCGCGTCCGGGTCGAACGACCGCAGCAGCCGTGCCCGCTCCGGTGGCACGCCGAGGCCGACAAGGACGTCGAGGTGGCCAGTGTCCGCCGCGAGCAGCAGATCGGCGTTGAGGTGCTCGTCGTTGACCCTGGCCGCGACGTGCTCGACGGCGTAGTCGTTCGCGCGTAATACCGCAGCAGCGCGCGGGTCGCAGGGCTCGCCGATGTGCCAGCTCCCCGTGCCCGCGCTGGTGACCCTGACCTTGTCGGCGATGCCCGCGTCGTCGAGGTGGCCGCGGAACACCGCTGCGGCGATTGGTGAGCGGCAGATGTTGCCGGTACAGATGAACGAGACGTGCACGGCGACTAGCCTACTGTCCCGGTAGATACCAATCCGACAGCCGCGTTGTGCGAGGATCACCGCCATGTCACCTGCGACCGTTGGCGACGTCATCGCGGCACTCGACGCGGCCTACCCGCGCTCGCTTGCCGAGTCATGGGACGCCGTTGGCCTGGTGTGCGGCGACCCCGCCGAGCCGGTTGAGCATGCGCTGGTGTGCGTCGACGTCGTTGACGAGACCGTCACCGAGGCGCTTGAGCTTGGTGCGCAGCTGATCGTGGCGCACCATCCGCTGCTGCTGCGCGGGGTGCACGGCGTGCCTGCCGACTCAACCAAGGGCAGGGTGGTGCACCGGCTGATCCGGTCCGGCGTCGCGCTGTTCTGCGCGCACACCAACGCCGACTCCGCCAACCCCGGAGTATCCGACGCGCTCGCCGCCGCCATCGGGCTCGCGGTCGAGCGCCCGCTCGCGCCGCACGCCGACAACCCGGAGACCGGCATCGGGCGCATCGGCGTGCTGACCGAGCCGGAGCCGTTCGCCGCGTTCGTCGACCGAGTGCGCACGGCGTTGCCCGCCACCGTGCCCGGCGTGTCCGGCGCTGGTGATCCGGACCGTCTGATCAGGACGGTGGCGGTGTCGGGCGGATCGGGCGACAGCTACCTCGCCGCGGCATCGGCCGCAGGCGTCGATGCCTATGTCACCGCCGACCTGCGGCACCACCCCGCCAGCGAGCACCTGGAAGCGGGCGCCGCGCCCGCACTGGTGGGTGTCACCCATTGGGCCAGTGAATGGCCGTGGTGTGAGCAGGCGGCGGGCGTCATCGGCTCGGTGAACGCGGGTACGGTCGATGTCCACGTCTCGCATCGGTGCACCGACCCGTGGAATGTTCCCGCCAGCCCACACGAAGGAAGTCCCCAGTGAACGTCGACCCCGAGATACAACGGCAACTGCTCGAACTGGCCGACGTCGACGCGGAGCTTGCCCGCATCGAGCATCGGCGCAAGAAGCTGCCGGAGCTGGACGAGATCGCCGCCGTCGAGAAGAACCTCCGCGCGAGCAGGGACGCGCTCGTCGCGGTGCAGACGTCGGCGTCGGACCTCGACCGTGAGGTCACCCGGCAGGAGCGGGAGATCGAGTCGGTGCGGGCGCGGGAGGACAAGGACCGGTCGCTGATGTCGTCCGGATCGGTGTCCGCCAAACAGCTCACCGACCTCGAGCACGAGCTCGAGACGTTGAAGCGGCGGCAGAGCGCCCTCGAGGACGACCTGCTCGAGCTGATGGAGCGCAGGGAAGCCGTCGCGACCGACGAGCAGCGGACAGGGGCCGAGGTCGACGAGGCCGAGCGCAAGCTCGCCGATGCGCAGCGACGTCGCGATGATGCGCTTGCCGACCTCCACACGCAGCAGGCGCGCAAGGAGGACGAGCGGACGACGCTGGTCGCGCCGCTGCCCGCCGACCTGCTCGCCCGTTACGAGAAGGTGCGCGAGTCCAAGGGGCGCGGCGCCGGGCTGCTGCGGTCGCGCCGTTGCGGCTCCTGCCAGCTCGAACTGGACCGCACCACGCTGTCCGAGATCAAGAACGCCGCCCCTGACGCGGTCGTGACCTGCGACAACTGCGGCGCGATCCTGGTGCGGACCGCGGAGTCCGGCCTGTGAGCGCGGCGGGCCGCAGGGTCATCATCGAGGCGGACGGCGGCTCGCGGGGCAACCCTGGGCCAGCCGGGTATGGCGCGCTGGTCAAGGACGCCGAGACCGGCGACCTGCTCGCCGAGCGCAAGGCCGCCCTCGGCATCGCGACCAACAACGTCGCCGAGTACACCGGCCTTGTCGAGGGCCTCCGCGCCGCCACCGAGCTGGGGGCGAGCAGTGCCGAGGTGCGGATGGACTCCAAGCTCGTCGTCGAGCAGATGAGCGGCAGGTGGAAGATCAAGAACGCCGCGCTGCAGCCGTTGGCGCGGCAGGCGCGTGACCTGGCGATGCAGCTCGACCGGGTGAACTACACCTGGATCCCCCGTGCGCAGAATGCCCACGCCGACCGGCTCGCCAACGAGGCGATGGACGCCGACGGCGAGGAGTCAGCGGACCCCGAACCGGCGTCCGGCACTCAGCAGGCGGAGAGAGGCGTGCCCGCGTCATGGACCGGCGCAACCGGCGCGCCGACCCGGCTGCTGCTGGTGCGCCACGGCCAGACCCCGATGTCCGTCGATCGGCGGTACTCCGGCAGGGGCGACGTCGAGCTCACCGACCAGGGCCGATGGCAGGCGGCCGCCGTCGCCAAGCGGGTGGCTGCGCTCCTCGGCGCACGGCAGGACGCCGCTGGGCCGCTGCCGGTGGTGGCCTCGCCGCTGAGCCGCGCCGTCGACACCGCACGGGAGGTCGCGACGCTGCTTGGCAGCGAGGTGCGCACCCACACCGGACTCACCGAGACCGACTTCGGCGAATGGGAGGGCCTGACCTTCGCCGAGGCGTCCCGCCGCGACCCTGACGTGCACCGTGCCTGGCTCGGCGACACCTCGGTCGCGCCGCCCGGCGGGGAGAGCTTCGACGCGGTGCACCAGCGGGTCCGCAGGGCACGCGACAACATCATCAGCGAGTACGGCGGCGGGGACGTCGTCGTCGTCTCGCACGTCACGCCGATAAAGACAGTGCTGCGGATGGGACTCGCCGCCGGTCCCGAGCTGCTGTTCCGGCTGCACCTAGACCTGGCGTCGCTGTCGATCGTCGAGTTCTACCCCGACGGCAACGCCTCGGTGCGTCTCGTCAATGACACCGCGCACCTCGATGCGCCATGACGGGCGCCGCAGGTGGTGCATCCGCCACGCCGTGAAGCCGCCCGGTACCCTTGACAGGCGCGGATGAGTTGGCGGGGCGGCCGCGAGCGGTGCTCGGCACCGTTCGAGGAAAGTCCGGACTCCACAGGGCAGGGTGGTTGCTAACGGCAACCCGGGGCGACCCGCGGGACAGTGCCACAGAAAACAGACCGCCGCGGTGACGCGGTAAGGGTGAAACGGTGGTGTAAGAGACCACCAGCACCTCGGGTGACCGGGGTGGCTCGGTAAACCCCACCCGGAGCAAGGCCAAGAGGGCGCTGCACGCGCCTGCGCGAGCGAGAGGGCTGCCCGTCCTGCTCGCGGGTAGGCCGCTTGAGCCCGTCGGCAACGGCGGGCCTAGATGGATGGTCGCCGCCCGGCAGGCCGCAAGGTGCGCCGGGCACAGGATCCGGCTTATACGCTAACTCATCCGCGCTACGCCCCGTGCTGGTGTAACTTTGGGTGAAATCTTGGTGACGTCTTGTGGTCGATCGCGGGGTTCCCGCGACGCGCCACGGCGGTCGCGGTCCTCGCCAGGCAGTTCAGGATGGCTGCCCGGCGCTTCTTACCGTAAGGAAACAGCGCGAGTGGTCCACTGGCGCGGAACGATGCTGCTCCGTTCCGGTGGTTTCCCGGGGCGGTGCTGGGCGGCGCCGTGGTTACCCGCATGATGGGTTCTGGCCCCTGTCGGTATGGCGAAGGGGTCGGCACGGGCAGTGACCATACTTAACAGAACGGGTTGAGAAGGCTACCTTTAGTGACGGTGCAGATGACCTGGACCAACGACGGAGTACGTGCGATGCTCCGATCGGCAACACTCCTCGCACTCAGGAGTACACGATGAGCACGATGATGACCCTCGCCTCCCTGGCGCAGCAGGAAGGGGAGATTACGACAGGAGGGTTGCAGACCTGGCTGCAGAACAACGTCATTCCGCTGTTGCTGCTGACCGTCGCGGTGCTGCTGTTATGGCTCGGCGGCGGCAGGGGTGACAACGCAGGTGTGATGCGCCGCCTCGGCGGTGTCGTCATCGCGCTCGCCGTCATAGGGCTCGCGGTCAGCGGCGCCGGGGTCGACGTGGGCACCTGGATTTCCAGCTTGTTCACGGGCTGAGGTTCGGGGACCGTTTTGCGCATCCGCACCGACGACGATGTGTACCGCGTCGACGCCGTGTGGCTCGGTCCGCCCAAGGCCACGTTTCCTTGGCGCGCCCGCTACGTGGCGTGGGGCGTCGGATTTGTCGTTTTTCTGCTCGTGCTCACCATCGAGCGGCAGCTCGGCATCTCGTTCGGCTTCTTCAGCACGGCGTGGGGGTTCGTCATCACCATCGCCGTGACCCGGTTGATCACATCGCGCATCAACCACGAACGTCCGCTCGGCTCGGTGCTTGCGATGTGGTTCCGCGAGCTCACCACGCCGAGGGAGCAGGTCACCGGCGACGGCGGGGCGGTGAGCGCGGCCAAGATGCGGGTGCGTACGCAGCGGCCACGACCGAAACGGACACATCGCGCGAGCGCGCGCGCCGCCGGGAACGGCCAGCCGTCCCCGGCAGCAGCACCAGCACGTCAGCGTGTCCCGCAGGCCAGGAGGTAGTCGTTGTTCGGTCGCGGCGCAAGCCATAGCCAGCCGGAGCCAGCGGGCTCCGGCGCGCGAACGGGGCGCACCGTGCGTGCCAACCGGCGGGGACGGCGCCTGCCTGGTGAGCAGGCCGTGCCGTCGTACACGCCGTCGATCGCCGCTCGCAGCATCGACGGGCACCTGTTGCGCACCGGACAGGAGATCTACGCCTGGTACCGGCTCTCTCCGCAGCGTTGGTCGTTCCGGTCCGACTCGCAGCGCAGAGACCTGATCGCCGCGATCGCAGGCCAGTACGCCGAGCTGCAGGGCCGCTGGCTGCACCTGCGGGTCACCAGCCGTCCTTACCCGATCCGGATGTGGGCGGAGGCGCATGTCCACAATGCGCACAACCGGCTCCCCGACGCCCAGGGCGCGCTGTCCTTCGACGACTACCTGATCGGTGAGCAGCAGCAGCTCATGGGCCGGTCGATGGCTGAGAAGGAGGTCTACCTCGGCGTCCAGGTGCAGACCCGCAACGCGATGGACCGCGCCGTCGAACGGGCGGCGCCGCTGCTGCGCAAGGTGCTGCCGGAGGCCGTCGACGCCGAGCTGATCGCGCTCGACTCCGAGGTGGAGCACCTGGACCAGGTGATGTCCGCCGCCGGTCTCGACGGCAAGCCTGCCGAGGCCTCCGAGATGTCCTGGCTGATGCACCGCTCCTGCGCGCTCGGCCTGCCTGCGCCGCGCACGATGCCCGCCGTGCCCGGCTCAAGCTGGGAGCCGGAGGACCTGGCCAGCTTCACCGACGCCGCGGATTTTCATGCCGAGCCCTACGCCCCGACCGTCACCGTGCGGGGCAGGACCGGTTCGAACGCGGGCATCACGAGCAACGTCGCGGTGCTGACCATGGGCCAGATGCACGGCCTGCAGATTCCCGAGGTCGACGACCCGTGGATGCAGCACGCGGACCGGCTGCCAGGCACGGTCGAGTGGTCCGCCCGGATGTACGTCCGCCGCCCAGAAGAGGTGGCAGGCGAGCTGAGCAGGCAGATGAACAAGGTCAGCTCGCAGGTCAAGCACTACACCGACGAGCACGACCTCGAGCCGCCGCAGTCGCTGGCGCGGCAAGCGTCGCGGGTGCTCGAGATCGACGACGAGATGACGACCGGCTTCACCGCGCTGGCCACCCGGGTTCACTCCTGGTGGCGGATGGCGGTGTCCGGCCCGAGCGAGCGGGAGACGCTGCGGCTCGCGCAGCAGTTGCTTGAGCTGTACAAGCCCAAGATCGCGATCGAACACCCCGAGGCGCAGTACGCGCTGGCAAGGGAGTTCATCCCCGGTGAGCCGATCGCCTCCGGTGCGTACAAGCGCAGAGGCTCCGTGGTGTGGGCCGCGTCCGCCGTGCCGACCGCGACCGCAGATGTGGGCGACCGCAGGGGCATCCTCCTCGGCGAGACCTGCACCGCGACCCGGCGTCCCGTCGCGTGGGACCCGTGGATGGCGCAGGAGATCCGTGACGGCTCCGGTCTCACCGCGATGGTCGCCGGTCTCGGTGGCGGGAAGTCGTTCCTCGGTGGCGGCATCGTCTACAAGACCCTGCGGTCAGGCGGAAGCTGGACCATCCTCGACCCGTCGGGACCGCTGTCCCGGCTGTGTGACTTGCCGGAACTGCGACCGTACGCCCGGCCGATCAACCTGCTCAACGCGCAGCCCGGCATCCTCAACCCCTACCGCGTCGTCGCCGAGCCGCAGCTCGAGCACTTCATGGACGAGGACGACCCGGAACGCGCGTGGCGCAGGGAGTCCGCGCTGGCAGGAGCGACCCGCCGTCGTCTCGTGCTCGACGTGCTGTCGGGGATCCTGCCGTACGAGGTCGCCCGGCTGCCGCAGACCAGGATCGTGCTGCTGCGTGCGGTCCGCGCCGTCGGCGGCCGGTACGACGCCGACCCCGGCCAGGTCATCGACGCGCTCCGGCGCGATGCCAGCGAGCACCACGAGCACGCCGTCGTCGTGGCCGACTTCCTCGACGAGATGCGCGAGCGGATGTCGCTGCTCATCCCGGAGGCGGACGCCGACCCGTACCGGGACCATCGCGACGACCGGCTCACCGTGCTCACCATGGCGGGGCTGACGCTGCCGAAGGACGGCGTCAGCCGCGAGCACTGGACCGACGCCGAGGCGCTCGGGGTTGAGATGCTCAACCTCGCGGCGTGGCTGACGCAGCGCTCGGTGTACGAGCGTCCCAAGGAGGAACGCAAGGGCGTCTGGATCGACGAGGCGTTCTTCCTCTCCGAGGTGCCGACCGGCCGCGTGCTGATGAACCGGTTCGCCCGTGACTCGCGGAAGTGGAACGTCCGGGTGCTGCTTTCCTCGCAGATCCCCGCCGACTTCCTCCGCATCCAGGGCTTCGTCTCACTGCTCGACTCGGTGTTCGTCGGCAGGCTGGACGACGAGGACGCACAGGCCGACGCGCTGCGGCTGCTGAAGGTGCCGGTCGGTGTCGGCTACGAGCAGGTGGTGGCCGCGCTGGGCAGGCGGCCCGGTGCCGAGCGGGACGTCGAACGCGACCGCGATCCGAGGCAGTTCATCTTCGCCGACGGTGCTGGCGGCGTGGAGCGCATCCGGGTCGACTTCTCCGGCGAACACCTCGGACACCTGCGCGACGCGCTGGACACCACGCCGGGCGCCACTGGGCCAAGCGGGTCGGACACGCGGCGCGCGGGCGACGAGGAGGTACCGGAACCGGACGAGACGGGCGGTGCGCCGCGGCGCACGCCGGTCCCGCCCCCGGAAGAAGACACGGCGCCGGACGAGCCGGCACCGGAGGAGCCGATGTTGCCCGACGGCGACATCGACTTCGACCTCGCGGCGGACCAGGAGCTCGGGCTCGGCCAGGACGCGCAGGCCGAGCCGGAGCGCGCCGGGTCAGGTCGTAAGCGCGGCACGGGACGTGACGCGGCATGAACGCCCTGCTCATCG
>WHUD01000580.1 GCA_009377385.1 Actinophytocola sp.
GACCTACCAAGCCGGCCGCGACGCGGGCGAACCCACCAGAGCTGGTGAGGACCACAGCCTGCAACGCGGCACCTCAGCCTGGTCCAGGTTCGGCCTGCCCGCCGAACAACCCGGCGAGCCGACCGGTGAGTTCGAGGCAGGTGAGCGGTGATGGCCACCCCGATCCGCACCGTCGCCGGCTCGGCCGGTGACCCGCTGGCCGAGGCCATCGCGTTGACGAAGAGGCTGAAGCTGCCCCACATTCGCCGAGCCATGGCCGACCTGATCCCCACCGCCAAAGCGCAGCGCTGGGACCCGGCCGAGGTCGTGCGGGTACTGCTGGCCGAGGAAGCAGCCGGGCGGGACGCGGCGAACCTGCGCACCCGCCGCACACGCGCCGCGTTCCCCGCAGGCAAAACCTTCGGCGACTGGGACGAGGCTGCCTCGTCGATCGCGCGACCTACCCAGGACGCGTTGAAAACCCTGGAATGGGTGCAAAATAAGGAAAATCTCTGCATCTGCGGACCATCCGGCACCGGCAAAAGCCACTTCTGCGAAGCGCTCGGCCAAGCCGCCATCGAAGCCGGGATG
>WHUD01000581.1 GCA_009377385.1 Actinophytocola sp.
CCTGTTCACCGCGGTCACGCATGCCGCGGCGCACGGCCAGACCGACGTGGCGTGGAAGCTGACCATGACCATGTGGGGCTACTTCCACCGGCGCGGGCCGTGGGACGAATGACTCACCGCCAACCACCACGCGCTCGCCGCGACCAAGCGGTCGGGTGACCGCGCGGGTGAGCTCGAGATCCTGGAGAACCTCGGCCTCTCCTACCGTGCGCGAAACGCTCCGGCGACGGCGATCGGCTACCACGAGCACGCGATCGCGATCGCCCGCGACGTCGGCGCGGACGCCGGCCTGATGTCGAACCTGAGCGGGCTCGCCGATGCGTTGGCGCTGCTGCCGCAACGTGGCGGTACGCACGACGCGACAGATGCCGCGACTCGGCCGGGCTCTGCCACGGCCCGGCTCAGCTGCCGGCGTGCACGCCCGCGTGGTACTTGGGCACCCGCAGGCTCACCTTCGTGCCGGCACCCGGCGCGGTCTCCACGACGAGCCCGTACTCGTCACCGAACACCTGCCGGAGCCGCTCGTCGACGTTCGCCAGGCCGGTGGAGTCGCCCGCCTCCTCGCCGGTG
>WHUD01000582.1 GCA_009377385.1 Actinophytocola sp.
GGGGTCGGGTCCTTCCAGGGCGTCGTAGTTGAAGTCCACCTCGCCGCCGGCGGTGTCGCCGCCAATCACGTTCTCCCGACCGACGTACACACCGAGATCGGTCACGCGCACCTCACCGCCGATGGCGGCGGCAATGGCGTCCGCGGCGGCCCGCGGCTCAAGGTCGCTTTGCAGGTAGATCTGTTCTAGTGCTCCCACCGGTTCCTCCACATCGCTGACCAGCTTAGGTCGTCACGGCCGACCGGTCCCGTCGGATCACCGTCGAACGGCTCAAATCGCGTCGACCCGTCCGGATCGGTGCGCCGGTAGGGATGGAAGACGCGCATGCGTTCGTCACCGAGCAGCACGACGACCTTCGCCGGGAGTACCTGGTTGAACTGGTTAGCCTGCCCGACAGCGGTCCTCCATGCCTGTACCGCGTCGGCGTCACCAAGACCAAGCTGTCGTCCGTCGATCAACACCTGACCGCGGGCGACGCCGCTCGAGGTCCCTACGTGGTCGGCGAGTTGCTGGGCGCCCTTGATGATGTGCCTCTTTGTTGCCCTGGCCGGGTTCGTCGCGCTCACCAA
>WHUD01000583.1 GCA_009377385.1 Actinophytocola sp.
CGTCGCCGCAGCTCGTCGTCATCGGCGTCGCGTATAAACCGCACGCGGTCGGCGACGCCGTTGGTCCGGGCACGATGCGCCAACTCGCCATATAGTGGGCCGTCACCGAGCACGTCGATGTCTGCCTCGATGTGGGCCGCCGCATCGATCAGGGTTTCCAGGCCTTTGTAGTAGACGAGACGGCCGACGAACAGAACAGTAGGGCGGGCCGCCGACGATGATGCGCCGTTGCCGACGCGGTCAGCGCTGATGCCATAGGGCATCACCTGCACGTTGTCCTGAAACTCGCTGAGACCGAGGTGGCGGATGTTTGACTTCGCCGACGCGATAATGGTCGCCGACCGTCGGTACAGGGCCCGCATCAGCCAGTCGTGCGGCGCCTGCAGCCAGCCGTAACGCGTACTGACCGCGTGCGCGCCCACGACGATCGCACCGCGCGGCGGGAACAGCAGGACGAGGACTACTGCCCACGGATTGGGAACGTGCACATGCACCACGTCGGCTGTCTTTCGGGCGGCGAGGTAAGCACGGGCCATCGCCAGAGACAACGCCGCCGACGCAATCGTGGC
>WHUD01000584.1 GCA_009377385.1 Actinophytocola sp.
GCATGTTCGCCTGGGCGCAGGTGTCCATCTCTGGGTTCTACGAGTGGCGTGGCCGGCCGGCGTCGGCCACCGTCGAGCGGCGCGCCGATCTCGCCGTGGCCGTCAAGAAGGTCTTCGACGACTCCGATCAGACCTACGGCTACCGGCGGGTGCACGCCCAGCTGGGCCGCGAGGGCGTCGCTGGGGGCCCGGAGCTGGTGCGTGCGGTGATGCGCGACCTGGGGTTGGTGGCTTGCCAGCCCAGGCCGTTTCGGGTCACCACGCTCGCCGACGACGACGCCGGCACGACCCCTGACCTGGTGGAGCGCGACTTTGCCGCCGCCGGCGACGACGAGCTCCGCGGCGTCCTGGACACCTACGGCCGCGAGCAGGCGTGGGCACCGGTCCACGTCGCCGACCTCTACCGCGAGACCGAGCTCACCCGCGAGCGGTATGAGCGCAAGGCCGCCCTGACGGCCGCCGAAGCCAACGCCCCAAAACTTTTTTGCGTTGCCGGTAACCCAGGCGCCGAAGCAGACTTTCTCGCCGCGGCGACAGTTCAGCGTGTAGGTGTGATCTTTGTAATCGTT
>WHUD01000585.1 GCA_009377385.1 Actinophytocola sp.
GGGACTCGAACCCCTGACCTTCTGCATGCCATGTATGTGCCGGTAATCCAGTAGGTCCGACGCAGTCCGTTTCTGCAGGTCAGGGTCCTCCAGGCATCCAGCTAGGACGCCTGAGTCCGTGGCCGTCTCACCAGTCCGTGAGACGGCCGTGAGAGCTCCGGACAGGAGGACCCCACCATGAACAGACCTGCACGCCCTGACCGAACCGCCGACTCCCCCACTGCCGATCAACGTCCGTCCGCCTCCGACCGCGCTATCCGCTGGTCGACTGCCGGCGCGGTGCTGTGCGTAGCGACCGTCGCCGCGATCATCTCGTACGACCACGCGTACGCGCTCGTGCGCGCGCACGGCGAGAGTGGACCAACAGCGCGCCTCGTCCCGTTGACCGTGGACGGGTTGATCTACGCCAGCTCCATGGTGATGCTGCACTCGGCTCGTCACCGCGTGCCCGTGCCGAAGCTCGCCCGCTGGCTGCTCGCGCTCGGCATCGTCGCGACGCTTGCTGCGAACGCCGCGCACGGTCTCGGCAACGGCCCTGTCGGCGCGATCGTCGCCGCCTGGCCGGCCG
>WHUD01000586.1 GCA_009377385.1 Actinophytocola sp.
GCACGGTTGCGCCGTCACCGGGGATCATGAATGTGGGTTCGGCCTTGGGACTGTCAGATTTCTTCTGACAGACCCTCTGAGTGCGCTCTCGGGCTACTCCCGATAAGGTCACGTGGCGTGAAGTACTGCTGTGAGTACGCCTACTTCTGCCCGGCTAGAGACGCGGTGGCCTGCTATGCGCACAGGGGTGCGGACCCGTGCTGCGAGGAAGAACAGCGACACGAGTGCCTGCGGGATATGTACGGCGGCGAGGACGGCCTGATGTACGGCGATGGGTTCGTGTGCCTGCGCTGCGGGAACTACGAGGCCGTCGGTGTGGCTCACGAGCCAGCGACGACGGCGGGGTTTCCCCGACGGTACGGCCCGCGCCGCACCAGCTGGCTGGCGCCAGTCGAGGAACAGTGAAGCGTCCGCGCGCAGGTGATCCGTCTTGTCTCGGAAATGGTCGTTTTAGAGACTCATGTGAGGACATCGGCAAAAGGCCGGGCGGCAACCATAGGTTGCCGAATGCTGTATCCAATCGACTTCTTCGGACGCCGTGCTCTCGCCGATCGGCTTCAGCGCTTG
>WHUD01000587.1 GCA_009377385.1 Actinophytocola sp.
CAGCGGGATCAGCGCGCCCAGGCCGAGCGTCGCCGCGCCGTACAGCACGTTGACCACGTTCATCATGCCGAATCCCTTGCCGCGCAGCAGCGTCATCGGGATGAACGGGGCTCGCGCCCGCGCCGTGTGCCTGAGGAAGAGGGCACCGGCCGCCAGCGCGACCCCCTCGGCGACCAGGAACTGCGGATGGAGGAGTCCGGTGTGGCCGTCACCGAGCGACGTCACGCCGTACATGGCGGACAGGATCGCGGCCGCGAGCAGCAGGATCCCCGGGACGTCGGGTCGCCCCGACGTGGCCGGTGTGCTGCGCGGGATGAACTTCGCGCCGAGGATGATCAACACGATGCCGAGCGGGACGTTGACCAGGAACACCTCGCGCCAGGACCAGTAGGTGACGACGAACCCGCCGATGATCGGCCCGGTGGCGCCGCCGACCGGCAGGATGCTGGCGAACAGGCCGAGCGCCCCGAGGGAAGCGCAGCATCGCGTGGTGAACACCTCCCGCGGTGCGCTGGTGGACGAGCAGGCGCTGCTGGCCGGGCTCGACTCCGGTCACATCGGTGCAGC
>WHUD01000588.1 GCA_009377385.1 Actinophytocola sp.
ACGTCCGCGATCACCGCGATCCGCCCGGCGGCCTCGTCCGAATGGTCCGGGTGTGCTCCGCTGTGCTCCCGCATTCCGCGAGCCTAGAGGGTGTCCCCGTGGTGCGCCGTGTCCCCCGTTCCCGACGCCGTGTTCTGCCTTCCGGACGCCGTGGTGCGTATCCGGCACGCCAGAATGGTGTGAAGGGCGTCTTCGCATCGCTATGTGTTGTGAAGACACCCCTCACACCGCCTCACCGGTGCATGCTGGTGGCGAACTGGTGTGCGGCCGCGTCCGCGCCGTACAGCTCTCTCGTCTGGGTGACGACCAGCTACTGCGCGGACGTGCGCAGCAGCTGGTGCCGCCGTCGACGCAGGACGTCCGTGCTGGTCGACTCGACGAGCACATCACGACCCGGCAGATCATGCAGCAGGCGTTCACCCCGCAACGCCTCGCGCGGTACGCCGAAGGAGTGAACGCCGCGATCGCAGCGGGCCTGGCCGACTGGCGCCCGCGACACGACTTCCGTGTGTATCCGGCGACCAAGACGTTGATGCTCGATCTGGCGACCAGAATTTTCATGGGC
>WHUD01000589.1 GCA_009377385.1 Actinophytocola sp.
TGGGATCTTGCTCAAGCCGCAGACCGGGTATCTCGGGAAGGAAATCGCCAAAGAGGCCGGTGTCATGCAAGAACCACAGGCCAGCGGAGGGATCTTCAACCACAATCAGCTTGTCGAATTCATCGCGTATGCGCTCTGCCGAAACGATCTCCAGGCGATGGTGGAGCTTTTCGACGGACGTCACGACCGCAGGCTCAGGCGTCAGGCCGAACGATGCAAGAAAGCGGGCGGCGCGCAGCATCCGCAGCGGATCATCTGAGAAGGACTCGTCCGCGGTCAGAGGAGTTCGCAGCCGAGACCTCGCAAGATCCTCGGCGCCGCCAAAGGGATCAATGAGACGAGGTTCGGGGAGGGCGAGCGCCATGGCATTCACTGTGAAATCGCGGCGCGCGAGATCCATCGCAATGTCATCTCCGAACGCAACATGGGGATGACGTGAATCAGGCTGGTACGCCTCGGCGCGAAAGGTGGTGACCTCAATCAGACGCCCACCTCGCCGAGCGCCAATCGTGCCAAAACGCTCGCCGGACGTCCAGATCGTCTCGGCCCACTCGCCGACGATTCG
>WHUD01000058.1 GCA_009377385.1 Actinophytocola sp.
CTCGTACTTGTTGCGTTCCCCTCGGGGGATCTCGATCGTTACGTCGAACTCCACGGCGTCTCCACAGTCTGTGATGTCTTCGTGCACGTGCCCGCGCGGCGCGCCTGCGCCCGCGCAGCCGACTCGCGCGTGTCTCTGCGATGGTTTCGGCTACTAGTGTGGACCATGCACTTCCCGGTGACGCGATGGCTTGTGGCAGAGGAGACGTAGGTGACAGGGGACTCGGGCGATCGCGGGGCGGGGGACTGGCCTGCCGACGACCAGGACGCCGGGACGCCGTCGCGTCCGTCCCCGCCGCCGCAGTGGTCCCACTCGCCGCAGCACGGACGCCCTCCGCAGGGACCTCCGCCGGGTCCCCCACACGGCCAGCCGCAGGCACCGCCACGGCGGCCCACGCCGCAGCGACCCCCATACCCGGTGCCGCCAGCGCCGGCCGTCGCCGCGCCGCAGCGCATCGACCCGCAGCGGCAACCCTGGCCGCCTGGCGGCCAGCATCCAGGGCCGCAGCAGCCACCGCGCCTGTCGCCGCACCAGGAGACCGATCCGCACATCGGCTACGACTGGCAGGGCGTCCCTGGTCAGGACTACGACGCGGCGACCGACGCACACCCGCTGCCGGAGCGCGGCGAGTTCGCCGAGCACGCATCGGACACTGACGAGGAACCGCGGCCCCGCAGGGACCACACAGCCGACGCAGGCGCACCAAAACGAGGCAAGAAGCCCCTCGTCACCACCCTCGTCCTGCTGTTGCTCCTCGGGGCGGCTGGCGGCACCGCCGCTGTCCCGGACGTCGCCAACCGGCTCGCGCTGCCCTGGGCGCCGAACGCCCCGGAACGACCGCCGCCGGAGCCCCTCGCGGTGCGGCGCAGCCTCATCGGCCCGGAACAGGCCGTCGGCGCGCCCTCACCGGCCGGGGTCAGCGCGGCGCTGGAGAAAGCCGCGAGCAGCTCCGCGCTCGGCACGCTGTCCGGCAGCGTCGTCGACCCCGTCACCGATAAGGTCCTGTGGCAGCAGGACGCGGGCAAGCCGCTGCCGCCAGCGTCAACGACCAAGCTGCTCACCTCGGCCGCCGCGCTGCTCAGCGTCGACCACACCGCGACGCTGACGACCAGCGTCGTCGAGGGGCCTGAGCCGGGCTCGGTTGTGCTCGTCGCAGGCGGCGACCCGACGCTGTCCTCGGCGAGCAAGGGCGAGGCCACCGCCTACACCGACGCCGCGCGGCTGGACGACCTTGTTAAACAGGTGCGGAAGTCGGCAGGCGACGTCTCAACCGTGTACCTCGACACCAGCGCCTACGAGGGCGGCAGCCGCGCGTCGGGCTGGGTGCCGGGCGACGCGCCGTCGACGTACGCCGCGCCGATCGAGCCTGGGATGCTCGACGGCGGCAGGACCGACCCGTACAACGACGAGTCGATGCGCATCGGCGACCCCGCTGGCGCGCTCGCCGATGAGTTCGCCGACCGGCTCGGCGCGAAAGTCGGCGGGTCAGCAGGGAGCACGGCGCGCGGCGCCAAGGTCATCGGCGAGGTGCACTCCGCGCCGCTGCCTGTGCTCATCGAAGACCTGCTCACCGAATCGGACAACGTGCTCGCCGAGGCCGTCGCGAGGCAGGTCGCGATAGCCAACGACAAGCCGCCATCGTTCGACGGTGCGGCGACGGCGACCAAGCAGGTCCTCAGTGACGCCGGGTTCGACGTCTCCGGCGTCACCCTCGACGACGGCAGCGGGCTGTCATCGGACAACGCCATCCCCGCCACGCTGCTCTCGGACATCCTTGCCGCGGCGGCGGGCAAACCGACCGACCCCACGACGGCGAAGCTCCGGCCGCTGCTCGCCGGGCTGCCGGTCGCCGGCGGCACCGGCACGCTCGACGACCGCTACCTCGGCAGCGGCGCGCAGGGCAAGGGCTGGGTCAGGGCGAAGACCGGCACGCTCTCCGGCGTCAACACCCTCGCCGGGGTCGTGCTGACCAAGAGCGGCAGGGTGCTTGTGTTCTCGCTGATGTCGTCCGGCACCAATCCCCTCGCGGCACGACCCGCGCTTGACGCCGTCGCGTCATCGCTCAGGGGCTGCGGCTGCCGCTAGCTGGTGCCGCGCCGCGACACCCACCGGAACGGGTAGCGTCACACGTATGGACACGTTGACCGGCCAAGACGCCCCACCCGCCGACGCTCACCCGCTCGTCGACTGGTCCGTCGCGGCGACGACGGGCGCCATGCTCGTCGGCGGCGGACCGGACGTCTCCCGCGAGGTCGCGGACAAGGCGGTGGCGCAGCTCGGCGAGTTCGCCACCGTGGCGGAGCGGCACGTGCGGGATCTCACCGGGCTCGGCGAAGGGCTGCCCATCCCGGACGCCGCCGTGGTGGATCGCAGGGCATGGGTGCGCTCCGCCGCAGCCGGTCTCGACGCGCTCACCAGCGGCGCGCTGGCATCGACGTCGCACAACCGGAACGGACCCGCCGGACGACTGCTCGCTGGCGGGGCAGGGGTGCAGACCGGGCTCGCGCTGGCGTTCCTCGGCTCGAAGGTGCTCGGCCAGTACGACCCGTTCGCCAGGGGCGGCGAGGGTGTGCTCCTGCTTGTCGCGCCGAACATCGTGCAGGCGGAACACGCCATGGACGTCGAAAGCGACGACTTCCGGCTCTGGGTGTGCCTGCACGAGTGCACCCACCGGCTGCAGTTCTCCGCCGTCGACTGGCTAGCTGGCTACTTCGCCGACGAGGTCGGCCGGTTCATCGCAGGCATCGACGACACCGCTGCCCGCTCGCTGAACCGCCTGCCGGACGTCATCCGCAACGCCAAGCACGCGGACGGCACGCTCGGCGTGTTCGAGGCGCTGCAGTCGCCGCAGCAGCGCGAGTCGTTCGACCGGCTGATCGCCGTGTCCACCCTGCTCGAAGGCCACGCCGACTTCGTGATGGACGAGGTCGGCCCAGACGTCGTGCCATCGGTCGCCAGCATCAGGCGCAAGTTCACCGAACGGCGCAAGGGCGGCGGCATGCTCGACCGCATCCTGCGAGCGCTGCTCGGCATCGACGCCAAGATCAAGCAGTACGAACGTGGCAGCCGGTTCACCAAGCACGTGGTCGCCGAGGTGGGCATGACCGGCTTCAACGAGGTGTGGCGCGCACCGGAGACCCTGCCGACCCGCGATGAGATCAGCGATCCGGACGTATGGCTGCGCAGGGTTCACGGCTAGCGCCCGCCGTCGTCGCCGAACGGTCGCCCGGCCAGTCCGCCCTGCGGGTCCGTGCCGCCGTGACGGCGCTGCTCGACGAGGCCGACGCCGCTGGCCTGCTGACCGAGCGCGTAGTGGGGGTCGCCGTCTCCGGCGGGCCGGACTCGCTCGCGCTTGCCGACGCAGCCGCCAACGCCTGCGGCAAGCGAGGCCTGGAGACGCACGCGCTGATCGTCGACCACGGCCTGCAGGCCAGCTCCGCCGCCGTCGCGAAGGAGACCGCGCGGACCGTCGAAGCGCTCGGCGTGACCGAGGCGCGAGTGCTTGAGGTCGAGGTCAGTGGGCGGGGCGGCGTCGAGGCCGCAGCACGGCGCGCCCGTTACGCCGCGCTGGCCGACGCCATGCTTGGCAGCCTCGTCCTGCTCGGCCACACCCGCGACGACCAGGCGGAGACCGTGCTGCTCGGCCTCGGCAGGGGCTCCGGCCCACGCTCCATCTCCGGCATGCGCCCGCTCGATCCGCCGTGGGCGCGGCCGCTGCTCGACGTCCCGAGGGCAACCACGGTCAAGGCATGCGCCGAGCTCGGCGTGCTGCCATGGCAGGACCCGCACAACTCCGACAGCCGGTTCACACGGGCACGGCTGCGCACCGAGGCGCTGCCGCTGCTGGAAGAGGTGCTGCAGGGCGGGGTCGCGGGGGCCCTCGCGCGCACCGCGACGCAGCTACGGGAGGATTGCGAGGCGCTGGACGCGCTCGCGGCGGAACTCCGCACGGTGGCCGAGCAAGACCCTGGTGAGCTGGACGTCGTCGCGCTCGCTGACGCGCATGCCGCGCTGCGGCGCAGGGCGTTGCGTGCGTGGCTGCTCGACGCGGGGGCGACCGACCTGACGGACGGGCATCTGCGCTCGGTCGACGAGCTGGTCAGCCGCTGGCGCGGGCAAGGCGGGGTGTGGCTGCCGGGTGACTTGGTGGCCAGCCGCGCCCATGGCAAGCTTCGGGTGTGCCGCCAGGGGCAGACCTGAGCGCAACCGAGTTGAGGAGCGAACGTGTACGAGGGCGACGTCGCCTCCGTGCTCATCACAGAGCAGCAGATCCGGGACAAGACGGCCGAGCTCGCCGAGCAGGTCGCGGCCGACTACAAGGACACCGGCAAGGGTCACGGCGGCAGCGATCTGCTGCTCGTTGGGGTGCTCAAGGGCGCGGTGATGTTCATGACGGACTTCGCGCGGGCCCTGCCGATCCCGGCGCAGCTCGAGTTCATGGCCGTGTCGTCGTACGGCTCGTCGACGTCGTCGTCCGGCGTCGTGCGGATCCTCAAGGACCTCGACAGGGACATCTCTGGGCGGCACGTGCTGATCGTCGAGGACATCGTCGACTCGGGGCTCACGCTGTCCTGGCTGCTGCGCAACCTCGCCACCCGCAACCCGGAGTCGCTTGCGGTCTGTTCGCTGCTGCGCAAGCCGGACGCGGTGAAGGTGGACGTCCCTGTGAAGTATGTCGGGTTCGACATTCCGAACGAGTTCGTCGTCGGCTATGGCCTCGACTATGCGGAGCGTTACCGTGACCTGCCGTACATCGGCAAACTCGACCCCGGTGTCTACTCACAGTGATAATTGATCTCAACCGCGCGAATTTCACAAAGAATCCGTTGCGCGCCGGGGGTTTGATCCGGAACCGTATGGGCGGAGAGCCCGTCATAGCGACGAAAGTACTGCGTTAACCTATGCGAACAGGACACCGCGCGGAGAGGGTGCGGTAAGGGGACTCAGGGGAGAGTGACACATGGTCAGGAGTCTGAGCGACGCGACCGCGTTCGCCAACGCGGCGGCGACCGGCCAGATCGGGATAGACCCGGACGCGGCGCAGACCGTCCTGAAGAAGATCCGCACCGGCAAGGATCAGGTGGACAACCTCATCTCCCAGTCGGCGCACCTCGGGGTGGCGCCTCGGCTCGGTGCGAACCCGGTCGGCGCGGCGATCGCTGCCAAGTACTCCGACCGCGCCAATGGCGGCGGCGACTCGTACGCGCAGGCGCTGCGTAATCTGCGCGCCCAGTACGAGCAGGTCGAGAACGCCATCGTGGCCGCGATCAAGAACTACGACGAGATGGAAGCCGCTGGCGTCCAGTCTTTCGAGAACAAGGCATGACCGGTGCACCGCTTTCCGGAGCTCGCGATAGACAGGGGGAACGATGACTGATCCGTATGGCGGTTCGCCGCAGGCGTCCGACACCAGCGCTCCGACCGGCGGCAGCGTGCTCGGCGGCAGGTCGTCGTCGACAGAGGCGATCGTCGACAGTGCCCGCAGCGTCCGCGACGACTTCACCTACGGCGACGACAGGGCGATCCTGAACCCGCCGAACTGGGCGAGCCAGTCGAGCACTCAGCTCTACAACGGCGCCGTCAACGACAATGACCCCGGCTTCGCGGACAGCATGGGGCAGACCTGGAACCATCACGGCACCGAGCTGGGCCACGTCGC
Source organism: Actinophytocola sp. (assembly GCA_009377385.1). Classification (GTDB taxonomy): domain Bacteria; phylum Actinomycetota; class Actinomycetes; order Mycobacteriales; family Pseudonocardiaceae; genus Haloechinothrix_A. The sequence continues at coordinate 5,660 of WHUD01000058.1, forward strand.
CGACGCGCTGTACGAGGCGATCAACGAGCTCGGCGGGGTGTGGGTCGGGCAGGCCGCCGGTGCGGCGCAGGGTGCGCTTGTCGGGGTCGCCAACGCAAGCAGCACCGCTGGTGACGCGGCCCGCACCATGGGCAAGCGGATGAGCCAGCAGGCCGCAGCTGCGGCCGAGGTCAAGAAGATGCCGCCGCCAAAGGACTTCGACTACAACGCCGAGCTCGACAAGCTCCTCGCAGGCCACCCGGCTGCGATGAGCGTCAGCGACATCAAGTCCGAGCTGGACGCATCGCAGGCGGTGCGGGCGGAGCAGCAGCGTTACATGGACGAGTACACCAGGGCCATGAGCGAGGTCGACAGCACGACGCCGAGCTTCGGTCCCGACTCCATCGGCATGAAGCCGGTGGCCAGCGGCACCTACGCGAGCAGCTCCACCGCGGCCGCAGGCGGCGGCGTCAACGTCACCGGTGGCGGCGCGAGCCTCGCCGGGGCGCGGGGTGCCATCGACGCCGCGCAGGCGCCGGGCGCGAAGACCGGTGCTCCGGTTGCCGGGGGCGCTGGCGGCGCGTTGTTTGCCGGTGGCAATGCAGGCCACGGTATGACGGCCGCACCGGGGTCCGTCGCGGCGACCGGGTCGTCCGCTGTCTCGGCGCAGGCGAGCGGCCCCGGCTCCGCTGGCCTCCTCGGTGGCGCCGCACTCGGCGCCGGTGTCGGGCTCGCCGGGGCGCGTGCCCTCGCCAAGGGCGGCAGGTCCGGTGGCAAGCACAGTGCAGCGCGGCAGCAGGAGCGCGAGGCCGCCGAGGCGCAGGCAGCCGAAGAAGCAGCGGCTGCGGAGACCACAGTGGCAGACGCGCAGTACGGCGAGCCGCCGACGCAGCAGGCGGCCGGTGTGAGCTGGCAGCCGCCACAGGGGCAGCAACCCCTCGCTGCCGGCGCCACCACCGGTGCAGCCGACAGCGCCGCCGCCGCTCCGGAGGCAGGGCAGGTGACAGCGTCGACCGACAACAGCGCCTCGGCCCAGCAGGCCGCGGGTCAGCAGCAGCCGCAGCAGCTGACCCCGCAGCAGCAGGCGCAGGCCGCCAGCCAAGCCGGTCCGGTCGCGCCGATGCAGGGCCACGGGCCTGCGCCAGGCTCTGGCGCAGGCGCGGCTGGCGTCGACGCGGGCGATGTCGAGCACGAACAGGCGTCCTACCTGATCGAGCCGGATCCTGACGACGTGTTCGGTCCGACCGACACGGCGACAGCGGGAGTCATCGGCGCTGAGCTTGAGGACGACTGATGCGACTGGGTGGACCGCTGACACCCATCGAGTTTGACTTTCTCTGGGAGGCGTACGGCACCGGTGAGGTGCCGTATCCGCTTGAGCTGCGTTCCCACGGAGCGACGTACAACGAACGCTCCGAGCTGCGCGGCCAGACGATGCGGTCCCTCGTCGCGAAGGGCGTCGTCGACGAGCGGGGTGCGCTCGCGCCCCAGCTCGCCGACTACTTCGACCTGCTTGCCCGCGCTGAGATCAGCGTCGACTCAGTGCACGTCGCAGGTGCGGACACCAAAGCGGTGCTCGCGGTGGTCTGCGCCCGCGACGACGACGGCCTGCTCGCGGTGCAGGACGAGGATGGCCTGCACCTGAGCGAGGTGCCAGCCGGGTCGCTCGCGAGTTCGATCGTGTCGCTGCTGCCGCCTGCGGAACGGGGCAGGGAGCGGTCCATCACCATGCCGGTCGACACCCTCGTCACCGGCGCGGGCGCTGACTTCATGCAGCGCCGCAACGGCGCACCTGCCACCGATGCGGGCAGCTCCGACGCCGACCGCAAGACGCTGGCCAGGCTGCACGCCCAGCCGAGGCTGCGGGGCGGCCAGATCGCGGCGAACCTGCGCACCGGTTCCGGCAGGCGGTCGCGCTCGCCGGTGCTTAGCTGGTTCGACACCGAGTCGGGCCGCTATCTCACCAAGGCGACGACCGGCACGGACGGCAGGGAGTGGATCACCATCTCGCCCGCCGATTCGCCAACGCTGCGGCAGCGGGTCGCCGAACTGATCAGCTGGGTGCGCAGGGACCAAGAGGTGGCGCGGTGAGCGGTTGGGACCTTGGCCGACCGGTGGAGGGGTTGCCCCGAGCCTGCGAGGGGTGGCGCCGAAAGCGGTCTCACCGGCGCGAGCAGCGCAACGCCGTGGTGGCGTCGGCGAAGGTCACAGAGCTGGAGATGGCATGACCGAGCGTCTCCTCAGCCCGCTGGTGTTCGACTTCCTGTGGGAGGAGATGCGACTCGGCGAGCATCCGTATCCGCTCCGGGTGCCTTCGCATGGCGAGACCATGGACGGGCGCATGATGCTGCGGGCCGAGGTCGGCAAGCTCATGGTCGCCGAGGGAATCAAGGACCAGCGCGGCTTCGTCGAACCGGGCGTCGAGCACTGGCTGCACGTGCTGGCGGCATCGACCCGCAGCGTTGACGCGATCCACAGCCCGGGCTCTGGGGAGGACCATGTGCTTGCGCTCGCGGCGTCCGACGGAGAGACAGGCGTGCTCGCGGTGCAGAGCGCGGCCGGCGTCCTGCTGCGCCCGACCTACCCCGAGGCGCTGGTCTCGGAGATCATCGGCCTACTGCCAGCCGGGGAGCGGGGCACGCAGCGCGCTGTCACGCTCTCGCTCGACGACGCGCTGCGCACCTCGCCCGCGCGGGTGAAGGTGACCGCGAGCGGGCGGGACGAGGAGTCACGAGGCCGATTCGGGCTGCGCAGGGGGCGGAGCAGGGCGCTCGCGGACCGCTCGGCTGGCGACCAGCGGGAGGACTACGCCGTGCTGTCCGCACAGCCGAGGCTGCGAGGCGGTCAGCTCGCAGCGAACAGCAGGGACGAGGCAGGCCGCAAGCACCGGTCCTCGGTTCTCGCCTGGTTCGACACCGTCACCGGCCGCTACCTGAACATCGCGCGGTCAGGCGACGACGGCCATGAGTGGATCACCGTGGCGCCCGCCGACACGAAGACCCTGCGCACGCGGCTGGCGGAGCTGCTGAGCGAGGTGAGCGCCGCAGCGAGCTGAACTGGTCACCTTGTCCCGGCCCGCGAGGGAACTCGGGCGGATTCTTCCGCGTTGAGCAGTCAGTGAGTGGGGCGCTACTGGTCCGAGGGCTGGGCGGTACCCTTAACGGACGTGGTGTCGGTCCTACCAGCACATCACACTGGCCGGTGTGTTTCAGGAGCGCACTGGTGACACAAAGTCGTCAGTCAATCAGGAAGGTCAAGGCCGTCTAGGCTGATTCGCATGGATCGAAAGCGCCTGCTGAAGAACCCCCTGGTGTGGATCGCCATCGCAGTGGGCGTCTACTTCCTTGTCTCAACGGTGCTCGAGAGCAACCGGGAGTACGTCGAGGTCCCCACGTCGCGGGCTATGGAGCAGGTCGCTGCTGACAACGTCACGGAGGCACAGCTCAAGGACAGGGAGCAGGAACTGCTGCTGACCTTGAAGTCGCCGGTCAAGGTCGAGGGCCAGTCGTCGAACAAGGTGATGACGCAGTTCCCGGCGCAAGCCGCAGGGGACATCTACACCGAGCTCAACGACAAGCCCGACGTCAAGTTCGACACCGAGGTCACGCAGGACTCGTTCTTCGGGCAGCTACTGATCTACATGATCCCGCTCGGGCTGTTGCTGCTGCTGTTGTTCTGGATGATGAACAACGCCCAGGGCGGCGGTAACCGGGTGCTCAACTTCGGCAAGTCCAAGGCCAAACAGCTCAACAAGGACATGCCGAAGACGACCTTCGACGACGTCGCAGGCGCCGACGAGGCGGTCGAGGAGCTGCACGAGATCAAGGACTTCCTGCAGCATCCCGCCCGGTACCAGGCGCTCGGCGCGAAGATCCCGAAGGGCGTGCTGCTCTACGGCCCGCCAGGCACCGGTAAGACGCTGCTCGCGCGCGCGGTCGCCGGTGAGGCTGGCGTACCGTTCTACACCATCTCGGGTTCCGACTTCGTCGAGATGTTCGTCGGTGTCGGCGCCTCACGTGTCCGTGACCTGTTCGAGCAGGCCAAGCAGAACGCGCCGTGCATCATCTTCGTCGACGAGATCGACGCCGTCGGCCGCCAGCGTGGTGCTGGCCTCGGCGGTGGCCACGACGAACGCGAGCAGACGCTGAACCAGTTGCTCGTCGAGATGGACGGCTTCGACTCGCGCGGCGGCATCATCCTGATCGCCGCCACCAACCGGCCGGACATCCTCGACCCCGCGCTCCTGCGGCCGGGCCGGTTCGACCGGCAGATCCCGGTCTCCGCGCCGGACCTGCGTGGCCGCAAGGCGATCCTGAAGGTGCACGCCAAGAGCAAGCCGCTCGCACCAGACGCCAACATGGACGGGCTGGCCAAGCGCACCGTCGGCATGTCAGGCGCCGACCTCGCCAACGTGCTCAACGAGGCCGCGCTGCTCACCGCGCGGCAGAACGGCACCATGATCGACGACCACGCGCTCGAGGAGTCGGTCGACCGCGTCATCGGCGGGCCCGCTCGCAAGAGCAGGATCATCTCCGAGAAGGAGAAGAAGATCACGGCCTACCACGAGGGTGGGCACGCGCTCGCCGCGTGGGCGATGCCGGACATCGAGCCGGTCTACAAGCTCACCATCCTGCCGCGCGGGCGCACCGGTGGGCACGCGCTGCTTGTGCCTGAGGACGACAAGGAGCTGATGACCCGCTCCGAGATGATCGGGCGCCTGGTGTTCGCGATGGGTGGCCGTACCGCGGAGGAGCTGGTCTTCCACGAGCCGACGACGGGTGCGTCGTCCGACATCGAGCAGGCCACCAAGATCGCCAAGGCCATGGTCAAGGAGTACGGCATGAGCGCCCGGCTTGGAGCCGTGAAGTACGGCCATGAGCAGGGCGACCCGTTCCTCGGCCGCTCCGCTGGCAAGGACGCCGACTACTCGCTCGAGGTCGCGCACGAGATCGACGAGGAAGTGCGCAAGCTGATCGAGACAGCGCACACCGAGGCGTGGGAGGTGCTTTCCACCTACCGCGACGTGCTCGACGACCTCGTCTACGAGGTGCTCGAGAAGGAGACGCTGACCCGCAAGGACCTTGAGCGGATCTTCGCAAGGGTGGCCAAGCGGCCCCGGATCACGGTGTTCGACGAGTTCGGCGAGCGCAAGCCGTCGGACAAGCCGCCGATCAAGACCCCTGGCGAGCTGGCGATGGAGCGCGGAGAGCCGTGGCCGCCGCCACCGCCCGCGCCACCGCAGCCGCCGGAGCCAGCCGAGCCGCAGCCCCAGCCGCAGTTCGAGCAGGAGCCGCAGTACCAGCCTGAGCGGCCGACCGCGGAGCAGCCGGCCGCGGCCCCGGTGTCCTGGGGCGACGAGCAGCGCGGCGAGCACGAGCACGCCCGTGGCGCTCGGCCGGACAACCCGTTCGCGTACCGGCCGAACGGCGGCCCGCCGCAGGGCGGGTCCAACGGCGGCCAGCGCGGTGGGCGGCAGTACGGTGACGACAGCGGTCCGCAGGGTCGCAGTGGCCCGCCGAACTATGGCGCGCCCCCCGGCTGGCGGCCCGCGACGTGGCCGGAAGGCAGCGAGCGGCACCGTGGTGACCTTGACGAGCAGGATGGCCAACATCGACGGTAGGTACCCGCACCTGCGGGTGGACGAGGACGAGTTCGAAACCGTGATCGAGCCGCCAGGCGGTCCGGTTTTCGATGCAGCGCGCGCCGAGAAGGCCGTGCGGGAGTTGCTCATCGCCTGCGGGGAGGACCCCGACCGCGACGGCCTCATCGAGACGCCCGCGCGGGTGGCCCGTGCGTACCAGGAGATGTTCGCCGGGCTGCACACCAGTCCGGACGCCGTGCTCGACCGGACCTTCGACGAGAGCCACGAAGAACTCGTGCTGGTCACCGACATCCCGCTGTATTCGACCTGTGAACACCACCTGGTGCCGTTCCACGGGGTGGCCCATGTCGGCTACATCCCGGACGAGCGCGGCAGGGTCACTGGGCTGTCCAAGCTGGCGCGGCTTGTCGATCTCTACGCCAAGCGCCCGCAGGTGCAGGAGCGGCTGACCTCGCAGATCGCCGACGCGCTCGACCGCAAGCTCGGCCCGCGCGGCGTCATCGTCGTCGTCGAGGCCGAACACCTGTGCATGGCGATGCGCGGGATCCGCAAGCCAGGTGCGCGCACCACGACGTCTGCGGTCAGGGGGTTGCTGAAGACGTCGCCGGTGACGCGGGCCGAGGCGCTCGACCTGATCAAGGCGAGGCGGTGACGCCGGTGGCCGAGCTACACCCGGCGCTGCCCAAACCCGGCCGGTGCGTCGTGATGGGCGTCCTCAACGTCACCCCGGACTCGTTCTCCGACGGCGGCCGGTACCTCGACCTGGACGACGCGCTCGCCCACGCGCGCGAGATGCACGAGCGCGGGGCCGACCTGATCGACGTCGGCGGCGAGTCCACCCGGCCGGGCGCGGAGCGGGTCGAAGCCGGCGTCGAGGCGCAGCGCGTGGTGCCGGTGATCAAGACGCTCGCCGCGGAGGGCATCGCGCTGTCGGTCGACACTACCCGCGCAGCCGTCGCGGAGGCCGCGCTCGACGCGGGCGCCTCCGTGATCAACGACGTCTCCGGCGGGCTCGCCGACCCCGGTATGGCCAGGGTCGCCGCGCAGGCGGGACTGCCGTGGGTGCTGATGCACTGGCGTGGCCACAGCAAGCGGATGGACGCGCTCGCCAGCTATGACGACGTCGTCGCGGACGTGCGCGACGAGCTGCTGGAACGGGTGGACGAGGCCATGGCGGCCGGGGTCGCGGAGAGTGCCATCGTGCTCGACCCCGGCATCGGCTTCGCCAAGCAGACCGAGCACAACTGGGCGCTGCTCAACCGGCTGGACGCGTTGGTCGCGCTCGGCTTCCCGGTGCTGGTAGGGGCGTCGCGCAAGCGGTTCCTCGGCGCGTTGCTCGCCGACGCAGACGGCACCCCGCGCGAGCCGGCTGGCAGGGAGGACGCCACGTCGGCGATCTCGGCGCTGTCCGCAGCCAACGGCGCGTGGGGCGTGCGGGTGCACGACGTCGGGCCGTCGCTGGACGCGGTCAGCGTCGCAGCCGCATGGCAGCGGGGCGGCGCGTGAGCGACCGGATCGCGCTGACCGGCCTGCGGGCGTTCGGCAGGCATGGCGTGTTCGCGCACGAACGCCGCGTCGGCCAGGAGTTCCTCGTCGACATCGTGCTGCACGTCGATCTCACGGCGCCGAGCAAGTCCGACGCGCTGACCGACACCGTTGACTACGGCGCGGTCGCCGACGTCGCGGTCGGGATCGTCGGCGGCGACCCGTACGACCTGATCGAGTCGGTCGCGGGTCGGATCGCCGACGAGGTGCTCGCCGACGAGCGGATGGGCCGATTCGAGTCGGTCGAGGTCACCGTGCACAAGCCAAGCGCGCCGATCACGCACAAGTTCGCCGACGTCGCGGTCACCATCACCCGCACCCGCTGAGGAGCAGCCACGATGTCCCGCGCTGTGCTCTCGCTCGGCTCCAACCTTGGCGACCGCATCGGCTACCTGCGGCTCGCCGTCGACGGGCTGGGCGACGCCGTGGTCGCGGTGTCCCCCGTGTACGAGACGGCGCCATGGGGTGTCACCGACCAACCGGACTTCCTCAACGCCGTGTGCGTTGTGTCTGACCCCGCGCGGGACGAGTGGGGCTGGCTGCGCGTGGGGCAGGCGCTGGAACGCGAGGCCGAGCGCGTGCGGGAGCAGCGCTGGGGGCCTCGCACCCTCGACGTCGACGTCGTCACGGTCGACGGTGTCCTGTCGGACGACCCTGAGCTGCTGCTGCCGCACCCCGGCACGCCGAGCAGGGCGAGCGTGCTCGTGCCCTGGTGCGACGTCGACCCGGACGCCGTGCTGCCCGGCCACGGTCCCATCGCCGACCTCCGCGCCGCGCTCCCTGCCGACGAACTCGCCGGCGTCCACCGTCGCGACGATCTGACGCTGTTCTCACCCCGATGGTGTTAGTGAGTGTTTAGCTGACAACCGCGCTGGGGACGTCAGTTGTTACTACGCCGAGCCGCGGTGCGACGGCGTAGCCGGCAGTGAATCCGCCGACATCGGGTCGATCACCCCGCTCAGGGGCTGGGGCCTGCCGGAATTTCACAGCAGCCGCCGACAACCTCATCGTGTGGCGGTGCGTCGCATACCTGCAATACCGGACATAAGTCACGAATCTCGATCGTGACATGGGGCGTGTGTGGCTTCGGGGGTCGGAGGACAAGGGAGGTCAATGGTGGCGATTTTCACCGAGCAGCATGACGAGTGCATTGATCCTGTGGGGCGTCGACGCTGGCTCGATGTCGCTTCCCCTCCGACTGCCGTGCTGGTGTGGTCCACCGTGTTTGGCGCGGCGGTGATCTTCTGGTTGGTGCACCGCGCCATGATCGACGACGCCTACATCACCCTGACCTATGCCAGGACCCTCGCCGAGCACGGCGAATGGGGGATGTTGCCAGGCCATGAGGCCAACAGCGCGACGTCACCGCTCAATGTCCTGCTGCTGGGTGTGCTGAGTGCCGTCCTCGGTGATCCCGTCGCCGCGGCCGGTGTGCTGTACGTCGGCACCTGCGTGGCCCTCGTTCTCGGGCTGCGTGGCCGCCGGCCTCGGCGATCGGGTCGCCCTGCTTGGTGGGCCGTTGCTGATCGCGAGCCCGCTGCTGGCCTCAAGCATCGGGTTGGAGACCATGCTCGTCGTCGCGGCCATGATCTATCTCGCGTGGGCGTGTGTCCGGGGTGAGGCGGTCATGGCGGGGCTGGCGGCCGGGGTGTTGTTGTGGCTGCGCCTCGACACGGTGGTGATCGTCGCCGTGCTGGTGCTCGCGACGCCTGCCTTGTGGCGACGGCTGCACGTCGCGGCCGCGTGTGCTGCGGCTGTCGCCACGCCGTGGCTCGCTTTCAGCTGGTTCGTCCTGGGTTCCGCGGTGCCAGACACCCTGGTCATCAAGAGCGGCCGCGGCTGGGGGAACTTCCTCACCGGCCTCACCGACCGCTACGGCGTGCCGTTCACCTGGGCGGCAGGTGGCGTCCTCGTGATCGGCGGCGTCGGACTCCTCAGTGCGGTGGCGTGGGTCTGGTGGCGCCGCTACACCCAGGCCCACGCTCCGATCGCCCCGGCTCTCGCACTCGCCGGGGCGGGGTACTTCGGCGTTATCTGGGCACTCGATGTGCCGCCGTTCTTCTGGGTACTACGCCCCCACCCTGGCCGCGCTCGCGCTGTCAGCGACGCTCGGGCTGGCCGCGCTCAGCGCTCCGGTAGCCGCACGGTGGGCGCGCACGACATCGGTCGCGATCGGTGCCGGGCTGCTCGTTCTCACGGCGATCCCCTGGTGGCACGGCGTGACCACCAAGACGCCACTGCGCGAGATGCCGGTGCACGGCAACTGGGCCCTCCCCGGCGAGTACGAGAAGATCGGCCGCAAGCTCGGCGCCGCCGTCGAGAAGGCACCGGTCCGCAGTGCTGGCGAGGTGGGTGCCCTCGCGTACTTCTGCGAATGCCAGGTCGTCGACAAGTTCAGCGACCGCGCGAGGCTGGTCGAGCGCATCAACGACGCCCGCGAGCGCAGTTGGCTCTACCGGCTGAACTACCTCATGCTCGACACCGACGAGCTCGAGCGGGATCGGCTCAAGCCCGACTACTGGTTGGACTGGCGATCCGGACCCAACGTCGGCGTCGGCGGCTGGAGCACCACCGGCGTCTATCGGGGCAGCGGCCACTTCGAGCTGCGGCCCGACCGGCCGGCACACAAGCCCCATCCGGACGATCAGGGCCAGCTGCCCAGCCAAGCAAGCAAGTGATCGGGTGTCTGTCGTTCTCGGAATCCGATTTGACTCGTCTCCGACCATGGTTCGCAGGCCGGATCTCGGCGTCGCACGTTGATCTCCTACGCTGGCCAGGTGCACTTCACGCGCGCGAGAGATCTGCTGCTGCCGGGCCTCGTCGCCGTCGGCGTTGGCCTCGCGCTGTTCGACCTGGCCTACGGGTCGATGCAGAGCATCCCGCGGCTAGCCGGTGGGGTGCTGTTGATCTTGGCGCTTGGTGAGCTGATCGGTGGCTTCGTCGTCAGGGACAGGATCCACACTGGACGGCTGACCGAAGCGATCGTCGTCTCCCGTGTGATGATCCTCGCCAAGGCGTCCTCGCGGCTCGGCGCGATCATGCTCGGCGGGTGGCTCGGCGCCTTGCTCTATCTGGTTCCCAACAGCGGATCTCTTGTGGCAGCACGGGAAGACATCCCGAGCGCGGTGGTCGGCGCCGTGTGCGCCGCCGCGCTCGTCGCCGCGGCGGTGTGGCTGGAACACTGTTGCCGCACTCCGCAGGGCAGCGATCGCGGAGATCAAGAAACTCCACGTAACTAGACAATCCGTACCAGCAAGGTCTCGACTCGATAACTTGCAGGTACGCTCTAGGCCATGACTGGCGCGGGAGCGACTGCGGGCCGCCGAGACGACGGCAGGCCGTGGCTGATCGCAGGCGCCGCGTGTGCGCTCGCCGCGACGGGCGCGCTGCTGCTCACCGACGAAGTTCGCTGGCTACGCATGGGCATCATCGCGGCGCTGTGGGCGGCGTTGCTCGGGGCGTTCCTCGCGACCAAACACCGGAAATCCGCGGAGCATGCGTGGGACTCGATCGCCGATGCGCAGCATATATACGAGCTGGAATTGGAGCGAGAGATCACGGCACGCAGGGAGTACGAACTCGAACTCGAAGCCTCCACCCGTCGCCAGGTCGAGCGCGAAGCCCAGTCCGAGATCCAGGACCTGCGCACGGAAGTCACGGCGTTGCGGGATAGCCTGCAACAGCTCCTCGGCGGGGAAGTGGTCTACGAGCAGGTCGAGCTGACCGAGCAGTCGACACGGAGGCGGTCAATGCGGGAGGAACAGAACGGCGTCGGGGCGGGCGGCTCATGGCCGCGCCTGGTGTCCGGCAGGACGACGGCGCTTGAGGAAGTCGCTGACCAGCGCACCCAGGTGATCTCGCGGGTCGTCACGTCAAGCGCACCGCGGGCACGCCGCGCGCGGCCGCGCGTCGTCGACGAGCCTCGATACGACGAGCCGTTCCCGCAGGAGCAGGACGCGGGCTACGAAGCGTTCCCCGCGGAGCCAGCGCCGCCCGCCGAGCCAGTGCGGGCCCGCTACTACCGCGCCGAGCTGCCCGCCGGCAGCCAGCAGGACGACGAGCCGTACCTGCAGGAGCACCCGTCCGCGTCCGAGTTCTCGCTCGACGCCTACGCCAACGGGTCTCGTAACGGCGTGGGCGATTCGTACGAGTCGCCCACCTACTCCCCCTTCGACGGCGGCGCGCAGGAGTCGTTCGACGCCTTCGGCACCAACGGCCACGTGGCGAGCGTCAACGGCAACGGCAGACACCGGCCGTCCCCGCCCCGGCCGCCGAAGCACGCGCACAACGACGGCTCCGACACCGGTGACCTGTCCGCGCTCATCGCCGCCAACGGTCGAGGCAGCCACGCCGCCGACCAGCAGGAGCAAGAGGAGCACTCCTGGTTCACGCCGGCGTCGCCGGTGACGCCGCAGGCGAACGGCCACGTCGGTGCGCACCGGGAGCCCGAACCCGCCTCCAACCACTCGCTGCCGCCTGGTGCCCTCGAGATTCAGCGGCAGGGCAGGCCGGGCGGCAGGAGACGGAAGCCAGAACCGGACGAAGCCGTGCCGTCGGGACCGGTCGTGCCGGAGACGCCGACCGTGCGGGCCGTCTCGTCCGGCGAGGACGACTTCTCGTTTCCCGGTGTCAATGGCGCCAATGGCAGGCACGTCCCGGCGGGCCAGCCGCAGGAGCCAACGCCGCGCGCGTCGATGCAGGACGAGGCCGGTGGCTCCCATGCGAGTGGCCGGTCCGTGCACGACTTGCTCGCCGCGCACGGCAAGAGCGCTCCGACCCGCCGTCACCGCTACAAGGATTGACGAAAACGGTGTCGGGAACGTGGGACACGGCGCCCTCGCATGCGTCCTAAGCAGTGAAAATCACCTGATCGGCGCGTGGTCCTCGTCACCTCGACCCGGCACGAACCCGGCTCGGTGAGCTACGCTCGCGCCGTCGTCCGGTACCCGCCGGTGAGTGAGCGGGACTGGAACGAGTGAAGGAGCATGCGATGACGATGCGTCGGCCGAGGCTTGCCGTCGGCGTGGTTTCCGCTGGCCGTGTCGGCAGTGTTCTCGGCGCCGCCCTCGCCCGCGCGGGCCACACGGTGGTCGCGGCATCTGGCATCTCGGCTGATTCCGTCCGCCGCGCGGAAGAACTGCTTCCCGGCGTCCCACTGCTGCCGCCAGACGAGGTGGTGCGAAGGGCTGACCTTGTCATCCTCGCCCTGCCGGACGACGCGCTCGCTGGCACGGTCAAGGGACTCGTCGCCACCGACTCGCTCACGCCCGGCAAGATCCTGGTGCACACCTCAGGCGCCCACGGCGTCGACGTGCTGCGCCCCGCCGCGGAGCACGACGTCCTGTGCCTCGCGCTGCACCCCGCGATGACGTTCACCGGCCACGCCGAGGACCTGGAACGGCTCGGCACCGCGTGCATCGGCGTCACCGCGCCGGACGACGAGCTGCAGGCCGCCAGCGTCGGCGCCGCGCTCGCAGTCGAGATGGGCGCTGAGCCGATCGTGATCCCCGAGGCGGCGCGCCCCCTGTATCACGCCGCGCTCACCCACGGCGCCAACCACCTGATGACGCTGGTCGCGGACTGCCTCGAACTGCTCCGCAGCGCCGACATCGACAACGCCGACCGGCTGATCGCGCCGCTGCTGTCCGCCGCGCTCGACAACGCGCTTCGGAGGGGCGACAAGGCGCTGACCGGCCCGGTTGCGCGCGGCGACGCGGGCACGGTCGACACCCACCTTCGGGTGCTCGGCGAGCACGCACCCGAGGTCTTGCCGGTCTACGCCACGCTCGCCCGCCGTACCGCGACGCGTGCGGCCCGCTCCGGCCTGCTGCGCGCGGACGCCGTGGCCGACATCGACGCGGCACTGGATGGATGGCGATGAAGACGGACCTGCCGAAGTTCACCCGTGGACAGCTCAACGTCTACGCGCGCCCCGACGACGTCTACCGGACGACGTCAGCGCTGCGCGCCGTCGGCAGGACCATCGTGCTTATCCCGACCATGGGCGCCCTGCACGAGGGACACATCGACCTGATCCGCCGCGCCAAGCGGGCGCCAGGCAACGTCACCGTCGTGGTGTCGATTTTCGTGAACCCGCTGCAGTTCGGTCCGGGCGAGGACCTCGACGCCTACCCGCGCACGCTCGAGTCCGACCTCAAGGCATTGGAGCAGGAGGGCGTCGAGCTGGCGTTCACGCCGACGGCGGACGACCTCTATGGCGAGGACGCCACCGTCACTGTGCACCCCGGCCCGCTCGGCGACGTGCTGGAAGGCGCGCATCGCCCAGGCCACTTCGGCGGCGTGCTGACCGTGGTGACGAAGCTGTTCAACATCGTGCGGCCGTCCTACGCGGTGTTCGGCGAGAAGGACTACCAGCAGCTAGTGCTGATCAAGAAGATGGTGCGGGAGCTGAACATGGACGTCCACGTGCTCGGCACGCCGACGGTGCGGGAGCGCGACGGCCTCGCGCTGTCCTCCCGCAACGCCTACCTCTCGCCGGAGCACCGCGAGCAGGCTGTGACGCTGTCGGCGGCGCTGACCGCAGGCGCGCACGCCGGTCCGAGCGGCGCCGACGCCGTGCTCGACGCGGCGCGGGCGACGCTGGCCGCGACGCAAGAGATCGACGTCGACTACCTGGAACTGCGGGGCGTTGACCTGGGGGAACCACCGAAGGACGGCGCGGCGCGGTTGCTCGTCGCCGCGCGGATCGGCGGCACACGGCTGATCGACAACGTGGGGCTCGTACTCGGCACCCCGGCAGGGACGTGAGGAGAAACCGATGTTGCGCACGATGCTCAAGTCCAAGATCCACCGGGCGACCGTGACCCAGGCCGACCTGCACTACGTCGGCTCGGTGACCGTCGACGAGGACCTCATGGCAGCGGCCGACCTGCTGCCAGGTGAGCAGGTCGCCATCGTCGACATCACCAACGGCGCGCGGCTGGAGACGTACGTCATCCCCGGCGAGGCAGGCAGCGGCGTGCTCGGCATCAACGGCGCCGCAGCGCACCTTGTGCACCCGGGCGACCTGGTCATCCTCATCTCCTACGGGCAGATGGACGACGCGGAGGCTCGCAGCTACGAGCCGAGGATCATCTTCGTCGACGCCGAGAACAAGATCGCCGACCTCGGCGCAGATCCGAGCCAGGCACCAGCCGACTCCGGCCTTGTCAGCGGCCCGGTGCCGATCACGCGGGAGACCGTACCCGCGATGCAGGAGACCGCGGACGCCGTCAAGCTCGACGCGCTGCTGCACACGGAACAGTGACGGTGCTGCTCACCGTCGCCGCGCGCGACACGGCCATCGTCTTCGGCATCTACACCGGCAGGGGCGAGTCCGCCAAGCTGGTGCGCGACTGGCGGATGCGCACCGATCCCCACATCACCGCCGACGAGCTCGCGCTGAGCATGCGCGGGATGCTCGGTGAGCACGCCGACGACGTCACCGGCGCCGCTGTGCTGTCCACCGTGCCGCAGCTGCGGCGGGAGCTGCGCACCATGCTGCGCGAGTACTACCGCGACGTGCCCAAGGTGATCATCGAGCCAGGTGTGCGCACCGGCGTGCCGCTGCTTGTCGACAACCCCAAGGACGTCGGCGGCGACCGGCTGGTCAACGCCCTCGCCGCGCACCGCATCCACCCGGACCGGCCCTGCGTCGTCGTTGACTTCGGCACCGCCACCGTCGTCGACGCGGTCTCCGCGAAGGGCGAGTTCCTCGGCGGGGCGTTCGCGCCGGGCATCGAGATCTCGCTGGAGGCGCTCGCAGCGCGGGCGGCGTCGCTGCGCACCGTCGAGCTGGTGCGGCCCCGCTCCGTCATCGGCAAGACCACCGTCGAGTGCCTGCAGTCCGGGGTGCTGTACGGCTTCGCGGGCCAGGTGGACGGCCTCGTGTCCCGGGTCGCTACAGAGCTTGCCCCCGAACAGGGCGCTGTCGACGTCATCGCGACCGGCGGCCTCGCGCCGATGATCCTCAAGGAGTCCAGCACCATCAGCCACTACCGGCCGGACCTCACCTTGCTCGGGCTGCGCTACGCCTACGAGCGCAACGTCGCAGGGCAGTGAGCCGGTGTGACCCGGCTCAGACCCGGCGAAACCGGTTCGCAGGCCATCGAGCGGCTTCCGTACGCTAGGCGACCATGACCGACGATTCGCAGCGCCCCCAGGACATCCCTGAGCAGATGCGGGTGCGCAGGGAGAAGCGGGACCGGCTCCTCGCGAACGGGGTTGAGCCGTATCCCGTCGAGGTGCCGCGCACCCACACCCTCGCCGAGGTACGCGCGGCCCATCCCGACCTGCCCACCGACACCGCGACCGGCGACGTCGTCGGGGTGACCGGCAGGGTGATGTTCCTGCGCAACACCGGCAAGCTGTGCTTCGCGACGCTGCGTGAGGGCGACGGGACCGAACTGCAGGCGATGATCAGTCTCAACGGAGTCGGCGAGGAGGCGCTCACCGCGTGGAAGGCCGACGTCGACCTCGGCGACCACGTCTACGTGCACGGTGAGGTCATCACGTCGAAGCGCGGCGAGCTGTCGGTGATGGCCGACGCATGGCGTATCACGGCCAAGTCGCTGCGCCCGCTCCCGGTCATGCACAAGGACCTCGCGGAGGAGACCCGCATCCGGCAGCGCTACGTCGACCTGATCGTGCGCCCGAAAGCGAGCGAAGTTGTCCGCACTCGCGCCGGCGTGCAGCGCGCGTTACGCGACTCGTTCCACCAACGTGGGTATATCGAGGTCGAGACGCCGATGCTGCAAACTTTGCACGGTGGGGCCGCCGCGCGTCCGTTCGTTACGGAATCCAACGCATTCGACATGCAGCTCTTCTTGCGCATCGCGCCGGAGCTTTATCTCAAGCGGTGCGTCGTCGGCGGCTTGGAGAAGGTCTTCGAGATCAATCGAAACTTCCGGAACGAGGGCAGTGACTCGTCCCATTCGCCTGAGTTCGCGATGCTGGAGTTTTACGAAGCGTACGCAACGTATGACTCCATGGCGACGTTGACACGGGAACTCGTGCAAGAGGCGGCGAAGGCGGTCTTTGGTTCTCACGTCGTCACTCTTTCCGATGGATCTGATTACGATCTGTCAGGTGAGTGGACAAGCCTGACAATGTACGGCTCGCTGTCCGAGGCCCTCGGCCAAGCGGTAACTCCGGAAACGCCCGCGGATAGGCTGCACGGTTACGCCAAGGAGCACGAACTTGACGTAGACCCGAACCTCACCCACGGCAAACTCGTTGAGGAACTCTGGGAGTATCTCGTCGGCGACCACTTGTACGCGCCGACATTCGTCAGGGACTTCCCTGTCGAGACCTCACCATTGACCCGACAGCACCGTAGTAACCCCGATGTTGCCGAGAAGTGGGATCTCTACGTGCGGGGTTTCGAACTCGCGACTGGGTATTCGGAGCTGGTCGATCCGGTCATCGAGCGAGAGCGGTTGACGGCGCAGGCTCAACTCGCCGCTGCCGGCGACGTCGAGGCCATGCAACTCGACGAGGATTTCTTGCGTGCGCTGGAGTATGGCATGCCGCCCTCCGGTGGTGTCGGCATGGGCATCGACCGGCTGCTGATGGCGCTGACCGGCCTCGGAATCAGGGAGACGATCCTGTTTCCGCTGGTCCGTCCCGAATAGCGAGAACCGCCGGACAGGCTTCTTCCTGGGTTCTTCGTGTTCGACCGGTGACTGCTACGGCCAATAGCTGGGAGTTTGCTTCGGGTTTGGGCCTTGATAGGGAATGACCGGCCCAACATGCAATCCGAGAGTTTGCGTTCTCAGCATTTTCCGAGTATTAATGAGCTAACGTCGACTTGAGTTAACAGCCTGGCCGAACTGCCGATCATTCGAACAGGCGCCAACCCGGGAGGAAACCAATGGCACAGAAGGTCCTCGTGTCCCTCGTGGATGATTTGGACGGCTCAGAAGCTGATGAGACCGTCGAGTTCGGTCTTGACGGCGTGAGCTACCAGATTGACCTCTCGACCGCGAATGCGGAGGAGTTGCGGGACGCGCTCGCACAGTATGTTGAACACGCTCGTCGTTCCGGTGGCAGGAAGCGTAACCAGAAGGCTGCTGGCACTGGCGGCGGCGGCAAGTCGGCGTCGGTCGATCGCGAGCAAAACCAGGCCATTCGGGCATGGGCGCGGAAGAACGGTTACGACGTTTCCGACCGTGGCCGTATCCCGTCGGAAGTCGTCGACGCATACCACAAGCAGAACTGAGCGGAACGCCGAGGTAAGGGGCCGCCTGGCTTATTCCGGGCGGCCCCGTTCGTGTGCCATCGGGTAGTCACCGTGTGATTGCGCTGTGCCATTCGCGCGCATTTTCGTGCCAATGGTCTGGCCCATTCGGGCGAAGCGATGTGGTTTGATTGGCTCGCCCATCGCTCAGTGTTGTCTTGGCTTCCCCGTCGCTCAGTGCTGTCGTTGCGTCAGTGGCGGCGACCGGCGGGGGCAGGTTTTGCACGCGCCCTTGCCGTTGTCGAGCAGGTAGTGGAAGCAGCAGCTTTCCTTGCGGCGGGTCCAGCACGGCTGGCCGTCGTCGAGTGTGGTGTGCAACGTCGATGCCGACGTGAACGGCTCGATGCGGTCCGGGAGCACCAGGACGGCGTCGGCGATCCCGGCGCCTTCCTTGCCGCCCTGCTTGCCCGCCTTCCACAGCGCGACGTCGATTGCGTCGGTCGCCGCGCCCCAGATCGCGTGCTTGCCGAAACGCACCGGAGGCCGGTATGCGGCGACGAAACGGGCCGCGTGCGCGGCGTAGCGGGCGCGAAGCAGCGCCGCGAGCGCCTGCTCCGACTCGACGACGGCCGCTTCGGGTGCGTCGGCGGCCGGGTCGCCAGGTAGGCAGGCGAACTCCTCGCTGAGCAGCGCGACGCCGTCCGGCTTCGGCTTGCCGTCGCCGGAGACGTGCATCAGGAGATCCTGGGCGCGCAGGCTCGGTACGCGCCGCTCGTAGTGGAACAGCAGCGCACCGAGTGTCGCAGGCACCTGCAGGTACCACGACTTGATGGAGCCCGCCGCGGTGCGGTCGGGGGCCTCGTCGTATTCGGCACGCAGCCAGGCGCGCTGCTCGTCGTGCCAGCGGTCCAAGATGTCTGAGTTCGCGAGGACGTCCTCGCAGAAGTGCCAGCCCCTGACGTCGCCAGTCAGCTCGGTGGCTGGCGGCGTGCCGAAGCGCAGCGCCATGAGGTCCTGGGCGCCGTTGACCCTTGCGACGGAGTCGAGGAGGCTGTGGCCAGGAGGGCAGGCGGCGAGCGGGGCGGTGAACACCGAACGCTGGGCCGCCATGCGCACCTCCCGACTACCTGTCGCTTAGGGATGCCTTACTTTACCTCGCGTGACCGCTTTCCGCCCACATGGAGTACGTCACCCGCCAGAGGGGTGTTGTGAAGGACGTCTTCGCATCGCTATGTGTTGCGAAGACGCCCTTCACAACACCTCGTGTTCGCGCTGAGCGGACACCCGGTTCACGCGGAATCATCCGCGGCCGCGTACACGTTGTGTAGACAGAATCAAAGGCCATGTCGGACGAGCTCCTCGGTGCTACGTACAAGGGGCCCACGAGGTGAAATACGACTGAGTGGTTACGCGGCCGACATGGTGTGACTACTACAGTGGGCTTACGGTGGGAATCCGTATCGCGCACCTGGGCGCGATGCCTGGTTCAGGCCAGGTACCGCCGAGCAGCAGTCAGGGAGTGGAGATGTTCGAGAGGTTCACCGACCGCGCGAGGCGGGTGGTCGTCCTTGCCCAAGAAGAGGCGAGGATGCTCAACCACAACTACATCGGCACAGAGCACATCCTGCTCGGGCTGATTCACGAGGGCGAGGGCGTCGCGGCGAAGGCGCTCGAGTCGCTCGGCATCGCGCTGGAGGGTGTGCGCCAGCAGGTCGAGGAGATCATCGGCCAGGGGCAGCAGGCGCCGAGCGGGCACATCCCGTTCACCCCGCGCGCCAAGAAGGTGCTTGAGCTGTCGCTGCGCGAGGCGCTGCAGCTCGGCCACAACTACATCGGCACAGAGCACATCCTGCTCGGCCTCATCCGCGAGGGTGAGGGCGTCGCGGCGCAGGTGCTGGTCAAGCTCGGGGCTGACCTGAACCGGGTGCGCCAGCAGGTGCTGCAGCTGCTCTCGGGCTACCAGGGCAAGGAGCCGCAGGAAGCGGGCAGCGGCGGCCGCGAGGGCACGCCGTCGTCGTCGCTTGTGCTCGACCAGTTCGGCCGCAACCTCACCGCGTCGGCCCGGGAGGGCAAGCTCGACCCGGTGATCGGCCGCGAGAAGGAAATCGAGCGGGTCATGCAGGTGCTGTCCCGTCGCACCAAGAACAACCCAGTGCTCATCGGTGAGCCCGGCGTCGGTAAGACCGCCGTCGTCGAGGGGCTGGCGCAGGCGATCGTCAAGGGCGAGGTGCCGGAGACGCTGAAGGACAAGCAGCTCTACACGCTTGACCTCGGCTCGCTCGTCGCAGGTTCGCGCTACCGGGGTGACTTCGAAGAGCGCCTGAAGAAGGTGCTCAAGGAGATCAAGACTCGCGGCGACATCATCCTGTTCATCGACGAGCTGCACACGCTTGTCGGTGCCGGTGCCGCCGAGGGCGCGATCGACGCAGCGTCGATCCTCAAGCCGATGCTGGCTCGCGGCGAGCTGCAGACCATCGGTGCGACCACGCTCGAGGAGTACCGCAAGCACGTCGAGAAGGACGCCGCGCTCGAGCGCCGGTTCCAGCCGATCCAGGTCGGCGAGCCGTCGCTTGAGCACACCATCGAGATCCTCAAGGGTCTGCGTGACCGCTACGAGGCGCACCACCGCGTCTCGATCACCGACTCGGCGCTGGTCGCGGCATCGACGCTGGCGGACCGCTACATCAACGACAGGTTCCTCCCGGACAAGGCGATAGATCTCATCGACGAGGCTGGCGCGCGGATGCGCATCCGCAGGATGACCGCGCCGCCGGACCTCCGCGAGTTCGACGAGAAGATCGCCGATGTCCGCAGGGAGAAGGAGTCCGCGATCGACGCGCAGGACTTCGAGCGCGCCGCGCGGCTGCGTGACGAGGAGAAGACCCTGCTCGGCCAGAAGTCGGAGCGGGAGAAGCAGTGGAAGGACGGCGACCTCGACGTCGTCGCCGAGGTCGACGACGAGCAGATCGCCGAGGTGCTGGCCAACTGGACCGGTATCCCGGTGTTCAAGCTGACCGAGGAGGAGACGACTCGGCT
>WHUD01000590.1 GCA_009377385.1 Actinophytocola sp.
GTCGCACCTCGACGAAGCACAGGACGTCGCACACCGTGTCCCCGACGGCAATGCGTACGAGCTAGGGTTCGGGCCGTCCAACACCGCCGTCACCTCCGTCGGGGTCGCCGTCGAGCTCGGCGACGACGCCCGAGCACTCCAGGTCGCCGATACCACCGGGTCGCTCGCCGTTCCCGCAGAGCGGCGTGGGCATTACTATCTCGACCTGGCCCGTGCCCAGCTGATGCGCGGCCACCGCGCCGCGTCGCTGGCCAT
Source organism: Actinophytocola sp. (assembly GCA_009377385.1). Lineage (GTDB taxonomy): Bacteria > Actinomycetota > Actinomycetes > Mycobacteriales > Pseudonocardiaceae > Haloechinothrix_A. The sequence continues at coordinate 256 of WHUD01000590.1, forward strand.
GCTCCGCCAGGGACGCCGAGTCGCGCCCGAGCAGCTGCGCTACCACCCGCAGACCCGTGAGCTCGTGCTCGCGCTGGCCTCCGCCGGTCGGGGCAACGACGAGCTCGGCCGCTATGCGAGCTGGCTCGGACTCGGCGCCTGAACCGACGATCGCCCGGCGCCCGTCCTTGCACGATCGCGGATCACGCGGTCATGGCGTCCGCGCCTAGTTGCATGGCTATCAACATGTACGCCATGCCGATGCTCATCACGGTGAGGCTGGCGCGGATGGCCCAGCCACGCAGCAGGTCCTCGCCGGTCGTGCGGGCC
>WHUD01000591.1 GCA_009377385.1 Actinophytocola sp.
TGGCCGCTTCGACCGAATGCCGCGCGACCTTGGCGTCCGCCCGGCGCTCCTGGCTGAATGCCCACGCCGAGAGTGCCGCCATCGCCAGCACCGCGAGCAGCATCCCGAGCGCGACCAGCCGCGACCGCAGGCTCGGGGCACCGCGTGAGAGGGCACTGCGCTCCCTCACAGATCCTGCGGCGGGGTTCCGCACGGTGGCGCTCCCAACGTTGGAGTCAGGTGCTGCGGCGACATTGGCACGATACCTGATCGTTATGTACCCATATCGCCGGGTGGGCCCAGTTCACGGGGCATGGCACACACACCCCGCACAGGAGAACGCGGGCCGCCGCCCGGAGGCGACGACCCGCGTTGCGCGCGTTTGACGGGACGCTCAGAGCTTGTAGAGGCGCTGCCAGTTCTCGCGGCTCGTGAGCTCGGGCATCGCCTGCTTGTACTGCTGCTGCACCGAGCGGCCTTCCTTCATCAGCCTGCTGACGAGCTTCAGGCCACGCTTCGCGAGCCGGATCGTCTCGTCCCGGTCGTACTTGCGCAGCCGCACGCCTTCCTGCGACATGTCGGTG
>WHUD01000592.1 GCA_009377385.1 Actinophytocola sp.
CTGTCGCCGCGGCCGTCGGCGGGGTTCAGGCGGCGTTCGCCTACCGGCTGAGGTCGTGCAGGAGGTCGTCGATGACGTGTTCCTCTTCGACGGCGACACCGGTCTCGCGCATCGCCGTGCCGAGGGCGGCGTCCCACCGCGCGGCCACGGGTCGCCCGACGAGCTGGCGACCACGGGAGGCGGCAGCCAGGTAGTCGGCGCTGCCGAAGCGCCAGGGCCGCGCCGGCAGCCGGTCGACGAGCAGGTTCCCGATGCGCAGCCCGCCCCAGTCGAAGTCGCCGTGGAAGCGCAGCTCGGTGCCCGCGCGGGCGAGCAGCCGCAGCAGGTGCATGGCCGCGGCGCCCGGCTGGCCGGCCGTGCAGATCAACGCCGCACAGCCCGCGCCGAGCTGGTCGGCGGCGGTGGACACGACGACGGGGTTCTCGCAGACGAAGACGGGCTGGGCGTCGAGGCGAGGCGGCTCGCGGACCAGCTGGCGCAGCGTCAGCACCACGGGTTGCCCGCAGCCGTGCCATGCGGCGAGCGCGCGGCCGGTGCTCGTCTCCCCGTCGCCGGGCAGGC
>WHUD01000593.1 GCA_009377385.1 Actinophytocola sp.
TGGGCCGGGTGGACATGTTGTGGCCGCAGTATCGCACCATTGGTGAAGCCGACGGTGCGGCGAAGTACGGCGTAAAGGCTCCTGATTCTCTGTTCAGGGAGAAACAGCGGGAGGACGCCTTGCGCGACCTCGGCTACGAGGTCGTCCGCTGGACCTGGTGGGATATCGAACGTGCACCACGCCGTGTTGTCGAGCGGGTGCAACGCGCCTTTCGTCGCGCCGCCTGACGGCTGATTGTCTGGTCTCTGACTCCCGCCGGATTCTGCTGCCCTTGGTGCCGGGACCGGTCGGGCCGGTGGCCTCGCCGCCGTCGGGGCATTGCCGGGTCCCGCAGGTGGCCTGGAGGGTAGCGGTCACCTGCTGGCTGAGGTCGCTGACGAGGGCGATCGAGCGGCCGGCGGCCTGCTGCGAGCCGCTGGGCAGCTTGGGCAGGAGCCGGTGCAGCGAGGCGTGCTGCTGGCGGGTGAACTTGTCAAGGTAGGAGAGCGACGCCGTCTCGCCGGTGCTCTCGTACGCTTCCTCCAGCGCCGCCGCACCGGTCTCGGTGGAGTCGTCCATCGC
>WHUD01000594.1 GCA_009377385.1 Actinophytocola sp.
ATGGAACGAGCCCGCGTCGACCGCGATCCCGCACGCGGCCTTCCACCGCAGATCAAACCGGACCGCGTCGGCGGCCTCCCGGTCCGAAAGCCCGTGCAGGGTCTACAACACGATCACCGCCGCGACCACATCCGCAGGCACCGACGGCCGACCCCGACCCGACCGAAATAGGTCCTCGAACATGCCCGCCGGAAACAATCGACGACGGTGCCCGGCCAGGAACGCGAACACGCTCCCCGGCTCGAGCAAGTCACCGGCCAGCGACTCCACATCGAGCAAACCCCGCTGATCCCGCGAACGTCCCTGCATGACCCCAGGATCCCAACCCACAGGCCACAGACCTCACCGACACGCTTTGTTCAGCAGTCTCCTAGCGGCGGCGGCGGAACGGCTTCTTCGCCACGACCCAGACGATGGCCACGGTCGCGAGCAGGGTGAGCAGCGGGTGCGTCGTGACCAGACCGATCAGCCAGCTGAGGCCGACCAGTGTGGCGATCACCAGCCCGACGGTGGCAAGCGTTCTCGTCGGGTTGCCGCGCTCCTTCCGCGACCCCGACGCC
>WHUD01000595.1 GCA_009377385.1 Actinophytocola sp.
GAATTTGCTCTTTTTCGGACAGATCAGCTGTGTTGATCGCGGTGGAGGTAGGTGACACTGGGCTAGACGTGACGCTCGGCAGCCGTGTCGGCTCGGGATCGTCGGCGCAGGCGGCGAGGCTCGCGGCGATGGTGGCGGCGAGGACGGCGGTGGTGGCACGGCGTGTCCCCCTCATGGCGCCATAGCCTGCTCGGTCGTGCGGGGCCGTGCAACTGGGCAAGACGATCTGTGGAGAACGGAGATGACGCGTTGTCGTGTTTGCCTGGTATCGCCCATGCGCTCGAGGTCCGTCGTCGCTCAGTCGTTCGTGCACGCCTTCCTGCGGGCCTTGGCCTTGGTGATGCGCCAGCCAGCTGGCGTTTGTCGAAGGGTGGTGACGGCCCAGGTGGCGGCTGGCCCTTCGGAGCCGGCGATGCTGCGTCCGGTGCGGGCGTCCTTCCATCGGGTGCGGCTGTAGTCGAGGCAGTCATCGACGGTGGCGGTGGCGTTGGTGATCTCGATGGCGATGATGTGTGTCTCGATGCGGCCCACGAACCGGTGGTGGTTCTTGTCCGCTGTCT
>WHUD01000596.1 GCA_009377385.1 Actinophytocola sp.
GGTGTCCCGGTTCTACCCCTTGGTCGAAGAATCGCTCGCGCAGGAGATCGAGCGGCTGGAGTCCGAGGGGATCATCGCCGGCGCGCGGGTGCTCCGCTCCGAGCAGTGGGCGCCGGGCAACGTCACCGTCGGCGGCGACGTCGGCCTGGAGCTTTACCAGCAGCAGACGGGGCTGCTGTTCAGCCACATGTTCGGCGCTGTTGCTACTGCTGGCGTCGCGCCGACGTTCACGCACACGTTCACGCCCGGTGATCTGTCCGGCAAGGCGTTCACCGCGCAGGTGGGCCGTCCCGACGTGGGCGGAGTCGTTCGTGCATTCACTTACGCGGGCTGCAAGGTCGCGTCGTGGGAGCTGGCCGTCGAAGCCGGTGAGAACGCCACCCTCGGCCTGACCGTGATCGGGATGACCGAGACGACCGCGACGCCGCTGGCGGTAGCGACTTTCGCCACGGACGCGGCCCGGCCGCTCAACTTCCGCCACGGCGCGGTCACCATCGCAGGCGCCGCCGCGAAGGTGCGCGCGCTGACCGTGTCGGCCGACAACATGCTGTCCGACGAC
>WHUD01000597.1:0-271 GCA_009377385.1 Actinophytocola sp.
GGATCTGGGCCTTCGTCGCGTCAGCGAAGTCGGCTGGCGGCATTGTCCACTACACCCGCCGCCGCGACGCCGGTGACCGACACGCTGCCGCACTCCGCAACCCGCAACCTCTTCAATCGTCTGCTCGGCTGTCTCTATCACTGCCTGCAGACCCGGCAGACCTACAGGCCCGACAAGGCCTTCCCACCGCCACCAGAGACCACCCCAGACGCTGCCCCTGCTTGACAGTTAGCAAGATCGGAGGTCTGTGGATGAGGTTTGTTAGGCGGCT
>WHUD01000597.1:299-558 GCA_009377385.1 Actinophytocola sp.
AGATGGATCCAGTGTTCGGCCGGGTAGCGGTAGAACTCGAGCAGCACGTCGAGCTGGTCGGTGATCTTCGCGACCGCCTTCGGCCATTTCGCGCCGTAGCTGTCGGCGAACGCCTTCACCGCGACACGCGCGTGCTCGGCGTCTTCGGCGTTGTAGATCTCCGCCAGCGCTACCTTGGCGCCCGGGTGCGCGGACTTCGGCAGCGCGGCGAGCACGTTGGCCTGGACGTGGAACCAGCAGCGCTGCTCCCGTGTTTCGG
>WHUD01000598.1 GCA_009377385.1 Actinophytocola sp.
TGCGCCTTAGGCCGCTCGGCCAATCCTCCGCCGGACAGGCTACCTGACCAGCGGGACCGTTCGCGCGGCGGGCCTGGTCGTGCATAAGGTGGCTCGCATGGCTGTGAACCCGACTGGGCAAGGGCTGAAGCACTTTCTTGCGGCCGCGCCGGACGAGCCGGTCGTGATGCTGAACCTGCTGCGGTTCCGTGAGGGTGGCCGTGACTCCTACGAGCGCTACCTCGCGCATTTCGAGGACTGTGCGAGCGAGGTCGGCGCGGAGATCATCTACTACGGCGACGGCGACACGGCGTTGGTCGCCGAGGATGGCCAGGCGTGGGACGCCGTGCTGCTGGTCCGGTACCCGACGCGACGGGCGTTCTCGGAGATGGTGCGCAACCCGCGCTACCAGGAGGGCACGCATTTCCGGGACGACGCGCTGGTCGAGGCGGTGTTGCAGCCGACGACGACCCGTCCGCTGCCGTCACCCGAGACCTGAGGTCGACATGTCGACATAGGGCTCGCGGCCGTCACACCCTGGTACGGAGGGCCTTACGGTCGAGCTTGCCGACGCTGGT
>WHUD01000599.1 GCA_009377385.1 Actinophytocola sp.
CCGCGAGGCCGGGATAGCCATCATCGCGGGTCAGCCACTCGGTAGCGCCGCACAGCGTCGCCGCCTCCGGGTTCGAACTCGCCAGTTCGGCGAATTCCGAGATCGTCGTCACGCCGAGTTCTTCGGCTCGACTGCTGAGCGTTGCCAGGGCATAGGTGTTATTGGCTTCCGCGGCGTCCAACCAGACAACCTGGCTTTCTTCCAGATCAGCATCGGCAACCGCTTGATAGAGTTCCTGCGTGTCGGCGGGAGCCTCGCTAATTTCGCGCTGCAGGATAACGCTCCAGCCCGTCCCGGTGTACTCCCAGTACATGTCGATGTCGCCCGAGTCCAGGGCGGCCCGCACGGCCTTGGCCATGTCGACTGCGCCGGGGCTGTCGCCGTGGACGCAGATGGAGTCGGCGTCCACGGGAATCACCGTGCCATCGACGGCGACGATCTCGCCTTCGGTGGCCATCCGGACGCATCGTCGCGCGACCTCGTCAGAATCGTCGAGGACCGCTCCCGGTTGCCGTCGCGAGACCAGCGTCCCGTCGGGGTTGTACGCGCGATCGGCG
>WHUD01000059.1:0-3767 GCA_009377385.1 Actinophytocola sp.
GTCCCGGTCTCCGGCCTCGCACCGTGGAGTTGTATCGGTGGTTGCTGCGCAAACACATTGCACCGGGACTCGGCGGAGTTGCGATAGGTCGATTGTCGACGGCGATGGTTCGGCAATGGCGTGCTCACCTGCTGGCGTCTGGCGTATCGGAGTCGGTCACGGCAAAGGCGTACCGGCTGCTGCGAGCGGTCCTGAGCACGGCTGTTGATGAAGACAAGCTGATCACCAAGAACCCGTGCCGGGTCAAGGGTGCTGATCGAGAGACACCGGCGGAGCGGCCGACCATCTCCGTTGCCCAGGTGCTCCAGCTCGCGGAGCGGATGCCGGAACGGTTTCGAGTCATGGTCTTGCTGGCGGCGTTCTGCTCGCTCCGGTTCGGTGAGGTGACGGCGTTGCGGCGGTATGACGTGGCGGAGGAGGCCAGCTCAGTTCGCGTGGCGCGTGCCTTTGTGGAGGTGCCCGGCAAAGGCCTGATCGAAGGACCGCCCAAGTCACGCGCGGGCGTGCGTACAGTGACGGTGCCCCGAGCCATTCGGCCGTACGTGTTGGCGCATTTGAAGACGTTCGTCGGACAGGACTTAACGGCTCTGCTGTTCACGGGGGAGAAGTCCGGAGAAGCGGTGCGGCGACCGAACTTCAACCAGCGCACGAGGTGGGGCAAAGTTGTCGCTGATCTCGGTCTCTGCGGTCTGCACTTCCATGATCTCCGGCATGCAGGGAACATCTGGGCATCAAAGGCAGGCATGTCGACCAAAGACCTCATGGCGCGGATGGGTCACGACGACATGCGGGCAGCGTTGATCTACCAGCGTGCGACGAGCGATGCTGACGAACGCATCGCGGATAGCCTCTCGCGGCTGGTGGATGAGCATCGCGCCAAGGACGAGAAGGCGGGCAAGAAGCGCCACCGGAAGCGGGGCAAGCCGAAATCAGAGGGCACGTAGAGGGCACGCGAGCGGTGTTGATCTCCGCAAGAAGAAACCCCAGGTCCACAGTAGACGTCCTGTGGCCTGGGGTTTCTCTATGAGAGCGGATGACGGGAATCGAACCCGCGTTCTCAGCTTGGGAAGCTGATGTTCTACCATTGAACTACATCCGCACGGCGTCAAACAGGATACACACGTGCGGATCATCCGTGTCCACCCTCCCCTCATCGCACCTCGGGGTTGACCCCTCACCAGAAAGTGACAACACTTGTTGTCGGGTGCTGGCACTCGGCCAACGACGGTGAGGTGAGACCGATGACCGACCACGAACGCCTCCCCGATCCCGAACTGTTCGCCACCGGACGGCTGCAGCGCGCGGTACGACTCGCCGGGAACCGCGACCTCAGGGCGGACGCCGCGCAGCTCGCGCGGTTGCGCCAATTCGCGCAGGCGGACGACCCGCTCGCCGACGCCGTCGTCGCCATGATCCACGCCATGCCACGCGGCGAGGGACGGAAGCTGTTCGAGCAAGCCCTCGCCGACGGCATAGACAGCATCGACAACCCACCCGAACCGCTGGCCGACTTCTTCCGCGACGTCGAGGCAACGCCGTACTGGGTCGACTTCGACCGCATCGACAACGGCGCGCGCTCGATCATCCGCACCGGCCTGCTTGGCATGTTCCCGCTCGGGGACATGTCGCTGATGGGCGGCTACCTCGCATCGCGCGCCGTCAAGACGCTGGTCAGCACCGGCGACCTCGAACACACCGCCGCCCGCAGGCTCGCCGAGACCGCGTCGTGGTGGATCGACGTCACCACACCCGGCTCGCTCCGTCCGCAGGGCGAAGGCATGCGCGCCGCCCTGCGCATCCGGCTGGTGCACGCCTTCGTGCGCGATGCCATGAACCGCCGCGACGACTGGGACTACGACGCATGGGACCGTCCGGTCAACCAGGTGCAGACCGTCGGCACGCTGCTGCTGTTCTCGCTGGTGTTCCTGCTGGGCACACAGCTACTCGGCATCCGATACACCCTGCGGGAACGCGAGGACGTCATGCACCTGTGGCGCTACGTCGGCTGGCTGATGGGTGTCGACGACGAACTACTGCCCGGCAGCGAAGCCGACGCCTGGCGGCTGCTGTGGCTGCTCGCCACGACCGAGTTCATCCCTGACGAGGACTCCAAGCGGCTCGCCAACGCCCTGCTCGCCCAGAACGCGAACATCGGCGCCGGACTCGGGCCGCTGTCCGGCGTCGTCGGCTCCGCGTCGGTGAGCCTGCACGCCGCGATCAGCCGCATGCTCATCGGCAGCAGCAACGCCGACTACCTCGGCCTGCCCCGCAACCGCCTCACCGACGCCGCCGTGCGCGGCATCGCCGCGGCCACGTTCGTCACGGAAACCGCGCGAATGCGGGTGCCCGGCGCGACCCGGCTGCAGCAGAAGATCGGCGAGCTGACCCGCTCCCGGTATCTCGCGCAGGTCAGCAAGATGTTGCCGCTGGACCGCAGCTACTCCCGCTCGATGGACGCCCGAGTGGACGGCGCGGCGTAGGCAACTAGGGTGTCCCTGTGCTCCTCAGTGACCGCGACCTGCGCAAAGAGCTCGAAGCCGGACGGCTTGAGCTGGACCCGTTCGACGTCGAGATGCTCCAGCCGTCCAGCATCGACGTGCGCCTCGACCGGTTCTTCCGGGTCTTCGACAACACGAAGTACACCCACATCGACCCGTCGTTGCAGCAGGACGAGCTGACGTCGCTGGTGGAACAGACCGGCGACGACCCGTTCGTGCTGCACCCTGGCGAGTTCGTGCTCGGCTCGACGTTCGAGATGGTCACGCTGCCGGACGACCTGGCTGGCCGCCTGGAAGGCAAGTCATCACTCGGCAGGCTGGGGTTGCTGACCCATTCGACGGCAGGTTTCATCGACCCCGGGTTCAGCGGTCACATCACCCTCGAACTGTCCAACGTCGCGAACCTGCCGATCACGCTGTGGCCAGGCATGAAGATCGGCCAGCTCTGCCTGTTCCGGCTGTCGAGTGCGGCGGAGTTCCCGTACGGCACGAAGCAGGCCGGCTCGCGCTACCAGGGCCAACGCGGGCCGACACCGAGCCGCGCCTACCGGAACTTCCACCGCACCGACACCCGGCGCTAAGCCGCCGTACGTGATTGGCTGACGGCGAGCGCGGCAACCAGCAGCGCTGCCCCGCACCAGCCGACGACGCCGAGCCGATCCCCGAGCAGCAGCGTGGCCAGCAGGGCGGCGGTCAGGGGTTCGAGCAACACCGCGAGCGCCGCAGCGACCGGGTGGGCGTTGCGAAGTCCGGTGAAGTAAGCGGTGTAGGCGAGCGCGGTCGGCACCGCGCCGAGATACACCGCTGCGGCCACCAGGTCCGGCCGCAGCGGGATGCTGATGCCCACCGTCAGCGCCGCAGGCAGCAACAGAACCCCGCCCACCAGGCAGCCCATGGCCGCCGTCCGCAACGAGTCCAGCCCCGCCACCGGTCGCCGCGTCACCACGGTCATCATCGCGAATCCCGCGCCGGCGAGCAGGGCACATCCGATCCCGATGAGCGATGACCGCTCGCCAGGGGATCCCATCAGCAACACCAATCCGACGATGGCGGAACCGAGCGATGTCAAGGTGGCCGTGGACGGCCAGCGACGGGTCTGCGCCGTGGTCGCCACGACGACGAACACAGGCACGCTCCCGATCGTGACCATCGTCGGCCTCCAATTCGGGCAGCTGCTCGGCGGTGCCGTAATTGTCGAAACGGTCTTCTCCTGGCCCGGCGTGGGTCGCATGCTCATCGACGCCATCGGCCAGCGGGACTACAACCTCG
>WHUD01000059.1:3777-25973 GCA_009377385.1 Actinophytocola sp.
AGGCTGGCGGCGAGCGCGAGGCGGAGCGCGACAAGCGCGAGCAGCGCGCCGACGGCGAGCAGTCGCCTGACGATCTCGGGCGTGCGCGGCATCCACATCCCGGAGGTGGCCAGCAGGAACAGCGTGAGGAGGACACCGCCAAGCAGCAGCCGGTAGGCCGCGATCGCGAGTGGGTGCAGGCCGCCGTGCGTCGCGAGTAGGGATCCGGCGATACCGCCGGTTCCCCAACACACGCCCGCGACGAGCAGGGCCGTGCCGCCACGGCCGCGAACCCGCGAAGGAACAAGGGTAAACATGAAAGAACGCTCCAGCGTCGAAGGAATGGGACACGACGACGCGGGGCGCGCGCTGAGCAATCAACGGAACCGCATTACGGAATCGGAAGGCACCGCACCGGGAACCGCAAGGAACGCCGGACGACGAGTCGCCCGGCGCAGCGTCACCGCCCCGCTCAGCGGAGCGGCGGTGGGATGATGCAGAAAACCCGATGCATGCGCCAGACCCTACCGCGCCGCCGACGACCGGCCGAGTGGTTTTCGGCGCTGGTGTGACGACGTCCTCAGCACGCGGCGCAGTGGGCGACCGGGGCTGCTCCGCGCGGTGAATGGCGCCTTCCCTGCATCAGGCGACGCGAATGGCGCCTTCCTTGCACCCAACGCAGTGAAAGCGCCAATCAGCGCACCGTCAGGAGGACTCGCCGCCCTGCTTGTCCGCGTCGGGGAGGGGCGTGCCGCTGGCGACGGACACCGTGGAGACGTCCGCCTTGCCGTTGGTCTCCGCCTCGCCGCCGACCTCGGGGTGCGAGCCGTTGGTGCTGGCGGCACCGGCGGCGGGCGTCGGCGCCGCAGCGGGGGCGTCCGGCTCCGGCGCCGGCTTGCGCTTCACCGACGACAGCAGCAACTGCGCGACGTCGACGACCTCGACGTGCTCGTCCGCCTGCTGGTCGTTCTTGCGCTGGGTGACGCCGTCGGTGAGCATCACACGGCAGAACGGACACCCGGTCGCGATCTTCGTCGGCGCGGTGCCCAGCGCCTCGTCGACGCGCTCGACGTTGATGCGTTTGCCGATGCGCTCTTCCATCCACATCCTGGCGCCACCGGCACCGCAGCACATCGACCGGTCACCGTGGCGCGGCATCTCGCGGAGCTGCGCACCGGACGCGCCGACCAGGTCACGCGGCGCCTCGTACACCTGGTTGTGGCGGCCGAGGAAGCACGGGTCGTGGTAGGTGACGCCTTCGGCGACCGGCGCGATCGGGGTGAGCCGCTTCTCCCGCACCAGCCGGTTGAGCAGCTGGGTGTGGTGCACGACCTCGTACTGCCCGCCCAGATCCGGGTACTCGTTGGCGATCGTGTTGAAGCAGTGCGCACAGGTCACGACGATCTTCCGCTTCAGCGGCTCGACGTCGGAGAACACCGAGTTGAGCACCTCGACGTTCTGCTGCGCCAGCATCTGGAACACGAACTCGTTGCCCGCCCGGCGTGCCGGGTCACCAGTGCACGTCTCCTCGGAGCCGAGCACCTTGTAGTCGACGCCAGCCATGTGCAGCAGCTCGGCGACGGCCTTGGTGGTCTTCTTCGCGCGGTCCTCGAACGCGCCCGCGCAGCCGACCCAGAACAGGTACTCGGTGTCGCCCCACTCGCCGTCAAAGACCGGGACCTCGAAGTCGACCTCCTGCGTCCAGTCGAGGCGGTTCTTGGCGTTCTGTCCCCAGGGATTGCCCTTGTTCTCCAGGTTCTTGAACATCCCGCCGAGCTCGGTGGGGAAGTTCGACTCGATCATGACCTGGTAGCGGCGCATGTCGACGATGTGGTCGACGTGCTCGATGTCGACGGGGCACTGCTCGACGCAGGCGCCGCAGTTGGTGCACGACCACAGCATTTCCGGGTCGATCACGTCGCCTACCAGCGACTTCTCGGACTCGGCCAGCGCAAGGACGTCGATCCCGGCGTGCGGGTCATCGCCCTCAAGGCCGATCTCCTCGCCCATCATGTCCTTCTTGCCGCCCGCGAGCAGGTACGGCGCCTTGGCGTAGGCGTGGTCGCGCAGCTGCGTGATCAGCAGCTTCGGCGACAGCGGCTTGCCGGTGTTCCATGCGGGGCACTGCGACTGACACCGGCCGCACTCGGTGCATGTGGTGAAGTCCAGCCAGCCCTTCCAGGAGAAGTCCTCGACCTGACCGGCGCCGAAGACGTCCTTCTCCGGGTCGGCCTCCTCGAAGTCGAGCGGCTTGCCGTCACTCATCATCGGCTTGAGCGCGCCGAGCGCCTGGCCGCCGTCGTCGTCACGCTTGAAGTAGATGTTGAAGAACGCGCTGAACCGGTGCCACGCCACGCCCATCGTCATGTTGCGAGCCACAACGGCCACCCACACCATCGCGCCCATCAGCTTGATGAACGCCATGATCACGACGCCGTTCGGGCTGGTTGGCAGCAGCTCGGCCAGCGGAGCGGTGGTGAAGCTGGCCCACAGCGGCGAGTGGTCGAGGCCACTGGCGATCTTGAACGCCTTGACACCGAGGATGCCGAGCCCCTCGATGATCACGACGGCCTCGACGAAGTACGCCTGCCAGAAGTTCGACCCCGCGAAGCGCGACTGCCGGTCTGCGCGGCGCGGGTGGTTGAGCTGCCTGATGATCGCCAGCGCCACGCCACCGGCGACCGTGCCGAGTCCGAGCAGTTCGATCGCCAGGCTCCACACCGGCCAGCCGCCGATGATCGGCCAGTGGAAGCTGGGCACGAACACCTCGCCGTAGGCCTCGAACAGCACGGCGGAGCCGATCAGGAAGCCCCACATCACCAGCCAGTGCCACGGCCCGACGTGACGCAGCTTGTTCATCCGCGTGTGGGCCGCGAACTCCTTGATCAGCGTGGTCATGCGCGACCCGAACGGGCCGTTGCGCGTTGCGTCCGGCTGGCCGAGCCGGATGATCTTGACCATGCGCAGGACCGTCGCGACGAACATGCCCCATGCGACGATGCTGAACAGGACGGCGATACCGCCGAGCGTGAGCTCAAGCGCACCCATAGCGCGGGCCTTTCTGGTGGCGTGGCGTTTTCCCTACTGATGGGTAATCGATCGACTGTGCCGTTGTCCCGTCGATGTGGCCTACGACTCCCAGTAAACTTGGACGATAGTTCAGGTAGTGTGAAAGGACACAGCGTCAACGGGAGGTGCTGCCGTGGCCGCCTACTTACTCCTTGCCGGGGCGATCGTGCTTGAGGTCATTGGCACGACCGCGCTGAAGCTGTCCGAAGGCTTTACCCGCCTCGGGCCTTCCGCGGTGGTGGTTGGCAGTTATCTGCTCGCCTTCGCCGCGCTCGGCCAGGTGCTCAAGCTCGGCGTGCCGGTCGGCGTCGCCTACGCCATCTGGGCGGCGTTCGGGATCGCGTTGATCGCCACCGTCGGCGTGGTGTTCTTCAAGGAGCAACTGACCACGCCGATGGTGCTGGGCCTCGCGCTCGTCATCGGCGGAGTCGTGCTGCTCGAACTCGGGAGGACCCCGCAGTGAGTGTGCGGACGGACGGCCGCAAGGCGCGCGGCGAACGACGTCGCCAGGAGATCATCGCGGCGACGTTGCGGGTGATCGAGCGGGACGGCGTCGCGGGCGTCACCCACCGCACCGTCGCGAAGGAGGCGGGCATCCCGACGGCGTCCACGACGTATCACTTCGCCACGCTGGACGACCTGCTGATCGCCACGCTCATCTCCTGCGCGCGGGACATGGCCACCGAGGTGTACTGGATGATCGACCGGGCGCGCTCGCGCGAGGGACTGCGCCGGTCGTCGGAGTTGAGCAGTGGGCCGAGCGCGGCGGACGAGGTGTCCGTGCTGCTCGCCGAGGCGCTCGGGCCCCGCCGCGGCAGGACGATGGCGGAGTACGAGCTGTACCTGCTGGCTTCGCGCCGCCCCGCGCTACGTCCCGCCGCGCGGCGCTGGCTGGACGTCTTGACGTCGATGGTGCGCCACGACGATGAGGTGGCGTTCCGGGTGTTCCTCGCCGGGATCGACGGTCTGCTGATCCAGGGCTTGATCGACGACGAACCGCCGACCGCCGACGAGCTACGACCGGTCGTGGAGTACCTGCTCAAGCCGCGCTGACCCGCCCGGGCCGCTACCGGGCGAGCCATCACGCGGTCAGCCCTTGTTCTCGTAGACCGGGGTGATGGTCGCCCTGGCCAGCGTGGTGCCGAACATGTTGAAGCCGAGAAACGCAGGCGTTGCGTTCTCGTCGACGTCGAGCCTGTCGGCCGAGAGCGCGTGCACCGCGAAGATGTAGCGGTGCGGGCCGTGCCCCGGCGGCGGCGCTGCACCGAGGTACTGCTTTACCCCGCCGTCCGTCTTAAGCGTGACGGCCCCGGCAGGCAGGCCGGAGCCGCTGGCGTCGCCAGCGCCCGAAGCCAGCTCGGTCGTGGTCGCCGGGATGTTGCAGACCACCCAGTGCCAGAAGCCGCTGCCGGTCGGCGCGTCGGGGTCGAAGCACGTGACGGCGAAGCTCTTGGTCTCCGCGGGGAAGTCACTCCACGCAAGGTGCGGCGAGCGGTCCTCGCCGCCCGCGCCGAAGATGCCGGACAGATGCGGCGTCGCCAGCGTCTCCCCCTCGGCGATGTCGTTGCTGCGCAGCGTGAACGTCGGAACCTGCGGCAGGAAGTCGTACGGGTTCGGTGGTTGTGCCATGAGTCCTCCTGGGATCGAAACCTGTCTAGGGAGAAGTCGTCCGCCTGCGAGGCTAGTAGCCCGCGCCACACGCTGCTGCGCCTGCACATGTGGACCACATACCGGGGGTTGATTCCGGGTTGTCCCTGATGTGGAGAACGTGCGCCTGGCCCTACCGTCGTCAGCCATAGGGATCTCGAACGGAGGACGTGGTGTCTCAGACGGGCAGGGCGATCGCGGGAGTGGCGTTTCTCGGCATCGCGGCGATGATCGCGACCGGGTGGTGGTGGCCGTCGACGGCGACGGCGGACGACGAGATCACCGAACCGGTGCGGTTCGTGGAGATCGACAACGACAGCGGCAACGTGAGCGTGCGCGCTGACGACGTCGAGACCACGACGGTGCACCAGCGCTTCCGGTACCACTGGAACGAACCGGACACGGCTTTCACCGTCGAGGACGGCACCCTCGAACTCAACGGCTGCGGCTGGCAGTGCGACATCGACTACGAGGTCGTCGTGCCGCTTGGCGCGACGGTGAGCGGCACGGCGAACTCAGGCAACATCGAGCTCGATGGCGTCTCCGGCGTCGACGTCAGCGCCGACAGCGGCCACGTCACGCTCAGCGGCGTCGACGGCCCGATCAAGGCCGACGCCGACTCTGGCAACATCTCCGGCGAGGACGTCAGCGGCCCGATCGAGGTGCAGGCCGACTCCGGCAACATCGAGCTGACGCTTGCCGAGCCGGGAGACATCACCGCGCGGGCCGACTCGGGCACCATCGAACTGGTTCTGCCTGACGTCGCATACCAGGTGTCATCCCAGGTCGACTCCGGGAGCGAGGAGATCGACGTCCGCACCGACCCCGACTCGCCGTACGTGCTCGACCTCGACGCCGACAGCGGGAGCATCGAGGTCCGCACCGGGTGACGTGCCTGCTGGGAACTCATCGGACGCCCCACCCGTTACACGGGCAGCGAGGTTGAGTGTGATTCACTCAAGTCTTAGTTGACTCGGACGGAGCAGTCCGGTTAGAACTTGAGTCAGACGTACTCAACCTATCCGCAAGATCCCAGCTAGACACAGGAGGACCACCCATGGCGCGAACGGTCGGCATCGACCTCGGGACGACCAACTCGGTCGTCTCTGTCCTCGAAGGTGGCGAGCCGACGGTCATCGCCAACTCCGAGGGTTCCCGCACCACCCCGTCCATCGTCGCGTTCGCGAAGAACGGCGAGGTACTCACTGGTCAGCCAGCCAAGAACCAGGCCGTGACCAACGTCGACCGCACCATCCGGTCGATCAAGCGGCACATGGGCGAAGACTGGAAGAGCGAGATCGACGGCAAGACGTACACCGCGCAGGAGATCAGCGCGCGCGTGCTGATGAAGCTCAAGCGCGACGCGGAGGCCTACCTCGGCGAGGAGGTCACCGACGCCGTCATCACCGTCCCCGCCTACTTCGAGGACGCCCAGCGGCAGGCCACCAAGGAAGCGGGCCAGATCGCGGGCATGAACGTGCTGCGCATCGTCAACGAGCCGACGTCGGCCGCGCTGGCATACGGCCTCGACAAGGGCGAGAAGGAGCAGACCATCCTGGTCTTCGACCTCGGTGGTGGCACCTTCGACGTATCGCTACTCGAGCTCGGCGAGGGCGTCGTCGAGGTCCGTGCGACGAGCGGTGACAACCACCTCGGTGGTGACGACTGGGACCAGCGCATCGTCGACTGGCTGGTGGACAAGTTCAAGGCGTCGCAGGGCATCGACCTGACCAAGGACAGGATGGCGCTGCAGCGCATCAAGGAGGCTGCCGAGAAGGCCAAGATCGAGCTGTCCAGCTCGTCGACCGCCAACATCAACCTGCCCTACATCACGGTCGACTCCGAGAAGAACCCGCTGTTCCTCGACGAGACGCTCTCGCGCGCCGAGTTCCAGCGGATCACGCAGGACCTGCTCGACCGCACCAAGTCGCCGTTCCACAACGTCATCAAGGACGCAGGCATCTCCGTCGGCGACATCGACCACGTCGTGCTCGTCGGTGGCTCCACCCGGATGCCAGCCGTCGTCGATCTGGTCAAGGAGCTGACCGGCGGCCAGGAGCCGAACAAGGGCGTCAACCCGGACGAGGTCGTCGCCGTCGGCGCCGCGCTGCAGGCCGGTGTGCTCAAGGGCGAGGTCAAGGACGTCCTGCTGCTCGACGTCACCCCGCTCTCGCTTGGCATCGAGACCAAGGGCGGCGTGTTCACCAAGCTCATCGAGCGCAACACCACGATCCCGACCAGCCGCTCGGAGATCTTCTCGACGGCCGACGACAACCAGCCGTCGGTGCAGATCCAGGTGTTCCAGGGTGAGCGCGAGATCGCGGCGCACAACAAGAAGCTCGGCAGCTTCGAGCTGACCGGCATCCCGCCGGCGCCGCGCGGCGTGCCGCAGATCGAGGTCGGCTTCGACATCGACGCCAACGGCATCGTGCACGTGACCGCGAAGGACCTCGGCACGGGCAAGGAGCAGAGCATCAAGATCACCGGTGGTTCCGCGCTGCCGCAGGACGACATCGACCGGATGGTCAAGGATGCCGAGGCCCACGCCGAGGAGGACCGCAAGCGCCGCGAGGAGGCCGAGACCCGCAACCAGGCGGAGACCCTGGTCTACCAGACGGAGAAGTTCGTCAAGGACAACGAGGACAAGCTGCCCGACGACGTCAAGACCAAGGTCAACGGCGCGGTCGGCGAGGTCAACGAGGCGCTCAAGGGCACGGACACCGCTGCGATCCAGAGCGCGATGGAGAAGCTGACGCAGGAGTCGCAGGCCATGGGCTCCGCGATGTACGCCGACCAGCAGGACCCGACGGCCGGTGCCGCCGGTGACGCGGGCGCTGCTGGTGACACGTCTGGTGCCGCAGGCGCTGACGACGTCGTCGATGCCGAGATCGTTGACGAGGACAAGTCCGAGGGCGACAAGAAGTGAGTGGCAACTACGACGAAAGCGAAGGCGTCAGGCCAGAGGAGCCAGTGATCGTGCGGGACCGTCGCAAGATCGATCCCGAAACGGGCGAACTCCGTACGGAGTCGATCATCGAGGATGCCCCCCGGCCCGAGGACGGCTCAGGGCCGCCCGTGGGCGGGGAGATCGTCGACGACGCGGTGGCACCGGCCTCCGACGTAGAGAAGGAGCTCGCGGAGCGCACCGCCGACCTGCAGCGCGTGCAGGCGGAGTACGCCAACTACCGCAAGCGTGTCGAGCGGGACAAGGTCGCCAACACCACGGCGGCCAAGGCGTCCGTCGCCGGCGAGCTGCTGCCGCTGCTCGACGACATCGAGCGCGCGGAGCAGCACGGCGACCTCAACGGCGCGTTCAAGGCGGTGGCGGACAAGCTGGTCGCGACGCTGCAGCAGGCGGGCCTCGAGGCGTTCGGCACGAACGGCGAGCCGTTCGACCCGAGCGTGCACGAGGCGGTGCAGCACAGCACGTCGCCCGACGTCACGGAGCCGACGGTGACGACGGTGCTGCGGCGCGGGTACAAGTTCGGCGAGCGGGTGCTGCAACCTGCGATGGTCGCGGTGACCGACCACGAACCGGGGCAGCAGGAGCGGCCGGAGGTGCTGGTGGATCCTGCCGAACCGGCTGAACCGCCAGCACGCGACGACAACTGACGAAAGGAGGAGACGTCCGGTGACCGCTCGTGAGTGGCTCGGCAAGGATTTCTACCGTGAGCTGGGCGTCTCCTCCGATGCGTCGACGGAGGAGATCAAGAAGGCGTACCGGAAGCTGGCGCGGGAGAACCACCCCGACGCCAACCCGGGCAACCCCGACGCCGAGACGAAGTTCAAGGCGGTGTCGGAGGCCTACGGCGTGCTGTCCGACCCCGCCAAGCGCAAGGAGTACGACGAGGCGCGGGCGCTGTTCGGCGCGGGTGGCGTCGGCGGCCAGGGCTTCCCCGGCGGTGCTGGCGGCGCTGGCGGGTTCGACTTCGGCGACCTGTTCGGTGCCGGTGGTGCGGGTGGCCAGGCCAGCGGGCTCGGCGGCCTCGGCGACATCCTCGGGGGGCTGTTCGGCAGACGCGGTGCTGCCGGTGCCGGTGCGTCGGCCGCGCAGCGCGGCTCCGACATCGAGACCGACATCAGGATCGACTTCGCTGAGGCGGTCAAGGGCGCGACCCTGCCGCTGCGGCTGTCCAGCCCCGCCACGTGCGGAACCTGCGCCGGGTCGGGTGCTAAGCCGGGCACGACGCCGCGCACGTGTCCGACCTGCGGTGGCGCCGGGTTGATCAACTCAAGCCAGGGCGCGTTCGCGTTCTCCGAGCCGTGCCGCGATTGCCGTGGCAGGGGCGCGATCATCGACAACCCGTGTCCCGAGTGCGGCGGCGACGGCGTCAGCACTCGCACGAGGACGCTGACCGTGCGGATCCCGCCCGGCGTCGACAACGACCAGCGGATCCGGCTCGCCGGGCAGGGCGAACCGGGCAGGGGCGGCGCGACAGCGGGCGACCTGTACGTGCGGGTGCACGTCACGCCGCACCCGATCTTCGGGCGGTCCGGCAACAATCTGACGATCACCGTGCCGGTTGAATTCACCGAGCTCGCGCTCGGCACCACGCTCAGCGTGCCGACGCTCGACGGCAAGGTGTCCGTGAAGGTGCCTGCCGGGACCAACAGCGGCAAGGTGCTTCGGGTGCGAAGCAAGGGCATCGCCAAGCGGGACGGCACCACCGGCGACCTGCTGGTGACGTTGCAGGTCACGGTGCCAGCCAACCTCACGGACGACGCCGAGAGCGCGCTGCGTGAGTACGCCGAGAAGATCAAGAAGCATGACCCGCGGCCGGAGATCACCAAGTTGCTGAAGGAGCGATGATGTCGTTCAGCTTCCCGAAGGGTTTCGGCGGTCTGCCCCACGGGGCGGACGAGACGACGCCGGTGTTCGTGATCTCCGTCGCCGCGGAGTTGTCCGGGCTGCACGCACAGACGTTGCGCACCTACGACCGGATGGGGCTGGTCTCGCCAGGCAGGACGTCCGGCGGCGGCAGGCGCTACTCGATGCGCGACATCGCGCTGCTGCGCGAGGTGCAGCGGCTGTCGCAGGAGGCCGGCGTGAACCTCGCAGGCATCAAGCGGATCATCGAGCTGGAGAGCCAGGTCGACGCCCTGCACGCCAAGGTCGCCGAGCTGACGGAGGAGCTGGCGGCGGCGTACGCGGCTGCCGAGCAGGCCGCCGCTGCCGTGCACGCCTCCTACCGCAAGGACCTCGTCCCCATGCGCCAGGAAACGGCGCTAGTCGTCTGGAAACCCAAGCGCCGCCGGTAAGGCCAGGCAAGGGCGACGCGGCATGCATCGTGTCCCCCGTTCCCGACGCCATGTTCGCCGCTCCCGACACCGTGTTCACCATTCCCGACACCGTGACGACGAACACGGCGTTCCGGAACGGGGGACACGGCGCGAGGGCGCCAGCGGGTTAGTCCGTGGTGAAGGAGTCGTAGGAGATCTGGTCGAAGGTGGTGCCGGTGACGAGCATCCGGGAGACCGTCGAGCGGATCATGCCGGGGGAGCCGGAGACAAGCACGTCATGGTCGCGCCAGGCGCCGTGGCCGCTGACGACCTCCGCGAGCTGGCCCTTCTCGCCGCCATCTGCGGAGCCGTCCTCGGTCACCGGCACGACCGTCAGCCACGAGTGCCGCTCGGCGAGGGCGCGCAACTCGCCGAGGTAGTACAGGTCGTCCACGGTGCGGCCGCCGAAGAACATCGTCACGTACGGCCGGGTGTCCCTCGCGCCTAGTTCGTCGATCACGCCGAGCAACGGCGCGATGCCGGTGCCGCCACCGACGAGCAGCAGGTCGCGGTCGGCAGCCGGGTTGGCCCACAGGTTGCCGAGCGGCGAGCCGACCTTCCAGACGTCGCCGAGGCGCGTGTAGCCCACCAGCGCTCTACTCACCCAGCCGCCGACGACCGCGCGGACGTGGAAGTCCAGCGTGCCGTCCTCGCGAGGCGCGTTGGCCGGTGAGAGATACCGCCACAACCGGGGCCGCTGCGGGCTCTCAACACTCACGTACTGCCCGGTGTAGAACGGGACGGCCCGATCAGGCCGGACCCTGATCAGCGCGGTCTCCCAGTCGAGCCTGATGTGGTCGACGACCTCGGCCTGCCACCACGCGGGCCCGTCGTCGGACGCCGAGCCCTCCTGCATGGCGCCCGCGATGATCGCGAAGGCGTCTGCCCACGCGCGCTCGACCTCGTCGGTCCAGTCGTCACCCGCGAACTGCCGCAGCGCACCGAGCAGCGCCGTGCCGAGGGACTCGTAGTGCTTGGTGACGACGCCGAACTTCCGGTGGTCGCGGCCGAGCTGCCGAAGGAACGGCGTCAGCTCCTGCGGCCGGTCCACCATCTGCACGATGTGCACAAGCGCGCGGAGCAGCCTGCTGCGCTGCACCTCCATGTTGGCGGGGAACATGTCCCGCGTGTCGGGTGCGATGGCGAACAAAAGCGCGTAGAACCGACGTGACAGCGCTTCGGCGTTCGGCTCGATCTTGGCGAAGCTTTCCCTGATGATGCGGACAACTCGCTCAGCGTCGCGCTGTCGTGCGCTACTGGAGCCCGATGGCTCCTCTGGCTCGTCGAGCACGGCGTTCACTGTCATCTGTGCGAGGCTTCTCCACGATCGCAGGTAGTCGCGGGCATGCGAGGCCGCCATGACCACGGCCCCACTGGTTTGTCACCCAGTCGAGACTAACCCGATTCTGCATGAAAAAAAGCCACTGTGGTTCGGCCAACTGGTGCAAACTGCGTTCCGTACGAGGTCAACTGCCTGGTGTAACGGTCTGTATCCACGTGGTGGCGCTGCCAACACAAGGGGTGGGAATTGCCCCCCGGTCGTGTCAGACTTGGCGGTCGGCAGCAGTCCCATCCCCACCCGTACCCCCGACACCATCTGGACCGCAGGTGAAACACTCGCTCCGGCTCGCACGCATGGCCCGGAAGGATCTGACCCCGAACCCGACAGAGGACGTCCCGCCGGAACGTCCAGCGCCGAAGCACCGGCGCGGCAAGCACGACGCGGGCAAGCGCAATGGCGTCTACCAGAACGGCGCGGCCCAGAGCGTCGAACCTGGCGTCGGGAGTGCAGGACACGGCGTCCAGAACGGGGGACACGGCGCACCGCCGCGCCCGGCGCAGAAGCCGTCCGAGACCTGGGAGGCGCCTCCCGTCGTCTGGCGCGCGGTGCCGCCGGAGCCTGAGGACCCCGCCGAGGACCCCGACACCGACCTGCCCGGCTCGGCAGGCGAGCACCTGCTGCAGCTGGCCTACGGCAGCCGCACCCGCGCGGAGCGCTTCTACCAGGACCAACTGTGCGAGGCGCTCAACGACGAGATGGTCGACTTCATCGAAAGGATGGAGATGGCGTTCATCGCGACGTCGGACGCCAACGGTGAGTCGGACTGCTCGCCTCGCTTCGGCCCGCCAGGCTTCATCCAGGTGCTCGACCGTGGCCACGTCGCCTACCCGGAGTACCGGGGCAACGGCGTCATGGCAAGCCTCGGCAACATCAGCGAGAACCCGCACGTCGGCATCCTGCTGATCGACTTCGTGCGGGACAGGATCGGCCTGCACATCAACGGCAGGGCGATGATCGTCGACGACGACGCGATGCGCGCCGAGTTCGACGGCATCCCCACCGAGATCGAGCGCGGCAGGACGCCGGAGCGGTGGGTGCTCGTCGAGGTCGACGAGGCGTACATCCACTGCCGCAAGCACATCCCCCGAATGATCCACGCCGAGTCCGACCAGGCGTGGGGCACCGACGACAGCGTGCGCAAGGGTGGCGACTACTTCGGCGTCCGCAAGGCCCGCAAGGAGGCGCGCAGGGAGCGGGTGCCCGCGTATCAGTCCAGGGTGAACGGGTCGTAGCCGATCTGGTCGAGGCTGGTGCCAGCGACGAGCAACCGCGAGACCGTCGCCTTGATCATCGACGGCGACCCGGACACCAGGACGTCGTGCTCCGGCCACGCGCCCCGCTTGCTGACGACCTCGGGGAGCGTGCCCTGCTCGGCGCCGGGGATGCCGCCGCCGCTTTCCACGACGGGCACGACGGTGAACCACGGGTTGACCGACTCGAGGGCGCGCAGGGTCTCCAGCTCGTAGATGTCGTCCGCTGTCCTGCCGCCGAAGAACATCGTGACGTTCGGGTTCTTGCCCCAGCGGGCGAGGTCGTCAACCAGCGCACGCAGCGGGGCGCTTCC
Organism: Actinophytocola sp.; assembly: GCA_009377385.1. Classification (GTDB taxonomy): domain Bacteria; phylum Actinomycetota; class Actinomycetes; order Mycobacteriales; family Pseudonocardiaceae; genus Haloechinothrix_A. The sequence continues at coordinate 16,659 of WHUD01000059.1, forward strand.
GGTGCCGCCCGCGATCATCAGCACGTCCCTGCCTGCACCCCTGTCGATGCTGAGCCTGCCGAGCGGCGGGCCGAGGTGCCAGATGTCACCCGGCTGGCTGTGGCTGACGATCGCCCTGCTGACCCAGCCGCCGTCGACGGCGCGCACGTGGAACTCGAGCGAGCCGTCCTCGCGCGGCGCGTTGGCTGGTGAGAGGTAGCGCCACAGCCGGGGCCGCTGCGGGATCTCGACGCTCATGTACTGCCCTGCCCGGTAGGAGACCTGGGCGTCCGGCTGGATCCGGACGAGCGCGAGGTCCCAGCTCAGCCTGCGGTGATCGGTCACGGTCGCGCTGAGCAGCGCGGGACTCGGATCGGACGCCGCCGCCTCCTGCATCGACCGCGCGACGATGGTGTAGCCCTCTGCCCACGCGCGTTCGACGTCCGGCGTCCACGCCGCGCCAAGTTGCTCCCGCAGCGCGGCGAGCATGGCGGTGCCGATGGCCTCGTAGTGGCGGGTCTCGACGGCGAACTTGCGGTAGTCGCGGCCGAGCTGGGTGAGGAACGGCACCAGGTCGTCCGGCCGGTCGACCATCTGCACCACGCGCGCGATGGCGCGCATCAGCTTGCCCCTGCGGACCTCGACGTTGATCGGGAACAGCTCGCGGGTGTCCGGCGCGAGGGTGAACAACAGCCCGTAGAACGTCTGCGACATCTCGGGCAGGTAGGGCTCCGCCAGCGCCCAGGTATCCGAAATGAGCCGCACCATCGCGGTGACCTCGGGCGGCGCCTTGCGTGCCGCCGATCCGCGCGGGACAGGGCTGACGGCGTCAGGTGGGCTCATTCGTCTCTAACTGGACTCGGGGTATTTCGGGGACACGCCTGGGTCGCAGGCAGCGTAGCCGTAACCCTAGCCCCAAACACGAGTGATCCCGCCCGGTGAACCGGACGGGATCACTCGTCTTGCGCAATCAGGTCGCGTGATCGACTTGTCGGATCAGACCCGCTCCACTTCCTCGATCTCGCCGGAGCGCAGCTTGCCCATGTACAGCTGGAGCTCGCGCTTGACAACGGGCGCCAGCAGGTAGAGCCCGATGACGTTGAACACCGCGAGCAGGAACATCACGGCGTCGGTGAAGTCGAGCACGTCGCTGAACTCCACAACGGAGCCGACGATGATGAACGCGCAGAACACGAACCGGTAGACGTTCTCACTCGTGGTGCTCTTGCCGAACAGGAACGTCCACGCCTTCTGGCCGTAGTACGCCCAGGTGATCATCGTGGAGACCGCGAAGAGCAGCACCGCGAACGCCAGCACGTACTGGAAGCCGGGCAGCGACGTCTCGAACGCGCTCGACGTCACCTCGACACCGACGATGGCGTCCTCAGAGCCGCCAGCCAGCAGGGCTTCCTTGGAGTCGTTCCAGAACTGGCTGTTGGCGATGACGATGGTCAGCGCCGTCATGGTGCACACCACGACGGTGTCGATGAACGGCTCGAGCAGGGCGACCAGCCCCTCGGTTGCCGGGTACTTCGTTTTGACAGCCGAGTGCGCGATCGGCGCGGAGCCTAGACCGGCCTCGTTGGAGAAGGTGGCACGCCGGAGCCCCTGGACGATCGCACCGATCACACCACCGACGACGCCCTCACCGGTGAACGCGCCGGAGACGATCGCGCCGACCGCAGCTGGCACCTCGGGGATGTTGAACAGAATGACGATCGCACAGGCGACGACGTAGATGATCGCCATCGACGGCACCAGCTTGCTCGTCACCCGGCCGATCGACTTGATGCCGCCCCAGATCACCGCGCCGACGATGACGCTCAGGATGATCCCGAACACCAGGCCGGAGCCGTCGTTGGAGAGCGGGCTGTCGTCGCCGCCGGTGACCCGCCGAAGCTGCGCGATCGACTGGTTGGCCTGGAACATGTTCCCGCCACCGATGCCGAAGAGCAGGATGCCGACGGCGACGAGGCCGGCGAGCCCCGTGCCGAGGATCTTGCCCGCGTTACCCGGGATGCGCTCGGCGAAACCCTTGCGCAGGTAGTGCATCGGCCCACCGGACACCGTGCCGTCCTCGTGGATCTCCCGGTACTTCACACCGAGGGTGCATTCCACGAACTTGGTGACCATGCCGAGCAGACCGACAAGGATCATCCAGAAGGTGGCACCGGCGCCACCGATGGTGACGGCGACACCGACACCCGCGATGTTGCCGAGCCCTACGGTGCCGGACAGCGCCGAGGACAAGGCTTGGAAGTGACTGATCTCGCCGGGTTCGTCGTCCCGCGTGTACTTGCCGCGCAAGATCTGGGTCGAGAGCTTGAACGCACGGAACTGAATGAACCCGAAGTAGAGACTGAAGATCAACCCCGCGACGACGAGCCAGCCGACGATCCAGGGAAAAGTCGCCCCGAAGAACGGGACCTCGTAGAAGACGAAATTGCCGAGCGCCTCCGCGACAGGCGCGAAGACGCTGTTGATCGCGTCCTCTACATTCGATAGCAGCTCACTCTGGGCGCCTTCCACGTCCTCTTGCGCGAGGATCAGTGGCGCCCCATCCGAGTGACTCGTGATCACTGAGTGTGTGCTTGTTGGCATGGACAGAAAGTTGACCCCAAGATCGGCTGGCGCACAAGCCCCAGTTTCCCCTGCGAGCGAAATACGCCCTTTGGTCAGAACCTGCCACGATAAAGTTGAGCGGAACTAGCTCAACTTTATTGGCGTTGTCCCTAGTGAGACACCACTGATCAGCGAGGACACCCGCGATGGTGCACCCTCGCATCCGTAGTAGCACGAGGAACGGGCAAGGGATGGACGCTTTCAACCCGACAACCAAAACGCAGCAGGCCATCTCGTCCGCCGCACAGGCAGCGGCGGTGGCGGGCAACCCCGACGTGACGTCGGCGCACCTGCTCGGCGCGCTGCTGGCGCAGGGCGACGGCATCGCGGGACCGCTGCTCACCGCCGTCGGGGCGGACCCGGAGCAGGTACACGCCGAGCTGGAGCCGATCACGCGGTCCTTGCCGACCGCGACCGGCGCGACGGTGTCATCGCCGCAGTTCGACGCGCAGGCGTTGAAGGCGCTGACCAAGGCGCAGCAGCTCGCCACCGAGCTTGGCGACGAGTACGTGTCGACCGAGCACCTGCTCGTCGGGCTCGCCTCGGAGGGCGGCGCCGTGGCCGACCTGCTCAAGCGCCACAACGCGACGCCTGAGGCGCTGCGGGAGGCGTTCACGCAGGTGCGCGGGTCCGCGCGGGTGAAGAGCCCCGATCCGGAGGGCACGTACCAGGCGCTGGCGAAGTACGGCGTCGACCTCACCGACCGCGCCCGCTCCGGTGACCTCGACCCGGTGATAGGCCGCGACACCGAGATCCGCCGCGTCGTTCAGGTGCTGAGCAGGCGCACCAAGAACAACCCGGTGCTGATCGGTGAGCCCGGCGTCGGCAAGACCGCCATCGTGGAGGGCCTCGCGCAGCGGATCGTTGCTGGGGACGTGCCCGAGTCGCTACGCGGCAAGCGCGTCGTCGCCCTCGACCTCGGCTCGATGGTCGCGGGCGCGAAGTACCGGGGCGAATTCGAGGAACGCCTCAAGGCGGTGCTCAAGGAGATCACCGACGCCGCGGGCCAGGTCATCACGTTCATCGACGAGCTGCACACCGTGGTGGGCGCAGGCGGCGCTGAAGGAGCCATGGATGCCAGCAACATGATCAAGCCCCTGCTGGCGCGGGGCGAGCTGCGCATGGTCGGCGCGACCACGCTGGACGAGTATCGCAAGCACATCGAGAAGGACGCCGCACTTGAGCGCCGCTTCCAGCAGGTGCTCGTCGGCGAGCCGTCGGCGGAGGACACCATCGGCATCCTGCGCGGGCTCAAGGAGCGCTACGAGGTGCACCACGGCGTCCGGATCACCGACGCCGCGCTGGTCGCCGCCGCCACGCTGTCCGACCGCTACATCACGGCGCGGTTTCTGCCGGACAAGGCGATCGACCTCGTCGACGAGGCGGCGTCTCGGCTGCGTATGGAGATCGACTCCCGGCCGGTGGAGATCGACGAGGTGGAGCGCGCGGTGCGCCGCCTCGAGATCGAGGAGATGGCGCTCGAGAAGGAGGACGACCCCGCCTCGCGGGAACGGCTGGCCGCGCTGCGCGCCGAGCTGGCCGATCGACGGGCCGCCCTCGCAGTGCTTACCACGCGGTGGCAGAACGAGAAGGGCTCCATCGACAAGATCCGCGACCTGAAGGAGCGGTTGGAGCAACTGCGCGGCGAGGCGGAGCGGGCAGAGCGCGACGCCGACCTCGGCCGTGCCGCCGAGTTGCGCTACGGCAAGATCCCCGGATTGGAGAAGGAGCTGGCCGCCGCCACCGAGGCGTCGGCACCTGACCAGCAGGTGATGCTCAAAGAGGAGGTCGGGGCTGACGACGTCGCCGACGTCGTCAGCGCGTGGACCGGCATCCCCGCTGGCAGGCTGCTCGAAGGCGAGACCGGCAAGCTGCTGCGGATGGAGGAGGAGCTGGGCAGGCGCGTGGTCGGCCAGTCGGAGGCCGTCACCGCAGTGTCCGACGCGGTGCGCAGGGCACGCGCCGGGGTCGCCGACCCCGACCGGCCGACCGGATCGTTCCTGTTCCTCGGCCCGACCGGCGTCGGCAAGACCGAGCTGGCCAAGGCGCTCGCGGAGTTCCTGTTCGACGACGAGCGCGCGATGATGCGCATCGACATGAGCGAATACAGTGAAAAGCACAGCGTAGCGCGTCTTGTCGGCGCGCCACCCGGCTACGTCGGGTACGACCAGGGCGGGCAGCTCACCGAGTCGGTGCGGCGCAGGCCGTACACGGTGGTGCTGCTCGACGAGGTGGAGAAGGCGCACCCTGACGTCTTCGACGTGCTGTTGCAGGTACTCGACGACGGCAGGCTCACCGACGGCCAGGGCCGCACGGTCGACTTCCGCAACACCATCCTGGTGCTGACGTCGAACCTCGGCTCGCAGGCCATCAGCAACGACACTGCCGCGTCCCTGGACGATCGGCAACGTGCGGATACCGTCATGTCCGTCGTGCGGCAGCACTTCAAGCCGGAGTTCCTGAACCGGCTGGATGACATCGTGGTGTTCCACTCGCTCGGCACCGAGCAGCTCACCGCCATCGTGGACATCCAGGTGAAGCGGCTGGGAAACCGGCTTGCGCAGCGGCGGCTCACGCTCGACGTCTCGGACGCCGCGCGGGAGTGGCTCGCCGTGAACGGATTCGACCCGATCTACGGCGCGCGTCCGTTGCGACGGCTGGTGCAGTCCGCGATCGGCGACCAGCTCGCGAAGTCGCTGCTGTCCGGCGACATCCGCGACGGCGACACGGTGCGGGTGGACATCCCCGACGACAACGCCACCGCGGACACGCTGGTGGTGTCTCGGGGCTGACGGCGGGGTATCCCACAGTGTGAACACGTCCCGCGACAGCTACAGCGCGGCGGCATCGGCGTGGCAACGCGGTCCGGCCAAAGTGTACGACCAGCTCGCCGAGGTGCTGGTCGACACCTGCCCCGGAATGCTGCCCGGCTGCCGAGTGCTCGACCTCGGCGCGGGCACCGGCGCGGTCTCCCGCGCCGCGAGCGCCAGGGGCGCGACCGTGGTCGCGGCCGACGCCGCGTGGGGGATGCTGACGGCGGATCGGCACCACCGGCCGCCGTGCGTTGTGGCGGACGTGGGCGGGCTGCCGTTCATCGGCGAGGTCTTCGACGCGGTACTGGCGTCGTTCGTGTTCAACCACGTCGCCCATCCGGTCGACGGCCTCGCGGAAGCCGTCCGGGTCACCCGGCCCGGCGGCTGGGTGCTCGCGTCGAGCTTCGATGCGGACTGGACGCATCCGGTCAAGGACGTCGTTGACGCCGTCGCTGCCCGCTACGGCTACGCGGAACCGGGCTGGTACACCGACCTGAAGACCGCGACGTCGATCGCGTTCGGCACTACGGGGGCCATCGCGGACACGCTGCGCAAGGCCGGGCTGGTCGACGTCGAGGTGGCGGAGCGCACCGTCGAGATCGAGCTGCGCGGTGCGGCGGAGCTGGTGGCGTGGCGGCTCGGCATGGCGCACATGGCGCCGTTCGTCGCGACGCTGTCACCCGCGACTCAGGGTCGACTGACGCGGGACGCGACAACGGCGGTCGGGCCCGAACCGACGCCGCTGCGCCCTGTGGTGCTGCTGGCGCGCGGCAGACGGCCCCGGTGACCTCACGGGAACAGGCTGTGCGAGGAGCCGCCGCAACTGACGGTGCTGCACGAGGTCGCGTCGTTCCGCTTCCATGAGAGACCATGAGAGACACTGACGGGGGACGGGCACGCCCAGGCGCGCTTGACGTCACGACGCGGTCGCAGACGATAGGGTGTCCGACGTGGGTATACCGGCGTGGATGTGGTTTCTCATCGCCTTCATCGCCCTCGTGACAGGGCTGGCGTTGCTCGCGGTCGACCGCGCCCGCGAAGGCTCGCGGAATAGAGAGCGGCTGCGCTGGGCCGACCTGCGCGGCTGGCAGTTCGCCGAGGAAGACGCCCGAATGGTCAGCCACTGGACAGAAGGCGCCATGGGCTACTACCGGGCCGATGCCGCCGTCAACGTCGTCGCAGGCACGACGTTCACCAGCGAGGGCCGCCGCTCGGTGTACGTGTTCGACATCGAGGCCAACCGGCAGATCCCGGCCTCCGTCGTCGCGGTGCGCTGCGGCAAGGCGTTCCCGGTGCTGCTCGAGCTGTGGCTGGCGAGCGTGCCGTTCCAGCGCTCCGAGATGCCGGATCTGCTCGGTCCAGCCGGGCAGCGCTACGCCTTCACCGACAACGTCGAGGCCGCCCGCTCAGTGATCTCGCAACTGCTCATCGACGCCGCGGGGGAGCTTGGCGGCGACGTCAGCGTGGTGTGGATGGAGCACGACTGGGTGCTCGCTGCGGTGTCGCCGAACGCAGGTCCGTCCCGGCTGGAGCGGCTCCTCCGCGACGTCGGGGAGATCGCGGACATCATCGACCCTGCCGAGGAGGACGAAGGCGGCAAGCACGTCTGGCAGGACCCGCCAGAGGGTGTCCGCCACGTCGACCACATGCATGAGAAGCCGCACGGCGACATAGGCTGAGGCCATCATGAGGACTGCTTGCAGGTCCGAATCATGGAGACCATGCTGGCCGACGCCAAGTCAACGGCGCGGCGTGCCGCGCGCGATCAGGAGGCCATCATGCCTACCGCGTTGATCACGGGAGCGACGGCGGGGATCGGGGCCGAGTTCGCCCGGCAGCTCGCCGCGCAGGGGTACGACCTGATCGCCGTCGCCCGCGACGTCGACCGGCTCAAGGCGTTGAACGCCGCGTTGTCCGCGCGCCACGGCATCGACGTCGAGGTGCTGCCCGCCGACCTTTCCGACGCCGAGCAGCGGCGTAGCGTCGAGGACGCACTCGGCGCGAAGCCGGTCGACCTGCTGGTGAACAACGCGGGCTTCGGCCTGAACGGCAAGTTCACTGAGACGGGTGTCGACCGGTTGCAGTCGCAGCTCGACGTCAACGTCGCCAGCGTGCTCCGGCTGACCCACGCCGTCCTGCCGGGGATGATCGCGCGCGGGAAGGGGGCCGTCGTGAACGTCTCAAGCGTTGCGGGATTTTCCCTGGTACGGGCGCGGCCTACGGGGCGACGAAGGCGTGGGTCACCGCGTTCACCGAGGGCATGGCTGCGTCCCTGGCGGGCACCGGCGTGCGGATGCTCGCGCTGTGCCCCGGATTCACCCGGACGGAGTTCCACGCCCGATCCGGTGACAACACCGCAGGCATCCCCGGCGCGCTGTGGCTGGACGCCGAGCGGGTGGTGCGCGACTGCCTGCAGGATCTGGCGCGCGGCAAGACGATCTCCATCCCCGGCAAGCGGTGGCAGGCTGTCGTCGGCGTCGGCAAGCTGTTGCCGCCGCCGGTTCTCCGGACGCTGACGGGTAAACTCGCCGCGCGACGCAACCGCACCTGATCTGATAGAGAGGCTCGCCCGCGTGGTAAACGCTCCTGAGTCAGCTAGTGCGATCGACCTCGCGGCCAAGACCGAATTGGCCCGCCTCGTCACCGAGCTCGCCGTCGTCAGGGGCAAGGTCACGCTCTCGTCCGGCGCGGAGGCCGACTACTACGTCGACATGCGTCGAGCGACCCTGCACCACGCCGCCGCCCCGCTGATCGGCACCCTGCTCCGGCAGCTCACGTCCGGCTGGGACTACGTCGCCGTTGGCGGGCTCACCCTCGGCGCGGATCCGGTCGCCTGCGCGATGATGCACTCGGCCGCTGCCGACGGGGTGGTGCTTGACGCCTTTGTCGTCCGCAAAACCGCGAAGACGCACGGCTTGCAGCGCCGCATCGAGGGCATCGAGGTGTCCGGGCAGCAGGTGCTCGCCGTCGAGGACACGTCGACGACCGGAGGCAGCGTGCTCACCGCCGTCGACGCGCTTGAGGCTGCTGGCGCGTCGGTCGTCGGTGTTGCCACCATCGTCGACCGCGACACCGGGGCGCGCGAAGCCATCGAGGCGCACGGTCTGCCGTACCGGGCGCTGCTCGGCCTCGACGACCTCGGGTTGTCCTGAGCCGGTGGACTCTCCTGGCCCCACCGAGTGGACGCGCCCGGACGAGGTCGGCGTCGGACCGTGGCAGGGCGATTGGCCAACGGACGAGCGCTACGACCCTGAGCTGCTTGAGCACGGCGACCGCCGCAACGTCGTCGACCCGTACCGCTACTGGCGGCGCGAGGCCATCGTGTCCGATGTGGACCGCAGGCGGCATCCGTTCCACGTCGCGATCGAGAACTTCCAGCACGACCACAACATCGGCACCGTCGTCAGGACCGCGAACGCCTTCGCGGCGGCAGCGGTGCACATCGTCGGCAGGCGGCGGTGGAACCGGCGCGGCGCGATGGTGACCGACCGGTACCAGCACCTGCACCACCACCCGGACGTCGCAGGCCTGGTGGACTTCGCGCGGACGGAGGAGCTGACCATCGTCGCGGTGGACAACACTCACGGCGCTCGGCGGATCGAGGCGACGGCGCTGCCTCGCCGGTGCGTGCTGCTGTTCGGCCAGGAGGGGCCGGGGCTGTCCGCCGAGGCGCGCGAGGCGGCTGAGCTTTCGGTGTCCATCGCACAGTTCGGCTCCACCCGCTCGATCAACGCGGGCGTCGCGGCGGGCATCGTCATGCACACCTGGGTCACCCAGCACGCGGACCTCGGCCAAGCCTGGTAAGGCCACGCGAGTCGCACTGTGGCGTGGGGCGAGTCGCAGCACGCCAAGGTGCGACTCGCGTCAGGCGGGGGCGAGCTGGACCGGGATGCCGTTGAGG
>WHUD01000005.1:0-52601 GCA_009377385.1 Actinophytocola sp.
GCGGCCGTATACAGTTCCAGCCGCTGGGTCGCCTCCACCCGCCCAGCGCCATTTCGTGCCCGATTTGCCCGTCCCCGTTGACGCTCAGCGGGTGGAGGCTGCCGTCGTCAAAGCTGTTCGGACGACGCGCCAAGACCGACAGGTTGCCGTATCATGAGCCCCATGTCGGACCTTAACCTCGACAGAATCACGGTCGATCCCCATAAGCTGGGCGGGAAGCCGTGTATTCGGGGCCTGCGCATCTCCGTGGGGATGATCGTGCAGATGATGGCCGCCGGAAAGACAACCGAGCAGATTCTGTCCGAGTACCCGTACCTGGAACTCGAAGACATCCGGCAGGCGCTCGCGTACTCCGCAGCGCTCGCGGAGAACGAATTCCACCTTGAGCTCAAGCAGCCGGCGTGAGATCGACGAGAACCTGTCACCGCAACTCTGCCGCCACCTTACAGATCACGAGGATACGGCTGAGCACGTCCACGACGCCGTAGGCGCTGGCGCAAGTGATGACGCGATCCTCGCCTATGCGGCCGAGCACAACGCTGTCATCGTGACAGCCGACACTGATTTTGGCGCTCTGCGAGCGCGCACCAAGGCTCACGAACCATCCGTGATCCTGATGCGCGAACTCCCATCGGATAGCGGTTAGGAGCCGTCCTCAGAGCTGCCAGCGGTACTGCACCCAACCGGTGACCGGCACCGCGCCGAGCTGGGCGTAGAACGTCGTCGCGTTGTCGTTGCCCTCGCGCATCTCCCACTCGACCCGGCCATCCGTGCGAGCGCGCAGCGCGGCCATCAGCTCAGCCGCCAAGCCCCGACGTCGATAGGCGGGCCGGATGAACAGGTCGTCCATCCAGATCCCCGGCTTGCCCTCCCACGTCGACAACGTCGACCAGCAGAACGCGAACCCGGCCACCGCATCGGGGTCGTCGTCCGGGTGGGCGATGAGCACCCACGCCTTCGGGGCAGCGCCGAACAGGTGCTCCGCCATCCCGGCGCGGTCCAGCCGCAGGTCGTGTTTTTCCTCGTAGACGGCGTGCTCCTCGATGAGCGCGCAGATCTCGTCGACGTCGTCGCGCGTCGCGTCCCGTACTGGCATCGGCTCCCTCAGCTTTCGTAGACGATCTCGCCACCGATGGCGGTCGCGAGCACCCGGATGTCGCCAAGTGCGTCGTCCTCGGTTGGGTCGGCGGACAACGCCACGAAGTCGGCACGCTTGCCGACGTCGAGCGTGCCGAGGTCACGCTCGGCGAAGGTGGCGTACGCCGAGCCGTACGTGTAGGCGCGCAGCGCATCGCGGGCGCTGACCCGCTCGTCCAGCCCGAGCACGTGCCCGGCCGAGGTGCGCCGGTACACCATGTCGGCCATGCCGAGCAGCGGCGCGCCGTTGACCACCGGCCGATCGGAGCTGCCAGGCACCACACAACCCGCGTCGAGGAAGCTGCGCTGCCGGTAGCACCACGGCTCCCGCTCCGGCCCGAGTGCGGCGCGCATCCCCTCGCCGATTTCGTTGACGAACCGGCCCTGCGGCACCGGAATGACGCCTAGTTCGGCCACCCGCCGCAGGTCAGGGACGTCGATCACGCCGCAGTGCTCGATGCGGTGCCGGTGGTCAGCGCGCGGGTGTTCGGCCAGCGCGGCGGCGTAGGCGTCCAGCACAACAGAGACGGCGCGGTCGCCGATGGCATGCGTGGCGACCTGCCAGCCGGAGCGGTGCGCGCGCCGGATGATCTCAGGGATGTCGGCCTCGGCGGTCTGGAAGTACCCGACGTTGTCCGACTCGCCCGCGAACGGCGCGTGCATCGCGCACGTGCGCCCGACCAGCGACCCGTCGGAGAACAGCTTCATCGGCCCGATCCGCAGCCACTCGTCGCCGAATCCGGTGCGCAGACCGAGGTCGAGGCCGAACTCGACGTCGTCGCCGTCGCCGTGCTCCAGCGGGTGCAGCGAGTCGGCGGCGACCATCAGCGTTGTGCGCACCCGCAGCGTGCCCGCGTCCCGCGCGCGCTGATACGCGGCCAGCTCGATCGGCGTACTGCCGACAAGGCCGCGGCCGATGCCCGCTTCCTGCACGCTGGTGATGCCCTCGCTGAGGTACTGCTGGCCAGCGCGATCGATGCCGCGTTCGACGTCGGCGAGCGGCACGGGGTACAGCAGCGGATCGAGCAGCCGTTGCGCCTGTTCCCGCAGCAGCCCGGTCGGCTCGCCGCCTTCGGCGACGACGTCCCCTCCTGCGGGCACGTTCGCCAGATCGAGCTGGCCAAGCACCAGCGAGTTGACCACGCACATGTGGCCGGTGGTGTGCTTGAGCTTGACGTGGTGTTTCGGCGCGGCGCGATCGAGGCCGTGCCGGTCGGGGTGCTTGTCGAGCTTGGTCTGGTCGTAGCCGCGCCCGACGATCCAGGTGCCCTCCGGCTGCTCGGTGGCCCGCGCGGCGACGGCGGCGTAGACGTCGTCAAGGCGCGCGCAGCTCGCCTCGCTGACGTCCAGCTCATCGAGGCCCATGCCGTACCAGGCCATGTGGTTGTGCGCGTCGTGGAAGCCAGGAACGACGACGGCGCCGCCGAGGTCGATGGTCCGGGCTGCGTCGAGGCCGCGCGCGTACTCGCCGAGCGCGACGATCCTGCCGCCGTGCACGGCCATTACGTCGACCGGCAGGAAGTCCTCGCCGGTCAGCACCTTCGCCCCGATGTAGACCGCGTCCACCCGCATCGTTCACCCCCACATCGCCATCTGTCACTGCAGACCCAAACCTAGCCGACCGATCGTTCGATCGTCTAGGCTAGGTAGTCATGACGTCTGTTGCCCTCGACATCGACGACGGCGTCGCCGTCGTCTCCCTCGACCGGCCGCACCGGCTCAACGCGGTCGTCCCCGCGCTCGTCGACGACCTCAACGCGCGGTTGGACGAGGTCGCGGCGCGCGAGGACGTGCGCGCCGTCGTCCTGACCGGCAACGGGAGGTCGTTCTGCGCGGGCCACGACCTCAAGGAGACCACGCCGGAAGGGGACTCACGCGGCAGGCTGGAGCGGATTCAGCATGTGACGCGGCGGTTGCGCGCCTTGCCGCAGCCGGTGATCGCGGCGGTGAACGGCTACGCGATCGGGGCGGGGGCTGAGTTCGCACTCGGCTGTGATCTGGTGCTCGCCGCCGACGACGCGGTGTTCGCGTTCCCCGAAGCGGGCCTCGGGCTCAGCGTCACCGGCGGCGCGTCCCGGCTGCTGCCGTTACTGGTCGGGCCGGCGCGGGCGAAGGAACTCCTCCTGCTCGGTGAGCGCATCGGTGCACAACGGGCGCTGGAGATGGGGATGGTGAACCGGGTTGTCGCCACCGATGAACTGCGGGATGCCGCCATCGACATGGCCCACGACCTTGCTGACAAACCGTCCTATGCGGTCACGCTGGTCAAGCGCGCACTGGACTCCGGCATCGACGCCTCGTTGGAGTCCACATTGGAACTTGAAGTCACACACGCCTTGCTGACCGAGAACACGGCCGACGTCGCCGCGTCGGCGGGGCGGTTCCGCGAGCGGAGTACGGAGGGGACATGACGACGCTCGCCGAGATCGATGACTTGGCCACGCTGGTCACGCGGGCGGCCAGCCGGTGGCCGGACCGCACCGCGTGGGTATTCGACGAGACCGGCACGTCGCTGACGTTCGACGACGTTGCGCGGCAGAGCGCGCGGCTTGCCGGTGTCCTGGCTGGATACGGGATCTCGGCTGGCGACCGGGTGGCTGTGATGCTGCGCAACCGGCCCGAGTTTCCGTTGCTGTGGCTGGCGCTCGCCCGTATCGGGGCCGCGATCGTGCCGGTCAACACCAACTATCGCGAGGTCGACGGCGGGCACGTGCTGGCGCACTCCGGTGCGCGGCTCGCTGTGGTCGAGCCGGAGTTTGCCGACCTGCTTGCGCGCGTTCAGCCACGAACCGAGTTGGAGTGGGTGCTCACCCCGGACGACCTCGCCGCAGCATCCGCCGCTTACGAGGGCGCTACCGCCGTGCCGGAGCAGCCGGTGAACGTCCAGTACACCTCGGGCACCACCGGTGCGCCGAAGGGCTGCGTGTTGTCGCATCGCTACTGGCTGACGCTGGTCCGTGGGCTGGTCACCGATTTTCCGTCCATTAGCGACAGCGACACGCTGATCACCGCACAGCCGTTCCATTACATCGATCCGCAGTGGAACGTCGCGTTAGGTCTCGCGGCTGGCGCGCGCCTCGTCGTGCTCGATCGTTTCCACCCCTCGACGTTCTGGCAGCAGGTGCGCGACTACGACGTCACCTGGTTCTACTGCCTCGGCTTGATGCCGACGCTACTGCTGCGACAACCGGAACACACCGATGACCTGCGGCACCGTGTCCGCGCAATCCACGCCTCCGCCATCCCCCGTGACCTGCACGCCGCACTGGAACAGCGCTGGGGCGTGCCGTGGTACGAAGCGTTCGGCATGACCGAAACCGGGGCCGACATCAGGATGTCCGAATCCGATCACGACGAGCTGGTCGGTTCTGGCTGCATCGGCAGACCGACCCGCGACCGGGAGGCCGTCATCCTCGGCGAGGACGGCCTGCCGCTGCCGCGCGGCGAGACCGGTGAGCTGGCGCTGCGCGGCACCGGACTGATGTTGCGCTACCACGACGACCCCGACGCGACAAGACGTGCGTTTCGCGGCGGCTGGTTCCACACTGGTGACCTGGCGACCATGGACGAGCGTGGCCGGGTTTACTACGTGGGCAGGACCAAGGACATGATCCGGCGCAGCGGCGAAAACGTTTCTGCCGACGAAGTCGAGCGGACATTGCAGCAGCATCCGGGCGTCTCGCTCGCGGCGGTCATCGCGGTGCCGGACGAGGTACGGGGCGAGGAGATCAAGGCGTTCGTCGTCCCCTCCGGTGCTACGAGCCCGGTGCCGGATGACCTGGCGGAGTTCTGCTCGGCCAAACTGGCGTACTTCAAGGTGCCCCGTTTTTGGTCCGTAGTGGATTCCTTGCCCATGACGCCATCTGAACGAGTCGCGAAAGGACAGTTGCGCGACGGCGACCCTCGCGCACGAACTTACGACAGGGTGGAGCAATTATGGCGGTAAACCCGACCCAGACCCGTGTACGCAAGGCCGCGATCCGGCTGTTCGCGAAGAAGGGATTCCACGGCGTCGGCATCAGGGAGCTGGCGCAGGCGGCGAAGGTGTCGCCCGCGAGCCTGTACCACTACATCGGCAGCAAGGAGGAACTGCTCGCCGACATCATGTGGGAGAGCTTGGAACGGCTGCTGTCCGCGGCGATGCTGGCGACGACCGACGTTGCCGATCCGCAGGAGAAGCTGGGCAGGCTGGTCACGCTGCATGTGATCGCGCACGCGGTGCAGGCCAAGGAGACCGCCGTCGTCGACAACGAGCTCCGCTCGCTCGCGCCGAAGCTGCGCAGACGTGTGATCGACAAGCGGGACACCTACGAGCAACTGTGGGCGGAGACCATCGAGCAGGGCGCGGAGGCCGGGGTGTTCCGGCAGGACCACGACGGACTCGCCCGCAAGGCGCTGCTGGAGATGTGTAGTGGTGTCGCGCGGTGGTACTCCCCGAAGGGCGAGGTCAAACTCGACGCGCTCGCCAGTCAATTCACCGACATCGCGCTGCGCTCGCTCGGCACCAGCGACGCCCCGCCGCAGCCCGACCTGGACCGCTGCCGCACCATCGTGAAGTACACCTGGGGCACCCACGTCTAGCCCCGATGCGCCGTGTCCCCCGTCCAGGACGCCATGTTCGTCGCCCAGGACGTCGTGTGCCCCGCCCAGGACGCCATGTTCGTCGCTCCAGACGCCATGTTCGTCGCTCCGGGCGCTGTTATCGCCGTTCGGGCCGTCGTGTGGCCCAGTCCCAACGACATGGGTGGGGGATGCGGCCCCGTAGGTTGGGATCATGAGCGTCGCGTGTGAGGTGTGGTGGTCACGGCCAGTCGCGTCGGCCGAGGACCACCTCCACACGCTGGACAGCACGGAACGTGGGCGGTTCGATGCCTACCGCCAGGACGCCGACAAGCTCCGCTTCCTCACCGGACGTGTGCTCGCCCGACTTGCCGTCGCACGCCGTCTCGGCACCGAACCAGGTGCGATCACATTTGACGCTACCTGCCAGGACTGTGGCAAACCGCACGGGAGACCGCGCGTCGTCGGTCACGACAAAATCTCACTCTCGCTGTCACACTCCGGCGACCGAGTTGGCGTTGCGGTCACTGCGGGCACACCCGTAGGTCTGGACGTCGAATCGGTTAGCAGACGCGCCACCGACGACCTGATCAATTACGCACTCAACGACAGCGAGCGCGCAGCTGTGAACGGGCTAACCGCAGACGACGCGGCTGCGGCGTTCTTCACCTACTGGGCTCGCAAGGAAGCGCTCATGAAGGCGACCGGACGCGGATTGAAGATACCGCTGCGCAGCATCACCCTGTCCGCACCCGGCGAGCCCGCTCGGCTTGTGGCCGCCGACGACGCACTCGATCCGGCCACCACGACGTTGCGCGATGTCGAACCAGGACCCGGCTACCGCGCCGCCGTCGCCGTCCTAACCGGTGCCTCAGTCAATATCACCGAGCGCTGGGCCACGTTCTGACCCGATTGGCGAACACGACGTCCCGAACGAGGGACACGGCATCGGGAACGAGGGACACGGCGCACCGGACACGGGCGCAGCAGCAGCGCCTGCCTATGGGTCGATGTCGACGCCCATGGCCTGGAGGAGGGTGGCGAACTTCGCGGACGTCTCGCGCAGCTCCGCCTCTGGGTCGGAGGCCGCGACGATGCCGCCGCCCGCGTAGAGCCGCATCGACCGGTCGGCGATCTCCGCGCAGCGAATCGCGACCGCCCACTCGCCGTCACCAGCGGCGTCGACCCAGCCGACCGTGCCCGCGTAGTAGTCCCGGTCGAACGGCTCAAGGTCCCCGACCAGCTTCCGCGCCGCATCGGTGGGCGTGCCGCACACCGCAGGCGTCGGATGCAACGCCGTGGCCAGCGCCAACGCGCTGACGTCGGGGTCGGCCAGCTCGCCTGTGATCTCGGTGCCGAGGTGCCAGACGGCGGGCGTCGGCGCGAGCGAGGGCGCAGAGGGCACGTCGAGCGTGCGGCAGAACGGCCGCAACGCCTCGACGACGGCCTCCACGACCAGCGCGTGCTCGGTCTTGTCCTTGGCCGAGGCCAGCAAGCCGCGCGCGTTGGCCTCGTCGACGTCAGGGTCGGTCGAGCGCGGCGCGGTGCCCGCGTGCGGGTGCGCGACCACGCGCGTGCCGTAACGACGCACCAGCAGCTCAGGGCTCGCCCCGACCAGCGTGCGGTCGCCAGGGAGCGCGGCGGCGTAGGTGAAGCCGTCCGGGTTGTCCGCGACGAGGTTGTGCAGCACGTTCGCCGGGTCGACGTCGGCGGCGAAGGCGATGTCGAGCACCCGCGCCAGCACGACCTTGCGCAGCACGCCGTCCCGCAACGGCACGAGGGCGCGCGCCACGGCGTCGACATGCTTGTCCTGCTCGGGCACGGCGAGCGGCCGTTCGGGGACGCCGACCTCGCGCGCGGGCAACGCCCGTACGAGCTCGTGCGCGCGCCCCGCCACCCGCAACTCGCGCGGCACGACGAGCCGGGGCGCCGGCCCGTCGGAAAGGTCGAAGGGCAGCACGCCCACCGCGAGCGGGGTCGCGGCGTCCTCCAGCTCAGCAACCAGCGCAGAATCACCCGCGAAGGGGACCTCGCGCTCGACGCCGCGCGCGAACAGCGTGCGCTGCTGGGTGGCGAACAGGAAATCACCACGGCGATAGTCGGCGAGCGCACGTACGGGGTCGGCCACGCCCTGGCGCGACATGCTCGCGGTATCCGTCACGGGTCGATTGTGGCACTACCCGACTGGCTGATTCCGCAGTCGTGATCAGTGCAACTGCCCCGCGAAGACACGCGCAAACCGCCTGGTAGACGCCCACCAAGGCGTCTACCAGGTCTTATGCCGGCACGTGGCGTGCCGGTGGAGACCTATGTCGAGATGCGCTACTTGAGCGCGTCGAGCAATGCGGCGCGCTGCCGCTCACCGAGACCGGCCGCACGGCGGTCCGGGTCGATACCTGCCTGTTCGAGCAGCGCGGCGACCTTCACCGCACCGAGGCCGGGCACCGCCTTCAACAGCGCCGAGACCTTCGTCTTACCGATGGTCTTGTCCTCCTTGGCGCGCTTGAGCACCTTGTCGATGCTCTGCTTGCCGGACTTGATCGACGCGAGCAGCTCGGAACGGGCCTTGCGAGCGGCCGCCGCCTTGGCGAGCGCCTCAGCGCGCTGCTCCGGAGTCAACGTGGGCAGAGCCAACGTACTAATCCTTCCTCTTTGCGCTTGACCGTCCTGCCGTCGCGGACCGCGAACCGACCCGCCCAGGCAGGCACTACGCACCAAGTAAACGCCAACCTGGCCAAACGTGCCGCATCGACACGCCATATCGCCTGGCTGAAGGACTCATGCGAAAGGTGGATATCGAGTGTTGCGAGCGGGGTTACGCTCGCCACAAACCGCTTCCCTGCCGCACGCGATGATCAGGAGTTTCCATGCTCGGCACGATGCAAGACGTTCCGCTCTCCTTATCCCAATTGTTGCGCTACGGCACCACCACCCACGGCGCGAGCGAGGTCGTCACATGGACCGGCAACGAACCGCGCCGGGAGACGTACGCGCAGGTCGGCGAGCGGGCGGCGCAACTGGCAAATGCCCTGCGCACGCTGGGTGTCACCAGCGATCAGCGGGTCGCGACGTTCATGTGGAACAACAACGAGCACCTTGAGGCGTACCTCGCGATTCCGGCCATGGGCGCGGTGCTGCACACCCTCAACATCCGGCTGTTCCCCGACCAGTTGATCTTCGTCGCGAACCACGCCGAGGACGACGTCATCATCGTCGACGGCACGCTGGTGCCGCTGCTGGCGAAGCAGCTGCCCGAGCTCAAGACGGTGCGGCACGTCATCGTGGCCAACGGCGAGGCGTCCTCGCTAGAAGCACCCGATGGGGTGACCGTCCACTCCTACGAGGAGCTGCTCGCCGCACACCCGACCAGCTTCGACTGGCCCGAGATCGACGAGCGCTCGGCCGCCGCGATGTGCTACACGTCCGGCACCACCGGCGACCCGAAGGGCGTCGTCTACTCGCACCGCTCAATCTGGCTGCACTCGATGCAGGTGTGCATGACCGACAGCATGGCGCTGTCCCAGGCGGACAAGGCGCTGGCGATCGTGCCGCAGTTCCACGCGATGTCCTGGGGACTGCCGTATGCGGCGTTCATGGTCGGCGCGTCGCTCGTCATGCCTGACCGGTTCCTGCAGCCGGGTCCGATCGCGGAGATCCTCGCCGCCGAGCGTCCGACGTTCGCCGCCGCCGTGCCGACGGTGTGGCAGGGCCTGCTGCAACACCTTGAGGACCACCCGCAGGACATCTCGCACCTGCGGGAGGTCGTCATCGGCGGGTCGGCGGTGCCACCCGCGATGATGCACACGTTCGAGGAGCAATACGGCGTTCCCGTGCTGCACGCCTGGGGCATGACCGAGACGTCGCCGCTGGGCAGCGTCGCCCGAGCTCCGGTTGACACGACGGGCGAGCAGGCGTGGGCCTACCGCTACACCCAGGGCCGCTTCCCGGCATCGGTGCGCGCGCGGCTGATCGACGACTCCGGCGCCGAGCTGCCGTGGGACGGCCAGAGCGTCGGCGAGCTCGAGGTGCGCGGGCCGTGGATCACCGGGTCGTACCACGTGTCCAGCCCGGCCGGCGAGGCCACCGGCACGGTGGACCCGGAGAAGTTCCACGACGGCTGGCTACGCACCGGCGACGTCGGCCACGTCACCCCGGACGGCTTCCTGACGCTCACCGACCGCTCCAAGGACGTCATCAAGTCGGGTGGCGAGTGGATCTCGTCGGTTGACCTGGAGAACAACGTCATGGCGCACCCTGCCGTTGCCGAGGCCGCCGTCATCGGCATCCCCGACGAGAAGTGGGACGAGCGGCCACTTGTCGCCGTCGTGCTCAAGGAGGGCGAACAGGCGTCGGCCGCCGAGCTGCGGGACTTCCTCGGCGACAAAGTGGCGAAGTGGCAGCTGCCGGAGAACTGGACGTTCGTCGACGAGGTGCCGAAGACCAGCGTCGGCAAGTTCGACAAGAAGCGGCTGCGCACCGCCAACGCCGAGGGCAAGCTGGAGATCACCCGGCTGACGTAACGGTGTTCACGGACTCGTTCACCGACAGGGAGTACCCGGCCGACCCGTATCCCGGGCGACGCCCCGCGACGTCGTTCGTGCACGTCGACGGCGTCGGCTACCCACTGACGCCAGTCTGGACGGCGGCGGAGCTGGACGCTTGGCTCGCCGAGCGCGACGCTCCGCCGCTGGCGGGCAGGACGCCGGTGCTGGCGTACGGCTCGAACGCCTGCCCGTCGAAGCTCACCTGGTTGCGGGACAACCTCGGGCTCACCGGACCGGTGGTGGCGCTGCGTGCCCGGTGTGTCGGCTACGCGACGGTATGGGCCGCGGGGCTGCGCGCCCGCGACGGCCAGCGCCCGTGGACGCTCGTGCCCATGCCGGACGTCGTTGAGCGGCACTTCGTCCTGCTGACAACCGAGGACCAGCTCAGGGCGCTCGACGTCTGCGAAGGCGCCGACCCGGGCACGGACGACCCGCGCTACCGGCGGGAACGGCTGCCGGACGACGTCGTCACCGTCGACGGTCCCGCACGGACCGCCCCGGTGCAGGCGTACTTCGGATGCCACCCGGACCGGTTACCGGCGCTGGTGGATGAGGCCCCGGCACGTGCCACGAAGGGCATGTTACTGGCGTCAGATGCCAGGAAGATGCCCTTCGTGGCGCCCCGCACCACCCCGCCGTGACCACCCCGGTCACCGCGCGCCATCATTGGCCGTGCTGGGAGGCAGCGATCGCGCGAGGAGGCACGCCATGGCGCTCGACGCGCAGCACACCGCGGTGCGGTACGCCGTCGAGGTCGCCGGGCTGTGCAAGCGCTACGGCGACGTCGTAGCGTTGAATGACGTCGGGTTCACCGTCGGCCCCGGTGAGCTGTTCGGGTTCGTCGGCAGCAACGGCGCTGGCAAAACGACGACGATGCGCATCATGCTCGGCGTGCTCGCGGCGGACGCGGGTGAGGTGCGCGTCGGCGGCACGCCGATCGACCGCGAGACCCGCGCCCGCATCGGCTATATGCCGGAGGAGCGCGGGCTCTATCCGAAGATGACCGTCCGCGACCAGCTCGTCTACCTCGCACGACTCCACGGCCTCAGCACAAACGACGCCCACACCGCCGCCGAGAACTGGATCAGACGGCTCGGCATCACCGACCGCCGTGACGACGAGATCCAGAAGCTCAGCCTCGGCAACCAACAGCGGGTGCAGCTCGCCGCCGCACTGGTGCACGACCCCGCCCTGCTGGTGCTAGACGAGCCGTTCTCCGGACTCGACCCGGTAGCCGTCGACGTCATGAGCGAGGTGCTCAAGGAGAAGGCGGCGCAGGGGGTGCCGGTGGTGTTCTCCAGTCACCAGCTCGCGCTGGTGGAGCGGCTCTGCGACCGGCTCGGCATCATCCGCGACGGCGCGATGGTGGCGGTCGGCAGCATCGAGGAGCTCACCGCGGCTGCCACCACTCGGCTGCGGGTCGGCGTCGATGGCGCGCCCGGCTGGGCAGACGACGTAGCGGGCGTGCGCGTTGTCGGCGATGACGGTGACGCGACGCTGCTCGAACTCGCCCAGCACGCCGATGAACAGGCGGTGCTGCGGGCCGCGATGGCGGCGGGCAGGGTCACCGAGTTCTCCCGGTACCGGGCGACGCTGGCCGAGCTGTTCCGCAACGTCGTCGTCGAAGGGACGGCACAGTGACATCGGCGGTGCGCCTCGTCGCGCAACGGGAACTGGTGCTCAGGCTGCGCACCAAGTGGTTCTTGATCGGCACGCTGGTGATCGTCGCGATCATGGCTGGCTACGTGCTGCTCCAGATGTCGTTCTTCGGCGGCGAGGACCGCAGCAGGATCGGTTTCGCGGGCCAGGCGACCGGCCTCTCCGAACGGGTCGCCGACGCCGCTGCTGAGCTGGACATCGACGTCGAAACGACCACCGTCGTCGACCTCACCGCCGCCAAGGCCGACCTCAGCGATGGCTCGCTGGACGCCGTGGTGTCCGGTACCGCCGCCGAGATGCGCGTGCTGGTGAAGGAGGAGCTGAACCCCAGGCTGCGGGCGGTGCTGACCGAACTGTCCCGGCAGGAGGTACTCACCGCGAAACTGGCGCAGGCAGGCGTGCCCGACCCGACCGCGGTGATGGCGGAGGCGAACGCCGCGCGGGTCGACGTGACCGCGATCGACCCCGGCAGCGCAGCGGACGACCAGCGGCTCGCCATCGGCGTGATCATGGTGTTCCTGCTGTTCATGTCGATCAACACCTATGGCACGTTCGTCGCCCAAGGCGTCGTGGAGGAGAAGTCGAGCCGGGTTGTGGAGATCCTGCTCGCGACGATTCGACCGTGGCAGTTGCTGCTCGGCAAGATCATCGGGATCGGGCTTGTCGGGCTGATCCAGCTTGTCGCGATCGCGGCGGCGGGCATCGCGCTCGCGCTGGCCGCCGACGTCCTCACGCTGTCAAGCGTCGCGGTGAGCACGCTGGTGTGGGGCGCGATCTGGTACCTGCTCGGGTTCTTCCTGTACGCCGCGCTGTTCGCAGGGTCCGGCGCGCTGGTATCGCGGCAGGAGGACGCGCAGTCCGTGCTGACGCCTGTGACGCTGGTGCTTGTGGTTGGCTTCGTCGCCGGGCTCAACGTGATGATCGTCGACGCCGATGGCGTTGCGGCGCGCGCCATGTCGCTGGTGCCGCTGCTGTCGCCGGTGCTGATGCCGGGCCGCATCGCTGCCAGCGACGTCGCGGTGTGGGAGCTCGCGCTGGCGATCGGGCTCACGCTGGCGACGATCGCGCTGGTCACCTACCTCGGCGGCCGGATCTACCACAACGCGGTGCTTCACACCGGCAGCAGGATGAAACTCACCGCGGCGCTGCGGGGCTGAGCTCATCAGCCCCGCTGGGCGCGCCAGCGGGGCCTTCGCCCAGGACGTCAGCGTTTCTCGATGTCCAGGTACTTGCGCTCGGGCGCACCGGTGTAGACCTGGCGCGGACGACCGATCTTGCGAGCGGGGTCGAGCATCA
Source organism: Actinophytocola sp. (assembly GCA_009377385.1). Taxonomy (GTDB): domain Bacteria; phylum Actinomycetota; class Actinomycetes; order Mycobacteriales; family Pseudonocardiaceae; genus Haloechinothrix_A. The sequence goes on from WHUD01000005.1 coordinate 13,197, forward strand.
TCTCGCGCCAGTGCGCGATCCAGCCAGGCAGCCTGCCGAGCGCGAACAGCACCGTGAAGTACTCGGTCGGGAAACCGAGGGCCCGGTAGATCAGGCCGGTGTAGAAGTCGACGTTCGGGTAGAGCTTGCGCTGCACGAAATAGTCGTCGGAGAGCGCGGTCTCCTCCAGCTTCTTCGCGATGTCGAGCAGCTCGTCGCTCTTGCCGAGCCTGCCGAGGATGTCGTCCGCCGTCTTCTTGATGATCTTGGCGCGCGGGTCGTAGTTCTTGTAGACCCGGTGGCCGAAGCCCATCAGCCGGACGCCAGCCTCCTTGTTCTTCACCTTGGTGACGAACCGGCCGACGTCGCCGCCGTCGGCCCTGATGTCCTCGAGCATGTCGAGGACCGCGGCGTTGGCGCCGCCGTGCAGCGGGCCGAACAGCGCGTTGATGCCTGCCGAGACGCTGGCGAACAGGTTCGCCTCGGATGAGCCGACCAGCCGCACGGTCGACGTCGAGCAGTTCTGCTCGTGGTCGGCGTGCAGGATGAACAGCAGGTCGAGCGCCTTGGCGGTGTCCGGGTCGATCTCGTACGGCTCAGCGGGCAGCCCGAAGGTCATCCGCAGGTAGTTCTCGACGAGGCTGAGCGAGTTGTCCGGGTACAGGAACGGCTGGCCGATCGACTTCTTGTAGGCGTAGGCGGCCAGCGTCGGCACCTTGGCGAGCATCCTGACCGTGGACAGCTCGACGCTTGGCTCGTCGAACGGGTTGAGCGAGTCCTGGTAGAACGTCGACAGCGCCGACACCGCGCTTGACAGCACCGGCATCGGGTGCGCGTCGCGCGGGAAGCCGTCGAAGAACCGCTTCAGGTCCTCGTGGAGCAGGGTGTGGCGCTCGATGCGCTCTGTGAAGTCGGCGAGCTGACGCTCGGTGGGCAGCTCACCGTAGATCAGCAGGTAGGAGACCTCGATGAAGGTCGAGTGCTCGGAGAGCTGCTCGATGGGATACCCCCGATAACGGAGGATCCCCGCGTCGCCGTCGATGTATGTGATCGCTGAAGACGTCGCACCGGTGTTAACGAAGCCGGGGTCATACGTGATGTACCCGGTAGACGAAAGCAGCTTGCCGAGCTCGATGCCCGGCGCGCCCTCGACGGCGGGTACTACATTCAGCTCATGCTGCTCACCGCTCGGCAAGCGCAGCGCGACGGTCTCGGTGCCGGTGTGCGGCGTGGCTGCGGTGTCGGACATGTACGTCCCTCTCACGTCACACGGGACGGCTGCGCCTGACTGGGCTCGGCCGGCTGTGGTCAGCCAGCCCACGACAGGACCCGCACCGCACACCGCCCCGTTGGGGTATGAATTCGGCCTTACGCTAGTGCAGATAGCACCATTCGCGCAGCATCTGACGGCACCGGAACTGCCGGGTTGGGAACATTCTCACAGTCGGCAGGTGATCACGGCGTAATGTGGGTCACTCTCGGGTCAATCCGTCGAGCAGGAGTTCAGCCAGTGCGGTGTACGCCTCGGCGTCGCTGACCCCGGCGCGATCAGCCACGACGCCGGTCTGAATCGCCTCGATCAGCACCCCGGCGAATTGCGCGATGAGCGTGGCGTGAACTTCACGAAACGTCCCATTGCGTACGCCGTCATCGATAAATGCCGAAATCCGCTCCGCTGCCGCCCGGCTGTTCGATTCGTACTCGGCACGGGCGGGCGCGAACTCGGCGATGTCGCGCATGAACTCCCCCGATGCCCGGTGCAGCTGATCGGACACCCCAGCCAGGTAGGTCGCGACGACATCGCGGGCGTCCGTCTTGCCCTCGATGTGCTGCTCGATGGTGCGAGCTGCGCCCTTGAAGAACCGCCGCACGATCAGCGTCGCGAGCTGTTCCTTGCTGGCCGCGAGCGTGTACAGCGTCGACTTAGAGCAGCTCAGCTGCGCGGCGAGGTCGTCGAGGGTGAACGCGGCGAACCCCTTGGCGAGGAACAGCTCCTCCAGGTCGGCGAGCAGCGCCTGCTGCCGCGCCGTTGGCTGTCTGCGTGCGCCGGTTGCCATGGGCTTCAGCGTAAAGCAGTACTGAGCTAAGCTCTACAGTACAGCTTGCAGTACTTCCTCAAGGAGTGTCATGCCCGCCGAACGCCTGCTGCCGTCCACGGAGGCCGAGGATCTGCTCGCGCTGACCCGCGAGATCGCCCGCGACGAGCTCGCGCCGCGTGCCGACGAGTACGAGCAGGCGGAGCGCTTCCCCCGCGAGCAGTTCCTGCTGCTCGGCAAGAGCGGCCTGCTCGGGCTGCCGTACGCCGAGCGCTGGGGCGGCGGCGACGTGCCGTACGAGGTCTATCTCCAGGTGCTCGAGGAGGTCGCGAGCGCGTGGATGTCGGTCGGGGTCGGGCTGAGCGTGCACACGATGTCGTGCTTCGCGCTGGCGTTCTACGGCACCGACGAGCAGCGCGACCGCTGGCTGCCCGACATGCTCGGCGGCGACCTGCTCGGCGCGTACGCGCTCTCGGAGCCACACGCCGGTTCCGACGCGGCTGCGCTGTCAACGCGGGCTGTCCGCGACGGCGACGACTACGTCGTCAACGGCACCAAGGCGTGGGTCACCCACGGCGGCAAGGCCGACTTCTACACCACCATGGTGCGGACATCGCCCGACGGGGCGAAGGGCATCAGTTGCCTGCTCGTCGACGCCGCCACGGAGGGCCTGACGGCTGGCGCGCCGGAACGCAAGATGGGCATGACGGCGTCGACGACGTCCCAGATGATCTTCTCCGACGCGCGGGTGCCCGCCGATCGGCTGCTCGGCGACGAGGGCGCAGGGCTGCGGATCGCGCTGGACTCGCTGGCGTCCGGCAGGCTCGGCATCGCCGCCTGCGCCGTCGGGCTCGCGCAGGCCGCGCTGGACGAGGCCGTCCGCTACGCTACGGAGCGCACCCAGTTCGGCCGGTCGATCATCGACTTCCAGGGCGTCGAGTTCCTCCTTGCGGACATGGCCGCCTCGGTGGAATCGTCCCGTGCGACGTACCTGGAGGCCGCACGCCGCAAGGACCGTGGGCTGCCGTTCGCGCGGCAGGCGTCCATCGCGAAGCTGGTAGCGACCGATGCGGCGATGAAGGTGACGACCGACGCGGTGCAGGTGCTCGGCGGCGCGGGCTACACGCGGGACTTCCCGGTGGAACGTTACATGCGCGAGGCGAAGGTGCCGCAGATCTTCGAGGGGACGAACCAGATCCAGCGGATGGTCATCGCAAGGGAGCTGCGAAAGGGCTGACGTCGCGGGCAGATCGCAAACGCGCCCGGAAGTCGGAACACGCGGCACCAGAAGGTGCGACTCTCGCCGCCCGAAGGTACGACTCGCGGCCCGCGAGGGTGCGACTCGCGGGCCGCCCCGTCCTATGGCGCGATGCGCTCGATGCGCCAGTCGTCCCCGTCCTCGCGGACGTAGCGAAGCCGGTCGTGCAACCGGTCCTCCCGGCCCTGCCAGAACTCCACCAGGTCGGGGACGATCCGCCAGCCGCCCCAGTGCGGCGGCGGTGGCACCTCGTCGGCGTCGGCGAACCGGCGCTCGATGGCGTGCAGCGCGCTCTCCAGCGACCGCCTGCTCGGCACGACGCCTGACTGCGGCGACGCCCACGCCCCGAGCTGCGACCCGCGCGGCCGCGACGCCCAGTACGCCGCCGTCTCGGCGGCGGGCACCTTCTCGACCGGCCCGCGCACGTGGACCTGCCGGTGCAGCGCGTACCACGGGAACGTCGCGGACGCATAGCGACTGATGCTCAGCTCGTGGCTTTTGGCTGAGGTGTAGTTGGTGTAGAACGCGACGCCGCGCTCGTCGAGGCCCTTGCACAACACGGTGCGGGAGGACGGCCTGCCCTCGACGTCCGCCGTGGCGAGCACCATCGCGTTGGGCTCGGCGACCCCGGCGTCGATCGACTCATCGAGCCACAGCTGCAGCTGCTTGGTCCAGGTCGATGCGAGATCGGCTTCGTCGAGCGCCTCGCCCTCATAGGACACCCGCATCCCGGGCAGCGTCACCGCGATACCCGATACGTCATCCTCGCTTGCCCTGAACTCCGTCATGCGGTGTCCTCCGGTGATCGACCTCGACGCCATGCCAACTCGGTAGTAATAGAAGGTACGACCCACGATACGGACAAGGGAAGGGCGCAAATCGGTGGTGAGTGTTGCCCGTCGTCGCCCTGCGTTGTCAGATAGGCATGACACCGATAAACGTGACCGAACACACTACGTGCGCCGATTGCCGGTCGCAACGGCCGGGAGCAAGCTGATGCGATCAACGCACGTCAACCACCGCGGCGCAGCGGGGGAACACTCGCTGTGTCGCGCCAGCAATCCGAGAACCGGACACGGCGAGGAGCCTCGATGACACAGGGGAACACGCAGAGCGCAGATGACGGTTTCCGTCCCGGACTCGAGGGCGTCGTCGCCTTCCGCACCGAAATCGCGGAGCCGGACAGAGACGGCGGCGCCCTGCGGTATCGCGGTGTCGACATCGAGGACCTCGCGGGCAAGGTGACCTTCGGTGACGTCTGGGCGCTGCTGGTGGACGGCACGTTCGGCCAGAGCCTGCCGCCTGCGGAGCCGTTCCCGATCCCGGTGCACTCCGGCGACGTCAGGGTCGACGTCCAGGCCGCGCTGGCGATGCTCGCGCCGATCTGGGGCTACGAGCCGCTGCTTGACATCACCGACGAGCAGGCCCGCGACCAGCTCGCCCGCGCGTCGGTGATGGCACTGTCCTACGTCGCACAGTCGGCGCGCGGCATCGGCCGTCCCGCGGTGCCCCAGTCCAGGGTGGACGAGTGCGACACCATCACAGAGCGGTTCATGACCCGCTGGCGCGGCGAGCCGAACCCCGCGCACGTCAAGGCGGTCGACGCCTACTGGGCGTCCGCCGCGGAGCATGGCATGAACGCATCGACGTTCACCGCCCGCGTGATCGCATCGACAGGCGCCGACGTCGCGGCCTCGATGTCAGGGGCGATCGGCGCGATGTCCGGGCCGCTACACGGCGGCGCACCGGCGCGGGTGCTGCCGATGGTGACTGAGGTGGAGTCGGTCGGCGATGCCCGCACGGTGGTGCGCGGCATCCTGGACCGCAAGGAGCGGCTGATGGGCTTCGGCCACCGGGTGTACCGGGCGGAGGACCCGCGGGCCCGCGTGCTGCGTCGCACCGCGAAGGAGCTCGGCGCGCCCAGGTACGAGGCGGCCGCCGCGCTGGAGCAGGCGGCGCTCGCGGAGCTGCGGGAGCGCAGGCCGGACCGGCCGATCGAGACGAACGTCGAGTTTTGGGCCGCGGTGATGCTCGACTTCGCCGAGGTGCCGCCGCACATGATGCCCGCGATGTTCACCTGTGCGAGGACCGCTGGCTGGTGCGCGCACATCCTTGAGCAGAAGCGCACCGGACGTCTCGTGCGGCCGTCTGCCGTCTATGTCGGGCCGGAGCCCCGGCGCCCGGAGCAGGTCGAGGGCTGGGACACCGTCCAGACGCTGTGAGCACCGCGAGTCGCACCGTGCGGAGGCGCGAGTCGCACCGCAGGGCATCGCGAGTCGCACCGTGGCCACTGGCGAGACGGCACCGCGCGATGCGGTCGTTCGGTGCAGAATGACCGGCATGCTCCCTAGTACCGAGTTCGCCCTGCTGTCGCGTATCGCCACCGAGCAGTCGGCCAACCGCGCGCCGTCGCTGGTCGCGGGTGTCGTGCGCGGCGGCGAGCTGGTGTGGTCGGGCGCCCGTGGCTTCGTCGACGACGTCCCGCCGACCAACGACACGCAGTACCGGCTCGGCTCGATCACCAAGAGCCTGACCGCCGCGCTCGTCATGCGGCTGCGGGACGAGGGCAAGCTCGACCTCAACGACCGCGTCGACGCCCACCTCGACGACGCGAAGACCGAGGCGTTCGGGCGGCTGACCATCGCGCAGTTGCTCGCGCACACCTCAGGCATCACGTCGGAGTCGCCAGGCGAGTGGTGGGAGCGCAGCGTCGGGGACACCTGGGACGCGCTGGCGGCCGACCTCACCCCCGACGAGCTGAAGCTGCGCTCCGGCAAACAGTTCCACTACTCCAACACCGGCTACGGCATCCTCGGCGAGATCATCGCACGGCTGCGGGACAGCACATGGCTTGACGCGCTGCGCGACGAGATCCTCACTCCGCTCGGCATGTCCCGCACCACCCCGCACCCGGAAGGCGCGGCGGCCAAGGGCTGGGCGGTGCACCCGTTCGCGGACGTCGTGCTGCCGGAGCCGATCCCGGACACCGGCGCCATGGCCCCTGCGGGACAGCTCTGGTCAACGGTCACCGACCTGGCGCGCTGGACGTCGTTCACAGCGGGACACAGCGGCGAGGTGCTGCACCCGGACACCGTCGCGGAGATGCGCCAGGCGGCCGCGATCGACGACGGCGACGTCTGGGCGATGGGCTACGGCCTGGGGTTCCAGCTCATCCGCCAGCATGGCCGCGGCTACGCGGGCCACACCGGGTCGATGCCGGGCTTCGTGGCGTGTTCCATGGTCGACCAGACGTCGGGCACCGGCGCGCTGGCGATGGCCAACACCACGGCAGGTGTCGCGATCCTCGGCGTGGTGATCGACCTGATCCGCACCGCAGACGAGCGGGAACCCGCGCTGCCAGAGCCGTGGCGGCCGGCCGACGTCGACCTCAAGCTGCTCGAACTGACCGGCCTCTGGCACTGGGGCTCTGCGCCGTTCCACCTCCGCGTGCTGCCGAACGGGTGGCTCGACATCTACCCGGTCACCACGGGCAGGCGTTCCCGGTTCCGCCCGGTGGGTGACGACGTCTGGGAGGGCCTCGACGGCTACTACGCGGGCGAGACGCTCCGTGTCGGACGGGACATGGCGGGTGTGCCGCAGCACCTCAATCTCGCGACGTTCATCTTCACCCGCACGCCGTATGACCCGAACGCCCCGATTCCCGGGGGTGTCGACGAGGCTGGTTGGCGCTCCGCGACCTGACATGCCGTTGGGCACACCCATAGGTCACGCGAACGGGGCGTGCGTCACACTGGCTGCATGACCGAATCTGCACAGGTGATCATCCCCGACGACATCAAGCCATCCGACGGGCGTTTCGGCTGCGGTCCGTCGAAGGTGCGGCAGGAGCAGCTAGCCAACCTGGCATCAGACGGCGCAGCCGTCATGGGCACGTCGCACCGTCAGAAGCCGGTCAAGTCGCTGGTGGGCCGCGTGCGCGAGGGCCTGCGGGAACTCTTCAGCCTGCCCGAAGGCTACGAGGTCGTGCTAGGCAACGGTGGCACCACCGCATTCTGGGACGCCGCGGCGTTCGGGCTGGTGCGCGAGCGCGCGCAGCACTTCACCTACGGCGAGTTCTCCTCGAAGTTCGCCAAGGTGACCAAGGGCGCACCGTTCCTCGCCGACTCGATCGTGGTCGACGGCGAGCCGGGCAGCGCCCCGGAGATCAGCTACCAGCAGGGCGTTGACCTGGTCGGCTGGGCGCACAACGAGACGTCGACCGGTGTCGCGGTGCCGGTGCGCAGGCCGGAGGGCAGCGAGGGCGCGCTTGTCGCGATCGACGCGACGTCCGGTGCCGGTGGCCTCCCGGTGAACGCCGAGGACTTCGACGTCTACTACTTCGCGCCGCAGAAGTCGTTCGCCTCCGACGGCGGGCTGTGGCTCGCGCTGATGTCGCCCGCCGCGATCGAGCGGGTCGGCGAGATCGGCGCGTCCGACCGCTGGGTGCCAGAGTTCCTGTCGCTGACCACCGCGCTGGACAACTCGCGCAAGGACCAGACGTACAACACGCCAGCCGTGGCCACGCTGTTCCTGCTGGAAGACCAGATCGACTGGATGAACTCCAACGGCGGTCTGAAGTGGACGACCGAGCGGACGGCCGAGTCGTCAGGCAGGCTCTACGAGTGGGCTGAGAAGACCAGCTACACCTCGCCGTTCGTTACCGAGACCGCGCTGCGCTCGCAGGTCGTGGGCACCATCGACTTCTCAGACGACGTCGACGCCGCCGCCATCGCGAAGACGCTGCGGGCGAATGGCATCGTCGACGTCGAGCCGTACCGGAAGCTGGGTCGCAACCAGCTGCGCGTCGGCACCTTCCCGGCGATCGAGCCGGACGACGTCAGCGCGCTGACCCGCTGCATCGAGTACGTGGCGGAGCGGCTCGGCTAGGCACCCACCCCTCGCCCATCCGCGTGATCAACTAGACCAGATTGGGCCAAGTATCGGCGTGGCTCGACCGTCAAGGCGACGCGCCGATCTAGGGTTACCACTCGGATAGGTGACGTCGCGGGAGGCGGGAATGCGAGCGCTACGGGTTGTCGGGCTGCACGAGGACGGCACGTCCATCGTGTGCGAAGACGCCGAGCGCGGGGAGAAGTTCTTGCTCCCGGCCGACGAGCGGCTACGTGCGGCGGCACGCGGCGATATCACCCGGCTCGGACAGATCCAGATCGAGTTGGAGAGCCAGATGCGCCCACGTGAGATTCAGGCCCGCATTCGTGCCGGCGAAACCGTCGCACAGCTCGCGGCGAGCGCGGGGATCCCGGAGCAACGCGTCGAGCGCTTCGCCTATCCCGTGCTGCTCGAGCGGTCCCGCACCGCCGAGATGGCGCAGGACGCTCACCCGGTGCGGGAGGACGGCCCCGACGTGCGCACGCTCGGCGAGGTCGTCGCCTACGCCTTCGGCGTGCGCGGTCAGGACTACACCACCGCCACATGGGACGCCTGGCGCGGCGAGGGCGGCAAGTGGGTCATCTGCCTGCAGTGGCAGACCGGCCGCTCGGACAACCGCGCGCTCTGGTCGTTCTCGCCAGGCGCGCACGGCGGCACCGTGACCGCGCTCGACGACCACGCGGCCGACCTGCACGACCCCGACGTCCGCCGGTCGCCACGGACGCTACGGCCCGTCACCGAGGAAGAGGAAGCGGACGATACTCAGGCGATGCTCGACCCGGCATGGGAGGCCGAACCAGAGGACGCCACGGTGATCGAGGCCCCACTGCCAACGCAGGCCGAGGCGGAGGCGGCCCCTGAGGCGCCAGCTGACGACGTCCCGGCCAGCCGCCGCAAGGCGAAGAAGACCCACCCCGTCGTGCCCGCGTGGGAGGACGTCCTGCTCGGCGTGCGTAGCCAGCGCGGCTGACAGACGGAACCCGGTAGCCTCCCGCCGCGTCTCACGAACACCGAGGCAGAAGGGGATCGCATGACCGGGTACAAGGTGAACATCGGCGAGCTTGGCAGGCTCATCAACACGCTTGAGGACGGCGCGCAACAGGTCAGGGAGGCGAACAAGAACCTGGCCGCGCACGGCCAGCTCGGCATGCTCGGCCACGAGGCCCTGACCGATTCGGCGCACGAGTTCGAGGAGACCTGGCGCTACGGGCTTGGAAAGCTGGACGAGGCGGCCGAAGCCGTCATCGAGCGACTGCACGGCGCGAAGCGCAACTACCAGGAGCTCGACGAGGGGCACGCCGAGATGTACGACAAGATGATGCAGAACGGCGCCCCCGCTGGCGGCTCTGGCGGCGGCACCATCAGCAAGGCGCTTGACGGGTCATGACGCGGACGTTCGACGCGCTCGGGTTCGACCCGGCGCCGGGCGAATTCGGCAGGGTCGATGCGCGCGCGGAACGGTATCAGCGGGTCAGCGACCAGCTCCGGTTCGCCCGCGACGCGATCACGTCGATCGTCAACCAGACCGGCATCTGGGAAGGCGAGGCCAGCGAGGCGTTCGCGCGGCGCGTCGGTGACCTGCCCGAGTACTTCGACGCCGCCACCCGGTCGATGTCGCGGGCGGCCGCCGCGCTTACTGACTGGCACGCCGAGCTGGGCGAGTTGCGGCGGCGCGCCTGGGAGCTGGAGCTGCGGGCGCGCACGGCCCGCGACGCGGCGGAAGCGGCGCGGAACAATCCGGCGTTCGGGCTGGTCGGCCAGATGTTCACCGACCAGGAGGCGCTGCGGGCGGCGAACACGGCGCTGACCGAGGCCAGGCAACGGCTCGACGCCGCGATCGCGGACCTCGACGCCGTGCTGGCTTCTGCCGAGCGGCTCAAGCAGCAGCACGACGAGGTCGCCCACCGCATCGCGGGGCTGCTCGACAAGGCGCGGGACCTCGCGCCGGACGAGCCGGGCCTGCTCAGCAGGTGTCTCGAAGCGGCGGCCGACGCCCTGACAACGGCAGGCGTGGCGTTCGCGGAGGCCCATATCGACGCCGCGCGGATCGTCGGCGACGTCATCGAGGACAACGCGAACGTCATCGCGAACGTCTCGGACGTCCTCGGCGACATGAGCACGTTCCTCGCCGCAGCGGGCGACGGCCTCAACGCCGTACCCGTCCTCGGACAGCTCGGCGACCAGGCCCTCAACCGCCTCGCCCTGCAGCTGGGTGTGGCCGCGCTCGCTGGCCACACCGTCGCGCGGCTGGCGGGCGGAGCAGACGTCGTGCCCAACGAGACGATCGCCATCGACCTGGCAGGCCTTGTCACGGCGACAATGCCCGGTTCCGGCATCGGGTCGATGGTCGTCCAGGGAGGAATCGAAGGAGCCGCAGGCGACCGGGCGGCCACGATCTACGACAACCTCGCCCAGTATTGGATGCCGCGCGATCTTCGGCAGGGTGTCGAGTACGCGGTCGGCCCCGGCGGGATCGCCGTGGCGCTGGAGAACGCCATCCGCGACGGCATCGGTGACGACGACACCGCGCAGGCCGATCGTGACCGTGAGCGTGCCGAGGAGCGGGTGTGGCAATGACCATGCAGCGGACGCACGAGCCGGGACTGTTGCTGACACCGCCTCCGGGGTTCGTCGGCCTGCCACTGCGCGCCGACGAGCAGGACAGCATCGAGGCGCTCACTGGGAAGCTGGCCCCGCACGCCGGCGAGCGCGCCGAGGAACTGCCTCGGTACGTGACGTGGTTCGCGCACCTGCTCGCAGAGGAGAACATCCGGCTGTATGGCCGGTTCGCCGTTGACGTCGACGCGCTCGACGAACCGGTTCTCGCCGATCTCGCCGTGGCCATCGCGTCGCTGAACACGACGTGCGAGGACAACCTGGCCGCGCTGGGCAGCAACCGTGACGTCGCGGTCGCACGGCTGCGGCAGCAGTACCTCGCGCGTCAGCCACACGCCGACGCCAGGATCATCCGTCTGGCCATGGGCCCCGCGATGGTCGCGGTGACGGCCGGTGAGTACCGCTTGCCTTCCGACCTGGCCCAGAACGGGCGTGCCGCGGTGTTGCCTCGCATCACAGCGGAGTTCCAGATCCCGACGCCGGACGGCGCGCACATCGTGCTGATGACGGTCAGCACCGCGATCGAGGCGGCCTGCCAGGCGGTCCTGACGGCGGCGATGCGTGTCGCCAACAGCATCCGCGTCACGCGATCTCAGCGGGACGCCGCAGCTGCGACCCCCTCGGCGTAGCGATGTCGATATCGGTACTGCTGCTGCTCGCGGTGCCCGCGGTGGGGATCGGCGCCGCATATGGCGTTCTGCAGCTCACCGCGTTGGTGTCGAGCACCCGCGAATCACGACGCACCCTGCTCGTCAGCGAATGCTTCTCCGGCCTGCCAACGGTGGTCGTCGCGCCACAGCAGTGGGACATGTCGCCAGAAGACATCCGGCTGATGGCGGCCCGTCGTGGCTATCAGGAGGTGCCTCCGCCCGCGCCGCACGCACTCGCCTTTCGCCGCGCTCCCGCGGCGGTGTCGCAGCCGACGTACTGCTCCGACGAGCAGGCTCACGCCCGCATGGCCGCGGAACTCGGCTCGCGCGGCTTCGTGTGGCTCACACCATCGGAGATCGGCGGCACGGTCGCCGACGTCGCCGCACTCGCCGGGCGTCACGGCGCGCGGATCCTGCGCCAATACGGCGACCACCTCGACCCGGTGCTGCTCCTCGGCACCCGGCAGGTGGGTTCGCTGCGGGAACTGGTCCCGGAGACGTACCGCGCGCCACTCCGCTCCAAGGCGAAGGTCATGGCACGGGTCGGCATCAACCTGACGGCGACGCTGGTCGCGGCCGTCGTCGTGACCGTGGGCGCGGTGTCGAGCGACCTCTGGATCTTCGCCATGGCGCCGGTGCTCATCCTTCCCGATCTCGCGGCCTTCCTGCTGTTCACCGCACGGGACTCGACGACGGAACGGATGACGCGGCTGCTCATGGAGTTCGACGGCCGCAGCCGAGTTCCCATCGTCAAACGCCATTTCCGGCTCGACCGGCTGGCCATACTCGACGTCGCGACCGAGTTCGGCTACATGTACTCGACGTTCTGGAATCAGCGGCGCCCGACAACCCGCTGGTATGAAGAATGGCTGACCTTCGAACCGCGCACACCCGCCATTGCGCCCTAGAGCAGCACGAACAACGCGCCGACCCAGGACACCGCAAGGCCCGCCGCCGCGCCGAAGCACACCCAGCGCACGATCGGCACCCGCCTGCCGAGCCACAGTGATGGCAGCAGCCCGCCGCTGACAACGGCGGCCGCGAGGAACGCGATCCAACCCTGGGTAGCACGTTCCAGCGTCGAGATCAGGCCAATCATCGCCACGGCGACGACGATCGCCAGCAACGCGGACACGGTGAGCCCGGTCGCCCACGGCGTCGGCTCGCCGGCCGACCGCTGGAACAGCCCCCGGTCGTAGCCGCGCGCGTGCCGTGGCCCGCGACGCCGGCCGTCGTCAGGGCTCGGCACAACGACGGTGGCCAACTCGGTCACCGGATCGCGGTAATGCACCGTCATACGCATCTCGGTGGCCACCCTCCCGGCGAGCTGACGCCCCCGCCGAGAGACTACTCCGACGGCGTCCTGACCCGGTTCGGACAGCGCCGCGCTCTGACCGGTAGCCGCCTTGCGCATCGCCGCGGCCACCCGCGCCCATTCGTGCAGCGCAGCGGCGAGATCGGGGCCGAGAGGCAACTGTTCCGGCGCGATCTCGCGCGCGGTGCCGGAGTCGCCGCGGGTGAGTACCGCGCGATCACCCCGAACCCGCAGCTCCACCTGCGCCTCCCGACTATGATTCCGCTGTTCGGTCTAACTTAGCTCACCTTGTGGGCTAGTTCGTAGAAGGCAATCGCACCAGCCGTGGCGACGTTGAGAGAGTCAACGCCCTCGGCCATCGGGATGCGCACCGGGACGTCCGACGCTTCGATCGCCGCGTCGGTCAGCCCGTCGCCCTCCGCACCGAGTAGTACCGCGATCCGCTCGCCCTCGCCAGGTACGACGTCGCGCAGCGGCGCCGCGTCCCTTCGAGGTGTCAACGCGGTGACGCGGAATCCGTTGTCACGCAACGTCTTGAGCGCCGCGGGCCACTCGTCGGCCGTGGCGAACGGGACCCGCAGCACGTGGCCCATCGACACCCGCACGCTGCGCCGATACAGCGGATCGGAACAGCCAGCGCCGAGCACCACCCCGTCGACGCCGAGCGCGGCGGCGTTGCGGAACAGCGCGCCGAGGTTCTCGTGGTCGTTGACGCCCTCAAGCACGGCGACGGTCCGCGCGGTCGCCGCCAGCTCTGCGACGGACGACCGGGGCGCCCGGTCGGCGACCGCGAGCACGCCCCGATTCAGGTAGAACCCGACCACGGTGGCCATGACGTCCGCGGCCGCGATGTAGGCCGGGCAGTCGACGTCGGCGAGGTCATCCCGGAGTTCGTTTACGCGGCGCCGCACACCGAGTAACGCGCGGACCGGGTATGGCGACGCGAGCATCCGGCGGACGACGACCGACCCCTCCGCGATCACAAGTCCCTTGCCGCCGGGACGGTCCGGCCGCCGGTCAGCGCGTTTGAGATCCCGGAAGTCATCGACGCGGTCGTCGTCGGGATCGTCGATGACGATCTGAGTTGCCACGCCGACGACTGTGCCATTGGCCAGCGCGTTCCCGACGTATGGGTGAGCCCGTTCGAGCACGGCCTGACCAGCACCTCCGCAATTGACCGCAGAGCGTTAACTCTCACTCACCGAGAGCACCAGTTTGGCCGCTAGCTGGGGCGTCAATTCCTGTGTCACGGTTGTTCGCCGGGGGTTCGCCGTAGGCCTACGACGAAGGAAGCGGGGCGCGATGGGCAACGACGTACTGGCGAGCTCCACCGATCGAGCGCACTACCGGCACAAGGTGCAGCGCTGCCTTGACTCGATTGAGCGGATGCTAGCGGAGGGGCGGTTCCGCGAACAACCGCAACGGATCGGCCTCGAACTGGAGCTGAACCTCATCGACGGCGCCATGCGGCCGTCGATGAGCAACGGCGAGGTGCTCGACCACCTCGGCGATCCGGTGTTCACCGCCGAGCTCGGCCAGCACAACCTCGAACTGAACGTGCCGCCCCGCACGCTCGCCGGGGACGCGCTGCTCGAATGGGACACCCAGTTGCGCGCCTATCTCGCCACGGCCGACGTCGCCGCGGGCGAAGCGGGCGCGAGCCTCGCGATGATCGGCATCCTGCCGACGCTCGCCGAGGAGCACTTCGAGTCGAAGTGGTTCACGAGCAACGCGCGCTACTCACTGCTCAACGACAAGATCATCGCCGCGCGAGGCGAACTCACCCGCCTCGCCATGGAAGGCCCAGCGCTGCCAGGACGACGTCCCGAGGTGCTACGCAGCCATGCCGACTCGATCCTGCCGGAAGCCGCGTGCACATCGGCGCAACTGCACCTACAGGTCGGGCCGGACGAGTTCGCGCCGTACTGGAACGCATCGCAGTGCCTCGCGGGCGTGCAGCTCGCGATCGGCGCGAACTCACCGTTCCTGCTCGGCAAGACGCTCTGGCACGAGACGCGGATTCCGCTGTTCCTGCAGTCGACAGACACCCGGCCGCAGGAGCTGAAGAACCAGGGCGTGCGGCCGAGAGTGTGGTTCGGCGAGAAATGGATCACGTCGATCTTCGACCTGTTCGAGGAGAACGTCCGCTACTTCCCCGGCCTGCTGACCGAGACCGACTGCGAGGACCCGCTCGACGTCCTGGATTCGGGCGGCGCGCCGCAGCTCACCGAGCTGCGGATGCACAACGGCACGGTGTGGCGCTGGAACCGCCCGGTGTACGACGTCGTCGACGGCGTTGCGCACCTGCGCGTGGAGAACCGGGTGCTGCCAGCTGGACCGACGGTGGCCGACGTCGTCGCCAACGCGGCGTTCTTCTACGGCGCGCAACGTGCGCTGGCGCAGGCGGAGCGCCCCGTGTGGTCGGCGATGGCGTTCCAGGCCGCGGAGGACAACCTGCACGCGGGCGCCCGCGACGGCATGGACGCTCGGTTGTACTGGCCCGAGGTCGGCTGGACGCGGCCGGACGACCTTGTGCTGCACGTGCTACTGCCGCTGGCGTACGAGGGGCTGGTCTCTGCGGGGGTGTCCGCGCGGGCCGCTGACCGCTACCTCGGCATCATCGAGCAGCGCTGTCTCGCGCGGCGCACCGGCTCGTCGTGGCAGCGGGAGTGCGTTGACCGGCTGGAGCGCGCTGGGGCGGACCGGGAGTCCGCATTGCGCGACATGCTCATCCGCTACACCGACCACATGCACGAGGGCGAGCCGGTGCACACCTGGCGGGTGTAGGCGCGTCGCTCCGCCGCCGGTGAGGTGAATGACGCCTTCACTGCGTTCGGTGCGGGGAAAGCGTCATTCATCGCGCTCTCACATCGTGGGCGACCGTGTCGCGTTGATCACCCGGTTCGCCCGGCGATTGGATCCCTACTAGGTTGGGTACGCACGGACTATTCACCCGCGTCAACCTCAAGGAGGGGCGATGGCTCTGTACGAGCTCCCTGACCTGGACTACGACTACGGCGCGCTCGAGCCGCACATCTCCGGTGAGATCAACGAGCTGCACCACTCCAAGCACCACGCGACCTACGTCAAGGGCGCGAACGACACCATGGAGAAGCTCGCCGCCGCGCGCGACTCCGGCGACTTCGGTCCTATCGTCGGCCTGGAGACCACCCTGGCGTTCAACCTCGCGGGCCACGCGAACCATGTGGTCTGGTGGAAGATCCTGTCCCCGAACGGCGGCGACAAGCCGACCGGCGAACTGGCCGCCGCCATCGATGACAGCTTCGGCTCCTGGGACAAGTTCAAGGCGCACTACGAAGCGGTCGCCACCACCATCCAGGGCAACGGCTGGACCGCGCTGTCCTGGGACCCAATCGCCAAGAAGCTGATCATCCAGCAGCTCCGCGACCACCACAACAACATGGCGCTGCCCACCGTGCCGATCCTCATGACCGACATGTGGGAGCACGCGTTCTACCTGCAGTACAAGAACGTGAAGCCGGACTACGTCAAGGCGCTGTGGAACGTCTACGACTGGGCGGAGATCGGCAAGCGCTTCGACAACGCCGTCGCAGGCGGCAACGGCCTGCTGCTGAGCTGAGGCCCGCTCGGGCTGTCGTGAAGGGCGTCTTTGCAGCACATAGTGTTGTGGAGACGCCCTTCACTGCGTCCGGCGGGTGCCACTTGACTTCGAGTGCACTGGAGGTGCGAGGCTCGACCGCGTGGACGACACCCAGATCGACGCCTACCTCGCGCGGATCGGCGCCCGCCGCCCTGCTGCGCCCACCCCGGACGCTCTGCGTAGGCTGCACGAACGACACCTGGGCGCGGTGCCGTTCGAGAACATCGCCATCCACATCGACGAACCGATCTCGCTCGACGCGGACGCGCTCTACGACAAGATCGTCCGCCGCCGCAGGGGCGGATTCTGCTACGAGCTGAACGGCACGTTCGCCATGCTGCTGCGCGCGCTCGGTTTCGACGTCGCACTGCTGGCGGCCAAGGTGTACCGCGACGACGGCACGCTCGGGCCGCCGTTCGACCACCTCGCACTCCGGGTCAACGAGGAGTGGCTGGTCGACGTCGGGTTCGGCCGCCATGCCCTGCATCCGCTGGGACTGACCACCGACGCGCCGCAGCACGACCCCGACGGCGTGTTCCGGCTGGCCGCCACGCCGGACGGCGACGTAGACGTCCACGCGGACAACCGGCCGGTGTACCGCCTCGAATGCCGCCGGCGGGAGCTGAGCGACTTCGGCCCGACGTGCTGGTGGCAGGCGACGTCGCCCGAAAGCCACTTCACCCGGTCCGTCACGTGCTCGCTGCCGACGGCGTCCGGCCGCGTCACCCTCAGCGGCGACCGGCTGGTGGAGACGATCAACGGCGGGCGGAAGGAGACCACGCTGGCGGACGACGCTGAGATCCTGGCCACATACCGGTCGCGCTTCGGCATCCACCTTGATCGAGTTCCGCGCGTGGGCACGTAACCTACGCGCGACGGGGCCCGTGGCGCTTGCTCCGCCACGGGCCCCGTCTGTTCCCGAACTGACTGCCGCTCCCACCACGAAGCGGACGATTATTAGGTTAGCCTAACCTTCCTGAGCGCGCAAGGGGCCTGCTTCATCGTCCCGCCATTCGCTCGATGATCTCGGCGGCTTGGCTGAGAATCGCCCGTTCGTCTGACGACAGTTTCGCCAGTCGCTCGTCGAGCCATGCCTCCCGCGCCGAGATCGTGGCCTCCACGTACTCCCTGCCCGACTCGCTCAGCTCGACGATCGCCTGCCTGCCATCGGTGGGGTGCGCGTGCCGCTCGACATAGCCGAGCCGCTCAAGCGCGGCGATCACCCTGGTCATCGACGGCGGCTGCACGCCCTCCTTCGCAGCGAGCTGGCCGGGCGTCAGCGCGCCGCATTTGTGCAACGTCGACATCGCCGACAGCTGCGTCAACGACACGCTCGTCTGTGGATGCTGCGCGCGAAGCCGACGATTGAGCCTCACAACCGCGAGCCGCAACTGGCTGGCGAGGGTGCGTTCATGCGCCGCTTGTGCCATTTCGTCAGCCTACCGAGCGGTCACAGTAAGCTGACGACCGTGACCGACCTGCCAGACGACACGGCGCCCGCCACACCACCGGAGCTGCCCAAACCGCTGGTCGACCTGACGCCAGCCGTGCTGATCGCGACGTCGCTCTGGGCGATCGCGCTGGTCACGTTCGTGGTGCTGACGGTCTGGTTCAGCTTCGACGCCGACCTCTGGCTCCGCACGGCGATCGCGGGCGTCGCCCTCGGCGGCGTAGGGCTGAGCATCGTCGGCTGGCAGCGCCGCGCCTCCCGCAGCGGCTCCCGAGGTGCCCAGCGCGGGTTGTGACCGCCGACGCCGTGTTCGCCGTTCCGGACGCCGTGTTCGCCGTTCCGGACGCTGTCAGGCGAGGAGGGTCGTCGCCGTGGGGTCGGCCAGGAGTGCGGCTACGACGTGGCGAAGCTCCCAGCGCCCTGCGGCGTGCGCCAGCGCTCGGGCGAGGCCGGAGTCGGAGTCGTCGGCGTGGATCACCCCGACGTCGTCGACCCACCATGGCGCGGCAGCCGTGCCCGCGCCGTCCAGCCGCACCTCAAGGCCCGCGTGCAGACTGACGCCGCCCTCGGGCACGTCGATGCCGAGCAGTTCCGCGACAACGCACACCGCGCTCAGGTCCGACAAGCCGACCAGCTCGCCCTCGGACACAACCGTGCCCGCTGCCCGCTCGCTGGCCAGCGGGACATCGAGCACGTCGGCGAGCGCACCAGCCGCCGCGACGGTGTCCGCCGCGAGCAGCGTCGCCGGGTCGACCACGCCCAGCAGCCACGGCACGTCCAGCACGCCCACCGCGTCTGCGTCGGTAACGCTGCCGTCAAGCGCCCGCATGGCGTCCGGCGGACTCACCGCCGCGGCGGCCTCCGGCGACAGGGCGGCCAGCGCGGCGTGCGCCCGGAGCACGACGCCCTGGCGCGGCTCCCGGGACGGGTCGGCCAGCCGGTCGAGCAGGTCCTCGGCGTCCTCGGCATCCGTGACGTCGAGGGTGTCGCGCACCCCGGCCGCGACCAGCACCTCGCGACTCAGCCCGAGGTCAGGGACGGCGTCGTAGAGCCCGGCGAGCGCTTCGCAGTCCGGCAGCCGCCAGTGGTTCGGCGGCTGGTCGTCGAGCAGCGCGAACCGCGCCAGCCACCACCCGGTGTGCCCGCCGGGGGCGGTCACGGCCTCCCACGTCTCGCGCTCCTCGGCGAGCAGCCGGAGCGCGGCCGGCCAGGCGTCGTCATCGACAAGGTCCATGTCGCGCACAGCGAGCAGTGAGGCGGGCGGCTCGGCGCGGCTGTCCCACCACTCCCGCTCGTCAGGGAGGTCGTGGTCGGGCTCGACCGGCTCCGGATCGTCGACCACGGCGAACGTGTCGAGCACGCCAACCGAACGCAGCGTCGCATCGGGCCACTCGGCGGCGAAGTCCTTGTCGACGACGTCGAGGGCGGCATCGTCGCCGATCGCGTCGTCCGCGAGGACGTCGAGCAGGGGCGAGGACGGCGACACCAGCTCGCCTGCCCGCCGCCAGCCGCCATCGTCGGCGGGCAACGCCAACGCGCCAAGCCAACCGGCGCCGGAGCCTTCGGATACCAACCACAGCACCAGCCGCACCAGCGACCCGACGTCCATGCCCGCCGAGGCGTCCTGGACGCTGCGCTCCACGGCCGACCGCAACGCGGACGCCGCCAGCAGCCCCGGCGGGTCGACGCCATCAGCGCCGAGCCGTCGCAGCAGCGGATGCGCGACGTCCGGATCCGCGACATGCAGGCCAACGACGTCCGCCTCGGCCAGCAGCTCGAGCAGCTCCGGCGCGGCGAACTCCGGCAGCAGCACGCCGCGCACGCCGGTCACCAGCCGGCCGTCGATCAGCGGCACCGGCAGGCCGGACAGCGCGTCCGCGCTGACGGCGTGCGTGTCGAGCGCGGTGGTGAGCATGTCGTACAGCCCGCGCCACCAACGCACGGACCGCGTGATCCCCGCAAGGCCGTCCACGGCCTCGGACACGGTGAGCGTCCCGGCCCCCAACGGCGCCAGCGTCCGGAGCACGGCCGGTCCCACCGGCGCGGCCACATCGGACAGCACCTCCCCGAGCAGCGCGCCAAGCTCAGGCAGATCGACGTCGAGCACCCGCGCCCCGCCACCTGACAGCTCTCCGCCGCCCGAACGCGGCAGCCACGCGGACACCCGCAGGCGTTCGGTGATCAGCTCCCGCAGCATGTCGTCCACATCGGATGCCGGGAAACCCGAGGACGGCACAAGGGCAAGGCGATCCTGATAGGACACGGACCGCACCAGATCCAGATAGGAATCCGCGGCGGCGGCAAGCACAACGGACACCGCGGGACCGGCGAGCACCCGCCGACGCGACGGTTCGACCGGCACCGATGCGATCAACCGCGCGGGCAACGTCAGCCGTTCGTCGGTGGCGGTCGGGGCGTGCAGGACGTCGCGCTCAAGCGGGTCGGGCCGCCCGGAGGCGTCGACCGGCAGCGCCCACAGCGCCGTCCACTGTGGCACCGCCTCGATGCCCAGCGTCGCCGCCTGCGCCGCCGTGAAATGACCGCTCGTCTCGTGCACCCGCCAGCGCCGCACCGGCTCGCCGTCCCGCGCGATCTCCACGACGCCTGCGCCGGAGCGGGTCCATACCGCGCCCGGCAGCTCGATCCGGGTCAGCGCGGGCAGGGTGAGCAGGACGTCGTCGATCTCGGCGGCGATCTCAGCCAGCAGCGCGTCGACGTCGACGTCGGGCCGCAACGGCAGCCGCACCTCGGTGGCGAAACGATCCGGCGGGACGTCCTCGGTCGGCCACGGCAGCCGCAACACCGGCACCGCGCCCTCCCGCCGACGCAGCTGGTCGGCCAGCTCCGGCAGCTCCGCCACGACGGAGCGGGTCAACGCATCGGAGAACGCCACTCCGCCGGTGCGCGAGACGACCATGGGCTCGCTCGACACCGCGAGCACCGCCGCGAAGCCAACGCCGAACCGGCCGACGGTCAGCCCGCCACGCTTGGCGGACGCCCGCAGCGAGGCCAGCGCGGCGACGCCGTCGGCGTCGAGCGGCGCGCCGGTGTTGGCCACCCGCAGCTCACCGCCCGCGACCGACACCCGCAGACGTCCGGACACCCCGGCGAGGGTGGCTGCGTCGGCGGCGTTCTGCGCCAGCTCGACGAACAGCCGATCGGCATACCCGCCGATGCGCAGGTCGTCCTCGGAGTTGGCGTCCTCGGTAAACCGGGTCGGCGAGGAACGCCACGCCTGCACGACCGCGTCGCGCAGCGTGGCGGTACCGAACGGGTCAGCCGTCACCAGCAGCGCTCGCGCTGGCGTGTTGTTCGACGTCCAGCAGCGAGTCGTCGTAGATCAAGTCGGCCACCGGCACCGGGGCGCTCTTGTCGACCACGATCTCGGAGTGCGCGCCGCACCCGTAATCGACGTTGACGACGTGGCCGTCCGCTGGCGCGATCTCGTTGCCGCACACCCCGAACGCCGCGCTCAGCGACCCGGCGATCGGCAGGTAGAACCCGCAGGTGCCGCAGGGTTCGCGCACGCTGCGCGCCATGTCGGAGCGGGGCCCGAACTCGCCGGAACGCCACCGGGATGCGGCGTCGAGCCGCCCGGATCGCGACATCACCCGCCTGCGGCCGAGGCCGACGTCCAGCGCGACGTCCTCGACGGCGGGGTCGTCGCTTTCCAGGTAGGCGGGCACAAGGCGCTCGTCGTCGGGCTCCGGCGGGAAGATGTCGCCGATGCCGAGGTCGCCGGGGCGCACGCGGCGCTCCCACGGCACCCACTCCTTGGCGATCAGCGCGTCGTCGCCCGGCCGCAGCAGCACCTCGCTGACGGTGACCGGGAAGTCGTCGCCGGCCGTCGCGACGGTGACCTCCCAGCGCCAGCCCCGGTAGCCAGGCACGTCAGCCCGGAACAGATGGGTGACGCAGTCCTGGCTCTCCGGTGCGACGCCGATATGCTCACCCACGGCGGAGCCCGGGTCGTAACCGCGGTCAGCGGCCTCGTCGCGGGCAACCGAGCGCGACAGCTCGACCGCGTCAACCAGCTCCGGCGCTGGCTGTGGCTGCGCGGTCTCGGTTGCGGTGGACGTCGAGCTCATGGTGTCGAGAATAAACGCAGGCTCTGCAGAGAGGCGTGGCTGGTGCGTAGCGGACTCTTCATGATCGGGCCCCGGCTGCTCGTGAGCATGCTGCTCGCCGGGGTCGCCCTCGCCGGATGTGGCGCCAGCGGGGAGCCGACGACCAGCACGAAAACCGATGGCGAGGCCGGGATAGTTGCGCCGCAACCGCCCGAGCGCTTGCGTGCGCAGGTCCTGGAGACGCTTCCACATGACCCAAACGCTTTCACACAGGGATATGAGATCGCACACGGCGTCCTGTATGAGAGTACGGGGCGGGTCGGCATGTCCTGGGTGCGGGCGGTCGACACCACGTCAGGCAAGGAACTCGCGCGGATGGCGCTGCCGCCGCCGTTCTTCGGCGAGGGCATCACCGTGGTCGAGGACTCGCTCTGGCAGGTGACGTGGGAGAGCGGCGTCGCCATCCGCCGTGACGCCGACACCCTTGCCGAGCAGAAGCGCGTCGAGTACTCCGGCGAGGGCTGGGGGTTGTGCTACCAGGCCGAGCAGGAGCGGGTAGTGATGAGCGACGGCTCGGACACGCTGACGTTCCGCGACCCTGAGACGTTCGAGGAGATCGGGTCGGTGCAGGTGCGCTCCGGCGGCAAGGAGGTCGACCAGCTCAACGAGCTGGAGTGCGTCAACGGCACGGTGTACGCGAACGTGTGGCAGACCGACACGATCCTGCGCATCAACGTCGGCGACGGCACGGTCACCGGGAAGATCGACGCATCTGGCCTGCTCACGCCGCCCGAACAGGCGAAAGCGGACGTCCTCAACGGCATCGCGGCGATCCCTGGCAGCGAGTACTTCTTCCTCACCGGCAAGCTGTGGCCTAAGACGTTCCGAGTGCGGTTCGTGCCCCAATAGTGCGCACCTGAGATTTCGTCGCGAAGCACGGCGACCGGTGCGACCCGACCCAGCCCGGATAGGGCAGGATTGAGGGGTGATCGGTTCCGGTTCGGAAGACAGGTCCGGTTCGCCGCATTATGGCGATCCGTCACGTCGTGCTGGCAGGAAACCGACCAGGAAATGGGTCCCGTTGCGGGACCAGAGTCCGCCACCGCCGCGCCGTGCGACCGCGGACGAGGCCGACACCGTCCACCTGCGCAGGGAGCAGGCGCCACCACGTCGTCGTGGCGGGCCTGCCGAGCCGGGCGCGCGGGGCTTCGACCGCTACGCCACAGACGGCAACCTGCGCCCGGCGGGCGGGTGGCGCGCGGAGCGCCCGCCGGTCAATGACGCCAAGCCGGACCCGCCGCAAGAGCCGGAGACGCCGCCTGGGCAGCGGATGCCGAAGAAGCTCACCGTCACCAGGGTCGCCGCGCTGCGCGGCAAGGAGCTGTCAGGGCGCGCGGTGGACGCCTTCCATCGGGTGCACAAGGCCGACGGCGCGGACAAGTCAGGGCTGACATCGCTCAGCTATGCGCTGATGCTCAACTACGCCAGCGACGCCGCGCTCGCCGTCGCGCTGGCCAATACGCTGTTCTTCTCGGCGGCGAGCGCGGAGAGCAGGGGCAAGGTGGCGCTGTACCTGCTGGTCACGCTCGCGCCGTTCGCCCTGATCGCACCGCTGATCGGGCCTGCGCTCGACCGGATCCAGCGGGGCCGCAGGCTGGCGATGTCGGTGTCGTCGGCAGGGCAGGCGTTGATGTGCGTGATCATCGCCGTCTACTTCGACTCGTGGGCGCTGTATCCGGCCGCGCTGGGCAAGATGGTGCTCTCGAAGTCGTTCATCGTGCTGAAGTCGGCGGTCACGCCGAGAGTGGTGCCGCCGGACATCACCCTGTCCAAGACCAACGCGCGGCTGACGGTGTTCGGTCTCGCTGCTGCGGGTGTCGGCGGCGGCATCGCGAGCATCTTCAGTTGGCTCACCGACTCACCGGGCGCGCTGCTTGTCGCAGCGACGATCTGCGGCGTCGGCGCGTTCCAGGCGATGCGCATCCCGAGCTGGGTCGAGCGCACCGAGGGTGAGGTCCCTGCGACGCTGCACACCCGCCCGCTGCGGAAGCGGCCGAAACAGCACATCGGGCGCGGGGTCACGCTCGCGCTGTGGGGCAACGGCACCATCCGGCTGCTGACCGGGTTCCTGATGCTGTTCGCGGCGTTCGCGGTGAAGGCGAGCGCCGAACTGAACGACGACAGCCCGTTCGTCCAGTTACTCTTGCTCGGCGCCATCGGCGGCGCGGCGGGCCTCGGCGGCTTCCTCGGCAACGCCATCGGCTCGCGGCTGCACCTCGGCAGACCAGACCAGGTGGTCATCGGAGCTGTCGCCGCGACACTCGCATCGACGGTGCTCGCCGCAATCCTGTCCGGCGTGGCGACGGCGGCGGTCGTCGGTCTGGTCGGGGCGACGGCGAGCGCGCTGGCCAAGATCAGCCTGGACGCCGTGATCCAGCACGACCTGCCCGAGCAGTCGCGCGCGTCGGCGTTCGGCCGCTCCGAGACTGTGTTGCAGCTCGCATGGTGCTCCGGCGGCGCGATCGGCCTGCTGCTGCCGCCGACATACTGGATCGGATTCCTCGTCGTGTCGCCGCTGCTCGCGCTTGGCCTGACCCAGACGGTGCTGGCGCAGCGCGGCCGTTCGCTGCTGCCGAGCTCGGACGCGCTGCGGCGGTTCGGGCAGCGGGCACAGGCGGGCATTCCGCGCCGCACGCGCACGCGGCGCGCCCCCGAGCGGAACAGGTGATCATGTCAGCCAGGAAAGCGCTTGGCGTGCTGTTCGGAGCGTTCGCGTTGCTCGCGACGTCGTGCGCCGAGACAGGGCCGCCCGAGGTGTCGATCTACGCAGACGGCGAGTACACCCGCGCCGCGCCGCTGAAGTACTGCGACGTCCTGATCAGCGACTGCGACGCGGCTGCCGACGCACAGGCCAGGCTGCCGATCCGGCCGGGCCAGCCGGTGCAGATCTCGGTGCCCGCCGAGGTCGCTGAGTCGCCGTGGCTGGTCAACGTCCAAGGCGTGTCCGCGGACGGCACGCCGCAGCCGGTGCGCCAGAAGTTCTTCTCACCTGGCGAGTCGTACGCCTACACCGCGCGACCGTCCAGCCCCGGCGAACGGCTGCTCGTCGTCGAGGTGCTGCAGCTCGGCGGGGCCTACGCAGGCGGCGCGGACGGCAAGCCGATCACCGACTCCGAGGGCAACCCGCAACTGCTCGCGCGGGGCTGGTGGAGCGTCGAGCTCTCCGCACGCTGACGGCTGACGACTTACGGGTCGAGGTCGCGGGCGACCGCGCGCAGCACCTCCGCGATGCGCTTGGTGTGCTTGCGGTCGGGGTAGCGGCCCTTGCGCAGGTCCGGCTGCACCCGCGCCTCAAGCAGTTTGATCATGTCCTCGACCATGCCGTGCAACTGCTCGGCGGGACGGCGACGCGCTTCGGCGACGGACGGCGGTGGGTCGAGCAACCGCACCGAGAGCGCCTGCGGGCCGCGCCTGCCATCGGCGACACCGAACTCGAGCCGCTGGCCGGACTTCAGCGCGTCGACCCCTTGTGGCAATGCGGACTTGCGGATGTAGACGTCCTCGCCATCATCCTGTGAAACGAACCCGAAGCCCTTGTCCGCGTCGTACCACTTGACCTTGCCGGTCGGCACCGCACTCACCATTCCTTCGCTCTGCTTGCGCGCCGCGAGCTCCTATCCTCACGACTAACGCGCCTCGGTGTCCATCCACCGACGCGCGTCTGGTTACAGCCTAGCCGCGTTCATCACGCAATGCCCACGGTATTCTCGGTAGTCGCCAGGCACGTCACAGACGTTAGCCGCACCGCTGCGTTAACCGTCCATGGAAGATTCCCATGTCACAACGACATTTTTCCGTGAGCCCGTTGCACCTCACGGTGGGCTGCTTCGCCATCGGCATCACCGGCATCCTCGTCGTGCTCGCCATGTACGCGCTCGGCGAGCGCGCCATCCCGGTGTGGTTGACCATGGGATCGGTCGGTCTCACGTCACTGGGATTCGCCGCCGGACTCGTGCTGCTGTGGCGGGAGGCCCGTTCGGGATAGCGTTCCCGACTCTGGCGGCGTTACACACATCCGTTGTGTCTACAGCTTCTTGAGTCCGCGCAACACCCGTTCCATTAACGCGAGATCGGGGCCTGCCGCCGACCCGCTGGTGCGGTGCACGACGACCAGGTCCTCCTCCACCATCGCGCCGAGCAACGTCTTTGCGACGCCGAGCGGCACCGAGAGCAGCGCCGCGATCTCGGTCACCGAACGCGGTTCTTCGCATAGCTCAAGCACCCTGCGGTGTTCGTCCCGCATGACCTCGTCAGCGCCCGCGACCTGTTCCCGAGCGCTGACCAGGGTCTCGACGGCGAAGTCCAGCGTCGTCTCGGTGCGCCCGCCGGTCCAGACGTACGGCCGGACCCAGGAGCTAGCGTCCTCGTCGTCGAGGGCCTCGTCGTCGAGGGCCTCGTCCGGGTCGTCGGTGCCGTCGACGTCCGGGTCAAGGGCCGCAGGTGCCTCCACGGCCGGGGCGTCTCCGGCGTCGGTTGCTCCGGGCTCGGCGCCCTGGGCGTCGGCCGTTGCGCTGTCGGTGTGGGCTGCGGCAGAGACCTCGGCACCCGGAGCGTCGGCGGCTGCGGCCTGTGTGTCGGTATCGGCGCCTCGGGCGTTTTGGGCGTCAACCTCTTCGGCGCCGGTGTCGACTGCCGCCGTCGTCGGCTCGGCAACGTCGTCGTCCGCCGTTTGCGTCTCAGCCTCGGCGTCGCCAACCTCACGCGCGGCAATCACCTCGGGCTCGCCGCTGTCCGTCTCTGTGGCCTCGGGAGCCGCACGTTCGGCCTCGGACGACGGAGTCGCAACGGCGTCGTCCGAGATCTCGGCCTCGACCTGGGAGGTCTCGTCCTTGGCGGTCTCGTCTTTCGCCGTCTCGCCCTTGGCCGTCTCGTCCTTCGCCTCGTCCTTCGCCTCGATGCCATCGCCGGCTGGTTCGGCGTCGGCACGCTCGGTCGACTCGGCAGCCCGCGTGGCCTCAGCACTCTCGGCACCTTCCGCAGCCCCCGCAGCGCTGTCCTTATCGTCGGCTTCAGCAGCGCCGTCCATGGCGTCCGGATCTGTCGACGGGAACTGCGCGATGAACTCGGCGTGGGCGTCGTTATCCCGCGCAGAGTTCGATTCGGTATCGCCGGTCTTCTTGCTCTTGCCCTTGGCTGCCGGCGTAGCGGCGTCCGTGGCGTCCGTGGCGTTGAACTCACCGTCCGGAACGGGGGACACGACGCCGGCGTCCTCCGTGACGGTCGTGTTCGTGGTCGTTTTCGTCGCCGAGGAGGCTCGTGCGCCCGTGCCGCGTTCGCGGCGGCGCCCACGCCGGGACGATCCGCCTCGTTGACTCACCGCGTCACCCTCCTGTGTGGTCAATGAGTACGCCCGATCGGATGAGCGTAGCCATTTGGCTACCATACGTGCCCGGCTGTGTCGATGCAGCCGTGATGTATACGCAGAAATTCGCGGTTCATTTCGCTGGCATGACACCTCCTACCTGATCGTGTGAACTACAGCGCGGGAGCGCGGTGCTCGCCGAACCAAGCGGGGAAGTCGTCGAGGCTGGCCAGCACGACGTCCGCGCCAGCGTCAGCCAGCTCACCGGCACCGCACGGCCCACTCGCCACCGCGACGGACACCGCGCCCGCCCGCTGCGCGCCCCGCACATCCCCGACGTGGTCGCCGACATAGATCGACGCGCCATGCTCGACCAGCGCGGTGGCCTTGGTGTCGGAGAACAGCTCCCCGACAATGGCGTCCACCTCGATACCGAGGGCACGCAGATGCAGCTCGGCGCTCGGCTGGTACTTGCCGGTGACAACGATCACCGAGCCGCCAGCGTCCCGCACAGAGGCGACGGCGGCGAGCGCACCGGGCATCGGGCGGGTCCTTGGCACGACGACGTCTGGATAGAGCTCCCGGAACCGGGGCACCAACTCGGGAAAGGGCATATCCATATCGATGCAGTACCTTCGCCAGGACCGGTGCCCGTGCCGCAGCAACCGGTGCCGACGGGATTGATCAAACACGACATGTTGTGGTCGCTGCACTGATATGGATATCCACTCTCGGGAATCCGCTGTTCAGGCACACCGGCGTTGCGTAAACCAACCGCGAGCGGCGGACCGAGCCGCGCGGCGAAACCGGCGGAGTCCAGCCGCAGGCCGGAGTCGGCTGCCAGTTCATCGATGACATCGACCATCCCCTCCCTGGGGTCGATCAACGTCATGTCCAGATCGAAATCCGACGCACAAGCTCACGTCCGCACAGCGTAACCGTGCGCGATTTCGGGCATGATCGGCGCTATGCGGATGTACATCGTCGACGCCTTTACCGACACGCCGTTCGCGGGCAACCCCGCAGGAGTGGTGCTGCTTGACGCGCCAGCGGACGAGGACTGGATGCAGGCCGTCGCGGCAGAGCTGAAGCACTCCGAGACGGCGTTCGTCGAGGTCAACGCGCCGGAACCGACCCCGCTGCGGTGGTTCACGCCCAGCACCGAGGTCGACCTCTGCGGCCACGCGACCCTCGCGACCGCGCACGTGCTCGGCGGCTCTCGGACGTTCGCCACCCGCAGCGGCACGCTGACCTGCACCGCGACCGGCGACGGCTGGGTGGAAATGGACTTCCCCGCCGATCCCGGCGATCCGGTTGACGCCGACCCGACGCTGGTCGACGCGCTGGGCGGGGTCACCATCGAGCACATCGAGCGCGGCGTGTCCGACCTGCTTGTCGTCGCGGCGGACCCCGCGCAGGTGCGGGCGGTGCGGCCCAAGGCGTCCCTCGGCGAGCTGCCCGCGCGGGGTGTGATCGTCACCGCACCATCGGACATCGATGGCATCGACTTCATCAGCCGCTGCTTCTTCCCCGGCGCCGGGGTGGACGAGGACCCGGTGACCGGCTCGGCGCACTGCACACTCGCGCCGTACTGGGCGCGGCGGCTCGGCAAGCGCGAGCTAATCGGCAGGCAGGTGTCCGCGCGTGGCGGGACCGTCCGGATGACGCTCTCCGGCGACCGGGTAGGGCTCACCGGCCGGGCAGTGATGATCGCGCGCGGCGAGTTGTGCGCCTGAGGGGTGCCACGAAGGGCACCCGCTCACCCCTCCCAGGGCAGCGGCACAACAAGACAAGGGCCGCCGACGAACAAACCGCCGTCGACGCCGAGGACCTTGCCACCGGCGTAGACCAGCGGGCCCTCGATGTCCATCGGGTGCACGCCGAGTTGGTCGGCGATGACGCTGTGACCGTGCACGATGCGGCTGCCGCCGAGGCGCTCAAGGACAAGGTCGGCGACCTCGGGGCCGTCCGGACCCCTGAAGGCGTACCGAGTGGTCATCCGCCGCCAGACCTCCCACCACTCGGCGATGTCGTCCCCGGCGAGCACGTCGCGCACGGCGTCGTTGACGGTGTCGACGTCGCAGCCCCACTCGAAGTACTCCAGCGTGTCGGAGTGCAGCAGCAGGTGGTCGGCGGCGTGCGCGAGCGCGGGGCGCCGCAGCAGCCAGTCGACGTGCTCGGGCGTGAAGGCGTCGATGTCGGACTGCTGGCCGCCGTTGAGCGCCCAGCTGCGGTCGAAGCTGCGGTGACCGTAGTCGGACGGCACCTCGGCGTCACCGAACTTGTGCACGCCGAGCAGCAGGATCTCGTGGTTGCCGAGCAACGTCTGCACCTGACCGCCAGCCTCGGTCGCCTGCTTGTCCAGCCGCATGACGAGGTCGATGACACCGATGCCGTCCGGCCCCCTGTCGACGAAGTCGCCGAGGAACCACAGCCGCGTCTCACCAGCCGCCCAGTCGCCTGCCGCGTCCACCAGCCCGGCGTCGCGCAGCGCGGCGCGCAGCGGCTCGACGTGCCCGTGCACGTCGCCCACCACGTACGTCGCTGGCTGAGTCACAGACCAGACGATATGCCCGGCACGGTGCTTGCAGCAGTTCAGGGGGCTGGCGAGCGCCGCAATGCGGAGTGGACGTCGACAGCGGCCGCCTTCACCGACAGCAGTACCTCGCTGCCGACGTCGATGGCGAGGTCGGCGACGGCGGCAGGGGTGAGGTCGGCGGCGATGCCGGACGTCCAGCCGGGCCGGTCGTCGCGCATGCGCAGGCGCACGACGGGACCGTGCGGTTCGAGCGCGGCGACGGTGGCCGGGGCGGTGTTCCGCGGACTGCCGTGCGGCTCGTCGTCCCCCGGGTACACCGACACCGCGCGGGGCGCGAACACCGCAACGGCCGGATCCCCTGCGACAGCGTCGTCGGCGAGGACCCCGGTGAGCGCGTAGCCGTCGACGCGCAGCCCGTCGCCGGTCGCCTCGCCCGCCACGAGATTGAGCCCAGCGATCCGCGCCGCGAACCCGGTGCGCGGCGCGGCGAGCACCGCCCTGGTCGGCCCCTGCTCGACAACCGCGCCGTCGGCCAGCACCAGCACCTGGTCGGCGAGGCTGATGGCGTCCAGCGGGTCATGGGTGACGACGACGGCAACCCGGCCTTCCCTCGGTTGCCGCAGCACCGTCCGCAGCGCGGCCCGCATCGCGGGTGCGGCGTCGACGTCCAGCGCGGCGAGCGGCTCGTCAAGCAGCAACAGCGCGGGGTCGGTCGCGAGCGCCCGCGCCAGTGCGACCCGCTGCGCCTGACCGCCGGACAGCCGGGCGGGCCGCCGGTCGGCGAACTCCGCGACGCCGATCTCCGCGAGCCAGCGCCGCGCCACCTCCCGCGCCTCCTCGGCGCCGCTGCCGCGCGAGCGAGGTCCGAACGCGACGTTGTCCAGCACGCTCAGGTGCGGGAACAGCAGCGGGTCCTGTCGCAGCAGCCCGACCCTGCGCTCCGGCGGCGGCAGCTCCGCCACCGACCGGCCGCCTATATATATGGACGCATCGCCCGGCCGCAGCAGCCCGGCGAGGCAGTCGAGCAGCGTCGACTTGCCGGACCCGTTCGGCCCGAGCACCGCGAGCACCCCGCCGTCAGGGACGTCCAGCGCGACGTCGAGCGCGAAGCCGTCCCGCCGCAGCCGCAGCTCGGCCCGCAGCCCACTCATGCCCTGACTCCTTCGACCGAGCGCGGTCGCGCGACCACGATCACAACGACCGCGATCACGATGAGCAGCAACGAAAGCGCCACCGCGCTGTCGACGTCGGCGTTCGCCTGCGCGTACACCTCGAGCGGCAACGTGCGGGTGACGCCTTCCAGGCTGCCAGCGAAGGTGATCGTCGCGCCGAACTCGCCGAGCGCCCGCGCGAAGCTGAGCACAACCCCTGACGCCAGCGCTGGCAACAGCAGCGGACAGGTGACGCGGGTGAACACCGTGGTCGACCGCGCGCCGAGGGTGGCGGCGACGCGCTCGTAGTCCTCCCCGGTCGCCCGCAGCGCGCCCTCGACGCTGACGACGAGGAACGGCATCGCGACGAACGTCTGCGCGATCACCACCGCCGCCGTGGTGAACGGCACCTGGATTCCGGCGGCGACGTCGAGCAGGTAGCCAATGAAACCATTGCGACCCAGGCTGTAGAGCAGCGCGAACCCACCGACAACGGGCGGCAGCACCAGCGGCAGCAGCACAACGGCGCGCACCACCCGCACGAACGGGAACGTCGAGCGGGCGAGCACGACCGCGAGCGGCACTCCGAGCACGACACACAACACGGTCGACAGCGCGGCGGTCAGCAACGACAGCCGCAGCGCGTGCAGCGAGGCGTCCGACGTCAGCAGCGCTGGTAGCCGGACGAAGTCGGTGCGCAGCAACAGCCCGATGATCGGCAGTGTCACCAGCGCGAGCGCGAGCGTGGCAGGCAGCCACAGCACCGTCGGCACCCTGCCCGCCTGCGTGAGTCGGTCGCGGGTCATGGCGCGCCGAATCCCGCCTCGCGCAGCACGCCGCCGCCCTCGCTGAGCACGAACCGCTGGAACTCGGCGGCCAGCGGGTGGGCGTCGGCGAGCGTGGCGATCGGATAGGTATTGACGGCGTCCTCGGCGCCCGCGATCTTCACCCCGTCGACGGCGTCGGACTCGGCACGCACGTCGGTGACGTAGACGAGCCCGGCGTCGGCCTCACCGGCCCGCACCTTCGCGAGCACGTCCTTGACGTCGGACTCCTCGCTGTCGTGCCGGGGCTGGACGTCGTGCCTGGCCGCCAGCTCCCTTGCTGCGTTGCCGCACGGCACCTGCGGCTGGCACGCCACGGCGGTGACGTCCTCGCGGGCGAGGTCGGCAAGGCCGCCGATGCCGAGCGGGTTGCCCTTCTCAACGGCGATGGTCAGCGTGTTGGTCGCGAACGGCTTCGGCTGCCCTGCGAGTAGGCCCTCGGCGACGACGTCTCGCATGACCGTCGCGTCGGCGGAGGCGAACACGTCGGCGGGCGCGCCCTCGATGATCTGCTGCGCCAGCGTGGACGAGCCCGCGAAGTTCACCCGCACGTCGACGTCCGGATGCTCCTTCTCGAACCGCTGCTCCAGGGTGGTGAAGACCTCGGTGAGGGAGGACGCGGCGAACACGGTCAGCGTCTGGTCCGAGGACGACCCTGCCGATGTGCACCCGCTCAGCGCGAGCAGCCCCGCCAGCAGGGCGATCGTGCCCTTCTTATACATAGGCACCGCCCGGCGTCTCGACGACGACGGTGGTTGCCTTGACGACGGCGACGGCCAGCTCGCCCGGCGCGAGTCCGAGGTCGCGGACGGCTTCCGCGCTCATCAGTGACACCACCCTATGCGGTCCGGCCTGGATCTCGACCTGCGCCATCACGGTGTCGGCGATGACCTTGGTGACAAGACCGACGAACCGGTTGCGCGCGGAACGCCCCACGCCGGACGGGTCCTCCGCGACGGCGGCCCGCTCCCTTGCGAACTCCGCGAGCCGCGCGCCGTCGATCAGCGTGCGACCGCCCGTCTCCGATAACGCGGGGAGCTGGCCCGACTTGACCCACCGCCGTACCGTGTCCCCACTCACACCGAGCAGGTCGGCGGTCTCTGAAATCCGAAACTGCGCCATAGATGGCACCATAGCCGCGCAACTGCGTCGTGAATAGGGTTCAATTGACGCATCTGCTGATCTGTTCCAGATTGGGACAGATGGCAGCGGTCTTTTTTGTCACCCTGGCCGTTACCCTGGACAAGGTGACCGCGATTAACCTTGGCCTGCCCCAGATGGTTGGTGACGCGCGCGCCGCCGACACGACAGGGCGGCCCGACACGCCCGCACTCGTCGACACGTTCGGCAGGGTCGCGACCGACCTGCGCGTGTCGTTGACGGACAAGTGCAACCTCCGCTGCACCTACTGCATGCCGGAAGAGGGCCTCGACTGGATGCCGGACGAGCAGGTGCTCGCCGACGACGAGCTGCTCCGGCTGATGCGAATCGCGGTCGAACGACTCGGCATCACCGACATCCGGCTCACCGGCGGCGAACCGCTGCTGCGACCCGGCCTCGAGTCGCTGATCGCGGAGATCACCTCACTACGGCCCCGGCCGCGCGTGGCGATGACGACCAACGGCATCGGCCTCGCCAAGCGCGCGCCCAAGCTGGCGGCGTCCGGGCTCGACCGGATCAACGTCTCGCTGGACACCGTCGAGCGGGACACGTTCATTCACATCACCCGCCGCGACCGGCTCAGCCACGTGCTCGCCGGGCTGGCCGCCGCGCGCGAGGCGGGCATGGACCCCGTCAAGATCAACGCTGTCCTGCTGCCAGGCGTCAACGAGCACGAGGCGACGGGACTGTTGCGGTTCTGCCTCGACAACGGCTACCACCTGCGCTTCATCGAGCAGATGCCGCTGGATGCGCAGCACAGTTGGGACCGTTCCGCCATGATCACCGCGGAGCAGATCCTGTCGCTGCTTCGGACGGAGTTCACCCTCACCCCGAGCGACGAGGAGCGCGGCGGCGCGCCGGCCGAGCGCTGGCTCGTCGACGGCGGCCCCGGCGACGTCGGCGTGATCGCCTCGGTGACGCGGCCGTTCTGCGCGGCGTGCGACCGGACCCGGCTGACGGCGGACGGCGCGATCCGCTCCTGCCTATTCAGCCAGCGCGAGACCGATCTGCGCGCGATGCTGCGCCAGGGCGCCTCGGACGAGGACATCGCCAACGCCTGGCGCGCGACGATGTGGGCCAAGCTCGCCGGGCACGAGATCAACGACGCCGGGTTCGCGCAGCCGCTGCGGCCGATGAGCTCCATCGGCGGCTAACGAGATGACCGAGACCCCTGCGGCCGGGCAGCCCGGCACCATCTCCGTGCACGTGCGGTACTACGCCTCCGCGCGTGCGGCGGCGGGCACAGAGTCCGAGACGCTGAGCCTGCCGGCCGACGCCGACCTCGCCGCCGCCCTCGACGCGATGCGGGCGCGGCACGACACGGCGCTGGCGCGGGTGCTGACCGCAGCCAGCTTCCTGGTGGACGAGGTGGCGGTGCGGCGACACTCCGCGCCGCTGCACGACGGAGTGCAGCTCGACGTCCTCCCGCCGTTCGCGGGCGGCTGACCGCCCGGCTCGCGCGACACGACGATTCCCCGGTCGGCTGAAAAGCACGGGCCCACTCGACGATGATTCCCCAACCGGTTGACGGCGCGGCTCGCGCGACACACCCTTTCGGGGTCGATTATCACTGCATTCCGGGATCGATTCCGGCTCGATTCCCGCTCGGATTCCGGAGGCTATTTTTGCGCTTGATGCTGGGGATTCTCACGTCAAGCGATGCCGCGATACTGCGACCTGGGACACCCTTCGGTGGCCTTTCAACCGCCCCTGCGAATGGTCCATCGGCGGTGTATCCACGTGATGCAGACCTCACTCTGGGTGATTCGCAGAGTGAAGGCAACGGACTGGTAACGGCGCTCTGACCTGCGTTTATCACCGAGTCGTTATCCAAACAATATTGTTACCGTGATCTAGATCACGTATTGGAAAATTTCCGATCTTGGTTTCGGTTACGTACCGTCGTCTCTCGGTTGGCCCCGACACCAGCCACGGCAAGACCGGGAACCCGTTCGCCAAACCCTGTCCGACGGCGTTTCCGGAATAAAACCCCGAACGAAAGTAACTCCGGGACAGGGACGCGGGATGACCCCAGCCAGAACGGCGGCGCGGAGGATTGAGATAGGCCAAATGTCTTACCGAGGCAAGCACCGCAAGCTGTCTACGACTACTCGCAACATCGTTCGTGTTGCCGTGGCGGGCGTTGCAGTCGGTGCTCCGATTGCGATGGCCGCCCCCGCTAACGCTGCCTATGCCCCGAACTGGGACATGCTCGCGGAGTGCGAGAGCAGCGGCAACTGGAGCATTAACACCGGTAACGGCTACTACGGTGGTCTTCAGTTCTCCCACAGCACCTGGCAGGCATACGGTGGCACCGGCTACGCGCACCAGGCGTCTAAGGCCGAGCAGATCCGTATCGCCGAGAAGGTGCTGGCGAGCCAGGGCCCCGACGCCTGGCCCGCCTGCAGCGACTCCACCGGCTGGTACTCGGCTGGCGCCAGCGGTAGCTACAGCTACCAGGGCTCCAACACCGAGGGTGGCGCCGCTGCGCCGCAGCCTGCCCCGCAGGCCGCTCCGGTCCAGGCCCGTGTCGCCAAGTCCAACCCGGAAGGCGACTACACGGTCAAGAAGGGCGAGACTCTCTCCGAGATCGCCTCTGACAAGGACGTCAAGGGCGGCTGGCAGAAGCTGCACCAGCTGAACAAGGACTACATCAGCGACGCGGACTTCATCCTGGTCGGCCAGAAGATCGCCACCAAGTGATCAACGACCTTCGCTGATCCGCTGTGCCCCATCGCGCCCAGCGCGATGGGGCACAGCAGCGCGTCGTGGATGTGTCTCGCGCACGCGGGTCGTGTGACGCGGGCCCGCACATCCGGGCCGTGTGATGCGTGCCCGTGCGTCCAGTGCGCTGAAAGCGTCATTCACCGCAGGCGCGGCCCCCAAGGGCTGGCGGGCTACGGCGAGTTGACCCACTCGTCGGTTCCGTCGGCGAAGATCTGGTGCTTCCAGATCGGCAACCGCTGCTTGACGGTGTCGACCAGGTCCGAGCAGGCGGCGAACGCCTCCTGCCGGTGCGAGGCCGCCACCGCGCACGCCAGTGCGACGTCGCCGATGGCGAGGTCGCCGATGCGGTGGCTGACCGCGACCGCCGTGACCCCGGAGTGACGGGCGGTCACCTCGGCCACAACGGCGTCGAGGACATCACCCGCTCTCGTGTGGCCCTCGTAGTACAGCGAACGCACGTCACGACCCTCGTCGTGGTCGCGCACCACCCCGCCGAAGCTGACGACCGCGCCAGCGGTGCGGTCAGCGACGGCGGCGGCGTGTTCATCGACCGACACCGCTTGGTCGGTGACCTGAGACAGCACGACCCGCGCGGCAGGCTCGGGGGCTACCGCGGGGGTCGCGCTTTCAGGCACACCCGAAGCAGCGCCAGCGGCGTCCGCGCCGGTGCCACTCACGTCCTCCCGGACGTGGTCGCCACCCGCGAGCTGCGACAGTGCGTGGTCAAGGACGTCGGCGAGCACACTGAGGCCGTCCTTCACCCCACCGCGCGAGCCGGGCAGGTTCACGACGAGGGTGCGAGCGGCGACCCCGGCCCTGCCCCGCGACAGCACTGCGGTCGGCATCTTCGGCAGCCCGGCGGCTCTGATCGCGTCGGCCAGCCCCGGCACCTCGTAGTCGAGCACCTGAGCGGTCACGTCGGGCGTGCGGTCGGTCGGCGAGATGCCGGTGCCACCCGTGGTGATCGCGACCTGGACGCCAGCGGCCACGGCCTCCCGCAGCGCGGCGCCGACCGGGTCGCCGTCCGGCACCACAACCGGCAGGTCGACGGCGAAGCCCCGCTCGGTGAGCCAGTCGGTGATGATCGGACCGGTGGTGTCCTCGTACACGCCCGTCGCGGCCCGGTTCGACGCGACGATCACCCGTGCGCTGCGATCAGCCATCAGCGACCCTCCGGCCTCTCCCACGTGCCCGACTTGCCGCCTTCCTTGCGGTCCAGCCGCACCGCGTCCAGCGTCGCGGCCGGGTCGACAGCCTTGATCATGTCGTGCAGGGTGAGCCCGGCGACGGCGACGGCCGTCAACGCCTCCATCTCCACCCCGGTGCGGTCGGTGGTGCGCACTGTGGCCGCGATGCCGACCTCGGCGTCGCGGACGTCGAACTCGACGTCGACGCCGGAAATGGCGAGCGGATGACACAACGGCACAAGCGAAGGCGTCCGCTTGGCGCCCATGATCCCGGCGATGCGGGCGGTCGCCAGCGCGTCGCCCTTCGGCAGCCCACCCTCGGTGAGAAGCCCGATCACCTCCGCAGTGGTCCGCACGACTCCGGTCGCCAGAGCGACCCTGGTTGTGCGGTCCTTTCCGGAGACGTCGACCATCCTGGCCGCGCCCGACTCGTCAACGTGGCTGAGTTCACTCACGCCACCACTACCCCTCACGCAGTGCGACGCTCTTCACGGCGTCGGCGACCACTGGCGCGACCGCCGCGTCGAACACGCTCGGCACGATGAACGCCGCGTTGAGCCGGTCGGCGTCGACGACGTCCGCGATGGCGTCGGCCGCCGCGACCAGCATCTCGTCCTGGATCTGGTGTGCGTGGGCGTCGAGCAGGCCACGGAACACGCCGGGGAAGGCCAGCACGTTGTTGATCTGGTTCGGGTAGTCGCTGCGTCCGGTGGCGACGACCGCTGCGTGCTGCTGCGCCTCGATCGGGTCGATCTCCGGGTCCGGGTTGGCCAGCGCAAACACCACCGCGTCGTCCGCCATGGTCGCGACCTGCTCCGCCCCGAACAGGTTCGGCCCCGACACGCCGATGAACACGTCCGCGCCGACAAGCGCGTCGTGCAGGCTGCCCTGCTTGCCGTCGGCGTTGGTGTGATCGGCGATCCACTGCACGTTGGGGTTCATGTCCTCGAGCCCGGTGTGCACGATGCCCCGCCTGCCGACGGCGACGATGTCGGCAGGCTTCTTGAGCTGCAGCAGCCGGATGATCGCCGAGCCTGCCGCGCCGACGCCGCACACCACGATCTTGCAGTCCTCGATGTTCTTGTCGACCACCCGCAGCGCGTTGCGCAGCGCGGCGGCGGTGACGATCGCGGTGCCGTGCTGGTCGTCGTGGAAGACCGGGATGTCCAGCTTCTCCCGCAGCCTCGCCTCGATCTCGAAGCAGCGCGGCGCGGCGATGTCTTCCAGGTTGATGCCCGCGTAGGTGGGCGCGAGCAGTTCGACCGTGCGGATCAGCTCCTCGGTGTCCTGCGTGTCGAGGCACACCGGCCATGCGTCGACCCCGGCGAACTTCTTGAACAGCGCCGCCTTGCCCTCCATCACCGGCAGCGCAGCAGCAGGCCCGATGTTGCCGAGACCGAGCACAGCGGAGCCGTCGGTGACGACGGCGACGGTGTTACGCTTGATGGTCAGTCTGCGGGCGTCCTCAGGATTGGCGGCGATGGCCTGGCATACGCGCGCGACGCCCGGCGTGTATGCACGGGAGAGGTCATCGCGGTTGCGCAGCGCGACCTTCGAGTTGACCTCGATCTTGCCGCCGAGGTGGATCAGGAAGGTGCGGTCGGAGACCTTGCGCACCCGCACGCCGGACAACTGCTCAAGCGCCTCTGTGACGCCGTCCGCGTGCTCGGCGTCGAGGACGTTGGCGCTGATGTCGACGACGATGCGGTCGGTATGCGACTCGACGATGTCGAACGCGGTCAGTACCCCGCCGACCTGGCCAACCGCCGTTGTCAGGTCCCCCGCCGAGCTCGCAACGGCGGGAGCGTCGACGCGCACCGTGATCGAATAACCAGGACCGGGGACAGCCATGTGCGACTCCGCAATATCGTGCGCCGATAGATGTGAGGGAACCCTATCGTGTCCGGGTTCAGGGAGTCTTATTGATCTCCGTCTCCGGGTGCTCGTAGGGCACGGACTCGAGCGGGAAGGTCACCTCGCCGAACGGCGACAGCGATCCCTGCCGGTCAGCCGCGAGCTCGCTCACCGGGTGGTCACTGTCTTGCGCCTGCGGCCATGCCGGGTCGATCCGGTCCTTGGCCACCTTCTTTGCATTCGCCACGTTGTTCCTCCGAGTCATGACGTGCCTTCGTGGGATCAGATTCTAGTCTGCCGATCCGGGCTGCCCCGGATGCTGGTCGGTATCGTTTGATGTGATGCACGCGGCTGACGACTCGGCGGCGGTCTCCCTGGCAGCGGCACTGCGGTCGGCCACGCCCGATGAGCTGGCCGCGCTCCTGCTCGCCAGGCGCGACCTGGCCACTCCCCCGCCCCCTGACTCCACGGTGCTCGCCACCCGCGCGGGCACGCCAGGGTCGGTGGCGCGCGTGTGCGAGGAACTGGACTCCGCGACGCTGGCCGCCCTTGAGGCGTTGCTGCTGCTCGACGCGGACACGACGCCGGTCGCGCCGTCCGACATCGCCGACATCGCCCGTGGCTACGGCGCCTGGGCCGCCGGACCGATCGAGGATCCCGAGGAGCTGAGCGGCGCGTTCGCGGCGGCGGTCGAGGCGGCACAGGGTGGGCAGACGG